>DUOI01000009.1 GCA_012838915.1 Clostridiales bacterium
CAAAAAAACGATATATAATTTACACATAAGACATAATGTAATTACTTAATTACATTCTGAAGGCCTGATACCAGGAAGTAATAAGCAAAATAATTTCAGTTAAAGGCACAAGAAAGCCAAAACACGACAGGAGGCAATACATGACTTTTTTTAGAAATAAAACGCTTAATAAGAGTATTCCAATCCCGCTGTATTATCAATTAAAGGAAATATTACTGGAGTATATCAAAGAGCATCACGATAATGAGGAAGTGCCGATACCAACTGAAAAGGAAATAAGCGAACACTTTGAAATAAGCAGGCCAACAGTACGCCAGGCGATTAATGAGCTGGTTGTCGAGGGCTATTTGTACAGAAAAAAAGCAAAGGGAACCTTTGTTTCAAAGCCTAAAATAAAGCAGGATTTTCTATTGATTTTAGACAGCTTTGATAATGAAATGCGCAAGAAAGGCCTGATACCTTCTACCAGGCTGCTGAATATCGAGACTGTAAAAAGTGATGAAAAGGTAAGCGGAGCATTGAATATCCCCCTTGGGAGCAAGGTAATTAAGCTCACCAGGTTGAGATTTGCCAATAATGAGCCTATTGTTCTGGTGGTTACCTATCTGCCTTATAACAAATGCATGGGTATATTGTCAAAGGATCTGGAAAAGGAATCCATGTATGATATACTCGAAAATGATTTTGGGTATAGAATTGCGGGGGCCAGCAGAACCCTGGAATCCATTGTTGCCGGGGAATATGAGGCTAAATTGCTGGATATTAAGAAGGGGGCGCCGATTCAGTATTTTGAAAGCATAGCTTATCTTATCGACAATACTCCTATCGAATACTCTTTGGCAAAATACAGGGGAGACAGAAATAAGTTTACCTTTGAATTAAAGAGGAATGGTCATTATTGACATGACTCTCCTTTTTTTGTCGTATAATGTAAATACATTATTATGATAATATGTAGGTATATATTATTATAATAAAAGATACAAATTTATAACTTGGGGGGAATTATATGTTTACCATGGAAAAAGCGGCCCGGCCTACAATTTATTTCATAGGGGTAACAACTGCCAAGTCCTCTATAATGAAGGTTTTTCCATTGTGGGCAAAGGAAGTTGGCCTGGATGATGCCGTTATCAAGGGTATTGATATTGAAATTCACGCAGCCCCGGAGGTATACAGGGAAGTCGTCAGATTTATCAAAAATGATCCATTATCTATGGGAGCACTGGTAACAACCCATAAAATTGATCTTTACAATGCAGCCAAGGAATTGTTTGATTATCTTGATCCTTATGCAAGGATGTTCGGGGAACTCTCTTCAATCTCAAAAAAAGGCGGCAGGCTTGAAGGGCATGCAAAGGATCCCATATCCAGCGGATTGGCCATGGAAGGGTTTATTCCTGAAGGATTCTGGGAGGAATACGGCGGGGAAGTATTTATAATGGGGGCAGGGGGGAGCGCAATTGCAATCAGCTCATATCTTCTAAACAAAAATAAGGGGAACAACATACCGTCCAGGATAGTCATATCCAATAGAAGCACTCCAAGGCTTAAGGAAATAGAGAGGATAATAAAGACGGTTAATCCTGATGTACCTGCAGAATTCCACCATGCCCCCGTTCCGGAGGTGAATGATCGAATATTGGATACAATCAGCGAGCATTCGCTAATTGTCAATGCAACAGGTTTAGGCAAGGACAGGCCGGGCTCCCCGCTTACCGATGCATGCAATTTCCCCAAAAACAGCCTTGTGTGGGAAATCAATTACAGGGGAGACTTGAGGTTTATGCACCAGGCAATAGAACAAAAGCAGGAAAAGAACCTGCATGTGGAGGATGGATGGATATATTTTATCCACGGCTGGACCCAGGTCATTGCGGAAGTCTTTTCTATAGACATTACCGGAGACGCATTTAACAAGTTTAACAGGATAGCAAATGAAATAAGGTTGATGCCATAGCCGCATTTGTAAACAGAAATATAATGGGGGTATGTAAAGATGAAAACCCTGGTTGTTGACAAAGACGGAAAACTGAGCATTCGCGAAACATTAATGCCTGAATACAATGAATGCCAGGCCCTTGTAAAAACATTGAGCTGCGGTATCTGCAACGGCACGGATTCCAAATTGATACATCACAATTTCAAAGGATTCGGAGCGGACAGATATCCATTGATGCTGGGACACGAAGCTGTTGGCAGGGTAATTGAAACAGGTTCAAAGGTAACCGGCTTCAAGGTGGGTGATATTGTACTGTTACCCTTTGCGGCTCCCAATAGGGAGCTGGATTCGGGCTGGGGGGCTTTTTCCGAATACGGAGTAGTATGCGATCCTGCTGCCTATATGGCAAATGGGGTATGCCCCGGCACCCCGGAATTTCCGGAATGCGCATTTGCGCAGCAAGTTGTACCGGAGTTCATCGACCCGGTGGAAGCCCCTGTAATAATAACCCTCAGAGAGGTGCTGAGTTCCATTAAAAGGTTTGGAATTAAGGAAAATGACAGCATTGCGGTATTCGGCTGCGGACCTGTAGGGCTCACCTTTGTTAAGTTCATGCATATTTTAGGGGTTAATCCTATCATTGCCTTTGATATAGTGGATGAAAAGATAGAAGATGCAATGGCAATGGGGGCCGATTATGCCTATAATTCAAAAGATGCAGATATTGTAGAGAAAGTCAGGGAAATATGCCCCGACGGAGTCAAATATGTATTGGATGCAGTTGGATTATCTCAAATAATCAATCAGGCAATGCCTTTAATAGCAGATCAGGGGAAAATATGCTGTTATGGTATTTCATCAAATTCAAGCATGAACCTGGATTGGTCACAAGCACCGTACAATTGGCAGCTTCATTTCCAGCAGTTCCCTTCAAAATATGAGGAATCCCTCGCCCATAATCAGGTAATTGCATGGATAGAGGACGGGATAATTAACTTGCGGGACTTTATCTCAGATATAATTCACTTCGATAATATATTGGATGCCTTTGATAAGTTAGAGAAAAAGGAGATAGCCAAGAAATGTATAATCCGTTATGAATAATGGGGCTTTTGTGAATTCAGCATGAAAGAGCCTGCATATATACATAGGGGGTGCATCTATGACAAAATACATACTTGCCCATGATTTAGGCACATCGGGTAATAAGGCCACGCTTTTCTCAGAGGACGGGAAGCTGATAGCAAGTCAGATATATACATATAATACAGATTATTTCAATGTGAATTGGGCAGAACAGGACAGCATGGACTGGTGGGATGCCGTTTGTGAAACAAGCCGTGGAATAATCAATTCTACCGGAATCAAGAATACGGATATTGCAGTAGTCAGCTTCAGCGGGCAAATGATGGGGTGTCTGTGTGTCGACAGGCAGGGAAACCCCTTAAGAAAAGCAATAATATGGGCAGATCAAAGAGCGCAGGCCCAGGCAGCCTCCCTTGAAGAGCACATATCCATGTATGATTATTACAGGATTACCGGTCATAGAAACAGCCCGTCATATGGCATACAAAAGCTGATGTGGGTACGGGATAACCAGCCTGAAATATATGAGCAGACATACAAAATGTTAAATGCCAAAGACTTTATAGTCTTTAAGCTTACAGGAAAGTTTTATACCGAATATACTGACGGGACAAGCTGTAATTGCCTTGATATAAATACCCTTAAGTGGTCGGAAAGAATAATTGAGTACGCCGGAATTGACGGTGATAAGCTTCCCGAATTAAAGCCCTCTACATTTACAGCCGGGGGAGTTACTGAGGAGGCGGCACAGGCAACAGGCCTTGCACCCGGAACTCCGGTTGTGCTGGGCGGCGGTGACGGATTATGTGCAAATGTAGGTGCAGGGTCCATAGCACCGGGCAAGACATTCAGCTATGTGGGATCTTCATCGTGGATTGCCACTACCAGTGAAAAGCCGCTTTTTGACGATCAAATGAGAACAATCACATGGGCCCATATAGTTCCAGGCCTTTATTCGCCCAATGGCACCATGCAATCAGCAGGAGGATCATACAGCTGGATAAAAAACAATATATGCCTGGCTGAAATTGAGCAGGCAAAATCTCAGGGTGCGGATGTATATGACATAATAAACGCAAAGATAGAAAAAAGCCCTCCGGGGGCTAACGGCATCATATTTCTGCCCTATCTGCTGGGGGAACGTGCGCCCAGGTGGAATCCTGATGCCAAGGGAGCATTTATCGGTATTAAAATGGAAAACAACAGGAGCGATTTGCTGAGAGCGGTTCTTGAAGGGATCACCCTGAACCTTTCCATTATACTTGATGTATTAAGAAAACAGGTTGATGTGGAGGAAATATTGGTAATAGGCGGTGGAGCGAAGGGTGCAGTGTGGAGACAAATCATGGCAGACATATATAATGCGCGCATCATTGTTCCGACACTCCTTGAAGAAGCCACTTCCATGGGTGCAGCGGTTACCGGGGGAGTGGGAGCGGGGCTGTTTAAGGATTTCACCGCGATAGAAAAGTTCATTGAAATAAAATGTGTGCATGAACCGAGAAAGGAATATTTCCGGGTATATGCTGATACCAAAAAGATATTTGATTCATGTTATTTTTCTTTAATGAATGCCTTTAAAACCATGACCGGCATTTCCTTAAAAGACCAGGCTTATTCTTAATTCACATAACATCCAGCATTAATAGAAAAGAGGTGAAACAGGTGAGAAATAAAGTATTGATTACTCCCAAATCTTTTGGCGCATATAAGGACATTGCATACCCCCTGATCCGGGAAAAAGGATACGATATTATTGAAAATACCCTGGGGCGTACAATGACTGAAGATGAGATCATAGGCTGCGCAAGCTCTGATGTGGTGGGAATAATTGTGGGCATAGATCCCCTGTCAGCCAGGGTACTTGAAGGATGCAGGCAATTAAGAGCTGTTTCCAAATACGGCATGGGTCTGGACAATATAGATCTTGATAAGGCAAGGGAATTGAAAATCAAAGTTGACAGAGCCATAGGCACAAATAATGTGTCTGTTGCGGAACTGGCTATTGGATTAATGCTGAGCTTGGCTCGCAGTATACCATATGTTTCCCACAGGGTCAGAGAAGGTGCCTGGGACAGGGTGATGGGTTGCGAACTTTTCAATAAAAAACTGGGCCTGGTAGGATGCGGTCTGATTGGCAGGGAGGTATGTAAAAGAGCCTTGGGCTTGGGGATGGAGATTTTAATATATGATCCATATATCGGAGATGATGACATATTTAATAACTCCAATATAAAAAAATGCGACAATATCGATCTACTGTGCAGGGAGTCGGATTTCATATCCCTACATGCTCCATTAACTGAAGAGACGCGGCGAATAATCAATAAAGACACCCTGGAGCTAATGAAACCCACAGCAATTCTTATAAATACTTCCCGGGGAGAGCTGGTTGATGAAGATGCCCTGTACCAGGCTTTGACAGAAAATAACATAAGGGGAGCTGCCCAGGATGTCTTCTCCAGAGAGCCCCCAGGCGAAGATGAAAAGCTGTTAAAACTGGACAATTTTATATTAACTTCCCATATAGGTGCATATACCAAAGAAGCAGTTGAAAAAATGGTGGCGGTTTCTACAAAAAATCTTTTAAGAATGTTGGAAGATTGGGAAAGTACACAATGAATACAGGAGAATGGAGGATATAACAATGAAAGATATTAATTGGGATCGGGCTTTTACAATCTATTTTGATTTGGAAAAAGGAATATCAGATGAAAGGAAGCCCATTCAACGAAGGCTGTCAGATTTGAAGGGTATATTCTATGATACAGAATCCCTGGAATTGATGCTAAAGGATAATAATCCCCTGATCTACGAATTCTTTGATTTGGGGCCTCCGGAAAATCCGGGAGATCTGGCATTTGGAACAAGTATTGTATACCCTGGAAAAGTAGGGAATGAGTATTTTATGACTAAAGGGCATTTTCATTCCATATTGGAGACAGCGGAGATTTATTATTGTCTGAGCGGAAAAGGATATATGCTGATGGAAAATCCGGAAGGTGACTGGGATGCAAAGGAAATGACTCCCGGAAAAGTTGTTTATGTGCCTAAAAGATATGCCCACAGAAGTATTAATACGGGCAATGTGCCGTTGGTAACCTTTTTCGCATTCAGAGCAGATGCAGGGCATGATTATGGCACCATTGAAACCAATGGATACAAAAAGCTTCTTGTTGAGACAGACGGAAAGGTGGAGATTATAGATAACCCAAAATGGATTTCATGTAAATAAAAAATATGATTATAAGCAGGGAGGTTATTAATAATGCAAACACCAAGATTATTTGCTTTGTTACCGGAGGAATATGCAGCGACACCTGATGGAATGGCTGTAGCTCCCAATGGTGATCTTGTTCTTTCCTGCCCCAACTTTGCGGATCCTTCAAAGCCAGGCTGCCTGTTAAGATTCGATGGTGAAAAGAATGTAAGGAAATGGGCTGATGTGCCTGTTCTGGAGGAAACCGGGCTTGCCCACCCCATGGGAATTGCATTTGGGCCGGACGGTGACATTTATATATGCGACAATCAGGCATGGTCGGGAGCCCCTGAGCTGCAGTTCAAGGGCCGAATGTTAAGGCTTCGGATAAGGGACGATAAGGTAGTTAAAACAACAGTGGTTGCCAAAGGCATGGAGCATCCGAATGGGATTCGAATTCGGGGGAATTACATGTATGTTACTCAAAGCCTGTTGACTAAAATAAAAGATCCCTCGGGTCTGTTGGTAAGCGGTGTTTATAAGTTCTCTCTGGATGATGAAAATATAGAAGTTTCAAACACCCTTGATGATGAGAATCTCCTGACCACTTTTATTACATATAATAAGGAATGTCAATATGGAGCCGACGGCATAGAATTTGACAGGGAAGGAAATCTGTATGTAGGGAATTTCGGTGACGGTGCCGTACACAAAATAATATTCAATGATGACGGAAGCGTTAAGGAGAATTTTGTTTGGGCGAAAGATCCTGAACAGCTGCAATCCACAGACGGAATGATAATGGATAACAGGGGCAACTTATACATTGCTGATTTTTCCGCTAATGCCATTGCTGCAGTAACCCCTGACGGAAAGGTGCAAAGAATTGCACAAAGCCCTGATACCGATGGATTTAACGGGGAGCTGGATCAGCCGGGAGAACCGATTATATGGAATGGAAAGCTGGTGGTATCATGCTTTGATTTGGTAACCGGACCTGACAAGGTTAACACAGCCCATGAATTGCCTGCTACTATGTCTGAACTGGAGCTGCTGTCCGATTGACTTTCTGCTTGCACTCCATACGTAAATTGGGTATACTTTCTTCATACGGGCATTTATTCCATGGCAAGTATTGTCGTTTTTTGTATTATTGTACAAGCAAATATTGATAATAATGAAGGGGGTCCCTCCTGTGAAACTGAACTACAAACGCACGTTTCTCATCGGATTTGCATTCCTTTCCATTTCTGCATTCTGGCAGCTCTATGACAGCATTATTCCCTTAATGCTGAAAAACACATTTAATCTAGGTGAGACCGTAACCGGAACCATCATGGCTGTTGATAATATCCTCGCCCTTTTTCTGCTCCCGCTGTTCGGCGCCTTATCAGACAGGGTGGATACCCGATTTGGAAAGCGAACGCCATTTATTGTTCTGGGAACAATCGTTGCCGTGTTCTTCATGATGCTGATTCCCTGGGCAGATAATGCAGTGAATTTCACTTTATTTTTCATCGCCCTGGGCATGACCCTTCTTGCCATGGGAACCTATCGTTCACCGGCTGTTGCACTGATGCCGGATCTTACTCCCAAACCTCTCAGGAGCAAAGCCAATGCTGTCATCAATCTGATGGGAGCGGTTGGCTATATTTTTGCCCTGGCTGTTATCAAATTGCTGGTGAAAAAAGAAGACAATCCGGACTATACCCTGGTGTTTTCGCTGGTAGCTCTTCTGATGATAGTTTCAGTTGTAATCCTGGTTATAACCATCCGTGAGAAAAAGCTGGCTGCGCAAATGGCGGAACAAGCGTCAATAGGAGAGAAAGCAGAAGAAACGCAGCCTGAGAATAAAACCACCGGGCCTCTGCCCAAAGACGTAAGACAAAGCCTGGTTTTTCTGCTGGCATCCATATTTCTATGGTTTACAGCCTACAATGCGGTGACAACTGCATATTCCCGTTATGCCGGAGAAGTCTGGGGTCTCAAGGGCGGCGACTTTGCCGATTCACTGATGATTGCCGGAGCGGCAGCCATTGTCAGCTATATACCCATCGGCATGATAGCCAGCGCTATCGGCAGGAAAAAGACTATTATTATCGGAATACTGATGATGTCGGCAACTTATTTATGCGGGTTTTTCTTCCTTCGATACTCCCCCTGGATCAATGTGGTATTCGCTTTTACGGGTTTTGGCTGGTCGGCCATTAATGTGAACTCCTATCCAATGGTGGTGGAGATGAGCCGCAGCGGGGATGTAGGGAAGTATACCGGATATTATTATACCTTCTCCATGGCAGCACAGATCTTTACCCCGATTTTTTCAGGCTTTCTCCTGGAAAATATATCTTATCGGACATTATTCCCCTATGCAGTTGTATTTTCCTTACTGTCCCTTTGTACCATGCTGATGGTTAAGCATGGGGATTCCAGGCCTCCCAGAAGGGCAAGCCGGCTGGAGGAATTTGACGTTGCCGACTGATTCCCGGTGCACGGCAGCAATCGGGTATACTTGAGAAGGGAAAAAGCACGATTAAAAGCATAACAAAAAGAAGAGACTTAATATGAGGGATAAAAAGGTGTTGCGGATTCTTCCGGGGTTGTGGATGGGTGTCATATTCTGCTTTTCCCACCAGCCCGGGGCAGAGTCATCGAGGGTCAGTGGATGGGTTACCAGTATTTTGGAAACCGTCGCCGGCATTTTGAATTTAGATGTTACAGGACGGAATCTCAATTTGCTGGTGCGAAAGGGTGCTCATTTTACCATATTTGCTGTTTTGGGATTCCTGCTGTTTATCGCAGTATATTCAAAAAAGGAAAAGCTGATTTTTTCTTCCGCCGCAGCCGTGATTATAGGTACGGCTTATGGAGTGTTTGATGAATTGCATCAGTATTTCATTCCCGGGCGCAGCTGCCAGATAATGGATATGGTGATAGATGCCCTGGGAGTATTGCTGGCGGTTTTATTATGCAGTGGATATTTGGCCATTAAAAGGTATTTGCGCCCGCAGCCTGAGCCGTAGGTATTCGGACACCGGAATAAAATAAAAGAAATGAAAAAGAATTGAGAACTGTCCCCAAAATGTCCCCAAAATGTGGCCACAAAGTGATTGAATGTGGCTTTGAAGTGGTATGTTGTATTGAGGATTTAGGGAAATAATACATACAACAGGAAAGGGTGTAGTAGATGTTTGATGATCTTAAAGGTTTAAGCAGCAGGGTAAAATTGCACAATGGAGTGGAGATGCCGATTTTTGGCCTGGGCGTCTGGAGGATGCGGGATGGGGACGAATCAAAAAATTCAGTCAGATTCGCTGTTGAACATGGTTATCGCTTAATTGATACCGCTGCAGCCTATTACAACGAAGAAGGGGTAGGGCAGGGCATTGAGGCAAGCAATGTGCCAAGGGAAGAGTTGTTTATTACAACTAAGGTAGCCAATGATGATCAGGG
>DUOI01000107.1 GCA_012838915.1 Clostridiales bacterium
ACAGCCAACCCCGCAAGAACGGTCATCCTGGGGGCAAAACGAGGCGGAAAGCCGGGCCGCAATATCAAGGACATCCACAGTCCTACTCCCGGCGGAGAATTCCAGGCTCGTCCCAGCCTGCCCTTTCCTGCCTGCTGCTCTTCAGCCGATACAAGGGTTCCGTGTACAGCGCCTTCCTGAGCCAGTTCCTTTGCCCTGGTATTTGTAGAGCCTATGGTATCATGAAGTTCGATAACCTGCCCCAGTTTTTGGGCAGTAAGATAATAGCGCATCACTGTTGCATTCATCTTATCCGGTATTTTAGATAATCGATAGCCCCGGTTTGATTTGGATTGTATTTCAAAACCTTCCTGCCGCAGCTGTTCGATGGTTTTCCATACCGCTGTTCTGCTGACCCCCCATTTCCTGCTTATTTCCTCTCCGGAAACAAAGCTGCCTTGATTTTGCAGCAGAATCATCAGTATCCTGTCTTTCATGCCGTTATTCATTCCTTCCTGCTGTTCACTGTCTGCAATCAAATAAGGCTCCTGCACACTTCATTAACGAAAAAAAATACTTTTCCAATGTTAGTTTAACTGCTTTACAAATGCATGCCCTTTAATAAAGGTTGTGACAGTGTTGAAGTTGCTGTCCAGAATATTTATATCTGCATCAAATCCCGCCGCCAGCCTGCCCTTGAAGCCGTTTACACCTATTTGCCTGGCAGGTGTTTCTGTCAGCATGGCAATGACGTCTTCGGACGGGAAGCCTATCTTAATCATGTTTCTAAGCGCCTTGTCCTGTGTTAAGGTGCTTCCCGCCAAGGTGCCGTCCTTCAGGCGGGCTTCTCCGTTTCGAACATACACCGGCATTCCTCCCGATTCATATTCTCCGTCCTTTAAGCCTGCAGCATTCAGAGCATCGGTAATCAATACAACCCTGTCCCGGCCTTTCACTCCGGCAGCCAGCCTTAATGCAGCCGGATGAACATGCACCAAGTCTGCAATCAGCTCAATGGTGACTGTATTGGAGTCCAAAATAGCACCCACCGCACCGGGTTCACGTTGATTCAGGGGCGTCATGGCATTGTAAAAATGACAGGCGTGATTCACTCCTGCTGCTATTGCACTCATGCATTGCCGATAATTGCCCCTTGTATGCCCCAGGGAAGGGGTGATGTTTTTCTCCTTCAGGTAAGCCGCCAGCTCCAGTGCCCCTTCCTGTTCCATTGCAATGGTGACCAGGCGTACGAGGCCCGGAAATCCCTCGGTAATAGCCCTATAGTTTTCAATGGTAGGAGGCAGAATATGCTGCTCCGCATGGGCCCCCTTGGCAGAAGGATTCAAAAAAGGCCCTTCCAGGTGAATGCCCAGAAGCTGTGCCCCCGTGTAACCGGATTTCATATATTCCCATGCGGCTTTCAAGCTGCTTCGAACTTCATTTTTGCTCATTGTCATGGTGGTGGCCAGCCAGGACGTGGTTCCATTGCCGGCCAGAAAATGTGAAATGTTTTCCAGGGATTTAAGGCTTGCATCCATCACATCGGAGCCATTGGAACCATGTATATGTATATCAATAAAACCGGGAGCAATATAACCACCCTGAGCATCAACCACTTGCCCTTCCTTTTGTACTCCCCTTGGTTTGATATCTGCAATTTTTCCGTCTTCAACCAGAATATCCAGGCCTGTTTTCCATTTACCCTCCAGGTAGGCTTTGCCGTTTGTTAAAATCATCAAAGCAATCGCTCCTTTCACATAGGAAGAATCAATTCCTTTCCCTGATACAGATAACCCGGGGCTGATGCTGCCTAACAAAAAAGCCTGCTCTCCCTGAGGGAGAGGAAGGCTTTTTAAATTCCCATATATTCATATTATCATTGTTATCCTGCAATTTCAATATTTTTACTGTAACAAAGTGACAAAAATGCCTTAACATTTCCTGTCATGAGTCTGCTTTAATTGTGGGCGAGATAACGCCGTTGAACAAAGCTTTTTGCAGCACTGCTTCTGACACTGGATGTTGCTGCAAAAACCTGCTTATCGATAAAAGGCATGATTCCCTATGGTTGTTACATACTGCTTGGTCCTTACAATCCAGGAACCAGCCGCCTTTTTCGGATTGAAAAAGAACAATGAACTGCCAACGGGTTTGCTGCCCCAGTAGGCCTCTTGTGCTGCTTTCATGGAAGAGGCACCTGGCGTATTGTAAATGGTACCATCGGCTACAGGGCTGAATTGAGGGACTCCGTTGGTATATTCAAAAATAACATTGTAGATGGTATTGGGAAAATTGGGTGATGCCACCCGGTTCATCACCACATTGCCCACCGCTACCTGACCCAGGTAGGGTTCCCCCTGGGCCTCTGCATGAATAATTCTTGCCAGCCAGTAGATATTATCCCTGTCCCTTTGAGTAACACCGCTTCGATTCACTGCTGAACCGCCATAAAGCGCTGAGCGGGTTTGCGGGCCAACAATTCCGTCAACCAGCAATCCATGATCTCTTTGAAAGCGGATTACTGCATTTTGGGTGATGGTTCCAAAGTATGCAGTGGTCCTCCAATGGGTAAAGTATCCGCGATTCTTCAGTTCCTGCTGAAGCTGGGTAACCTCCGGACCCCTGCTGCCCAGCCTTAACAATCCGGCAGCCAGCGCTTCACCTGCCGGCAGTACCAGCATAACCACCAACATCAGCATGACGATACCTTTTATTAACCATTGTGACTTTCTTGATCCATATATACTTTCAATTCTATTCACTTTCATTGCCAACCCCCCGTTGTTGCATGTATTATGTCAACCTGGTTTGCAGTAATTATAAGTTCAACTCAGGGCAGGTGTCAAAATCCGGAGTTCTCTCCTTTTGGTGTTATGAAATGATTATGAAGAAGATATTACATTTCTGTAACAAATTCAAACTATTTCGTGTGTATACCATATACAGGAATAAAGGCGGCTGGGTATAGGAAGGATTTCAATCGTCCATGTATCGCCTGAGCCGGTAAGGCTGCCTGCTGTTACACTGACGGTACCGTTTTCGATAATAACATCGCTGCTTGTCAAGCCTGTTACTGACTGACTGAATCGAATCATGATGCCGGTGGTATCGGCCGTGCCTTCGGATCCTCCCAGTTCCGAAGCCGTGAAGGTAAAAAAAACAGCAAACAGATAACAGAAAAAACTTCCGCCTAATGCAGCGGGAGCACGTCACTGACTCTAAAAAACATATTTCGCAAGCTCATCACGGCCGGATATTGACAGTTTTTCGTAAATTTCGAGTATGATGTTCTTGAGCCTTCCCACCGAAATGCAATACTGCTTCGCAATTTCCGAGTAAGGTACGCGGCTTGCAGCAAGAACAGCGATATGGTATTCACGCAGTGACAGTATGAGCGTAATATTGTCCTTAGTAAACTGGTTATGAAAAGTGACCCAGTTTTTCCATGTGCGCTTCCATTGATCCATAACTGTGTTGTAACAGCCGGGAAACTCCTGCTGTAAGCATTGCTCCATAAGGCCGCCGAAAGCAGTGACAAGCTCCGCAAAAGGCGTGATAAAGCCATGGGGTATTGCTATGCGCATGGTGTCAAGCAGCCGGCGTCCGGCCTCATCCCTCTTTCCCTGTATATTTAATCCTATGGCGCATATTATCCGTAAATAGAGATCGGTGGCAGTGATCTCCCGCTCCGGGGAACTAAACACAAGAGCGCTTTGTGCCACGGCCAGCATTAGGTCATACTGCCTTATGCATTGAAAATACTTTGCCCGAAGGTAAAGAGCATAATATCTGAGCGGAGGCGGAAGGTGGCTAAAATCTCCTGTCTTGAGCCATTCAGGAGCCATGTTAGGGGCTATCATACTGACAGCGGCAGTGGCAAGTGATTGGTCCGCATAGGCGGCTGCTGCACTTCCCTTATTGGCTTCTATGCATTTTTTAAGCCAAATTCCTATCTCCGTATATGTGCGGTTGTCACCCAAGCTGATGGACGCCGCAATGGCCATGGGAGCAGCGCGTAATCTGACTGCATCATCTCCTTCGGTTTTGCGGTAGCATTGCAACACATGCTGAAATCTGCCCCGCAGATAATTGAGCTCCGCATCATATATCAACCTAAACCTGTCCTCTTTTACATTGTTCAAAAACGAATCGGGATTATGACTTGGAAAGGGGATGGTTGTTTCAGCAAGCACATACAACAAATCCGAAGAAAGGGATTTTTCAGCTGTCCTCTTCCTGCGCAGGTCAGCAGGCTTATCCATGTCAGCCGGGACCATCCAGGCCTTGCCGAATTTTCTAGCGTTTGGTATCCTGTTTTCAGCCACAAGCCGCTGGGCTTGCCGGAGCGATACTGCCCACCTTTCGGCCGCTTCCGCAATGGTCATATAGCGCATAGCCATCCCCCCTTCCCGCATTTTTTTTTTGCCTTAATACCGGCATTTATGTCGTATTTGCGACCTCTTGCCTTCTCAGGTAAACAATCAATGAATCTCATAATGAAACAAGGCTGCTGCACTGCTTCCTGTTGCCAAGGCATCCAGGATGCACGTATAAATATATAATATTATATCAAATAATCTGAATTTTTTGTATAGTCGGCCTGCAATTCTCCTTTTTCTGCAAATTAAGTATGTCAAGCATATAATCAGGTTTTCTTTCAAACCATCGGCTGGGCAACATGCCTCGCAAACAAAACAGAAAGAGCCGTTACAACGGCTCTTTCAATCGCTCTGGTTTCTTGTTTCACTATAATGCAATTTGTACTTGTTCAAGTCAAAAGGACTTACAAGCTGCATAGCAGGCTGTGTAAATTATTCTGCATTTTCCTGTTTTGCCTGTTCCACTACCTTTGCACTGATATTGGCGGGCACCTCTTCATAGCGGACAAATGTCAACTTGAAACTTCCCCTGGCCTGGGTCATGGAACGCAGGTCCGTTGCATACTTTGCCATTTCCGCCTGGGGAACCTCTGCAACAACCTCCTGCATACCGTTGCCCAGCGGGTTCATGCCCAGAATCCTGCCCCGGCGCTTGTTCAGATCACCTATGATATCACCCATGTAATCATCAGGCACAATGACCTCAGCTCTCATAATGGGCTCCAACAGAACCGGATTGGCCTGATCCAGCTTCCTGTATGCCAGGGATGCGGCCACCTTGAACGCCATTTCCGAAGAGTCAACGCTGTGATAGGAGCCATCGTACAGGGTGGCTTTTATGCCAACCATGGGATATCCGGCCAGAACACCCTTGGACAGACATTCACGCAGGCCTTTGTCAACAGCAGGGATGTACTGCTTGGGCACAACGCCCCCTACAATCTTATCGACAAATTCAAACTCCTGCTCCGTATCCGGCAGCGGCTCAAATTCAATCCATACATGGCCGAATTGTCCATGGCCGCCGCTTTGCTTTTTATGTCTGCCCTCCGCCTTAATGGACTTTCTGATGGTTTCCCTGTATGGAATCTTTGGTTCCTTGAAGGCGACACCTACGCCAAATTTATTTTGCAGCCGTTTGGATATAATCTCCAGGTGCATTTCCCCTACACCGGAAATCAACATTTCGCCGGTTTCCTGGTTCTTGTCAACGGTAAAGGTAGGATCTTCTTCTGTTAAGCGGTACAGTCCGCTGAATACCTTTTCTTCCTCCCCTTCCTTCTCGGCAACAACGGCAAGGGAAATTGAGGGCTCGGGGAACCGGATGCCTTCATATAAAACGGGGCCGGACTGATCACAAAGAGTGTCCCCTGTCATGGTTACCTGAAGCTTGGCTACGGCGGCAATATCGCCGGTTACTACCTTGTCAACTGATTCCTGTTTCTTGCCTCTGAGCAGATAAATATTGTTAATCTTTTCAACCTTTTCCTTGTTGGGATTGTATACATTGATACCCGTGGTCAATTCTCCGGACATAACCTTGAATATGGAGAGCTTGCCCACAAATGGATCCACCACTGTCTTAAAGACCAATGCAGAGAAAGGCTCAGAAGAAGAGTAGGTTCTTTCAACAGGTTCCCCGGTCTGCGGATGCTCTCCGGTGATACCGCCGCATTCTCCCGGGGCGGGAAGGTAGTTTACTATGGTGTCCATGAGGGTGGTTACACCCTGGTTATTAACCGCTGATCCGCAGATAACCGGTACCACATCACCGCAGACCACACCTTCACGAACTGCCGTACGAATCTCCTCTTCGGTGAGATCCTCGCCGGAGAAGTACTTTTCCATAAGCTCTTCGCTGGTTTCGGCAGCAGCCTCAACCAATATGGTACGGATGGGTTCCACTTCATCTTTCATACTGTCGGGTATGGATATTTCAACCATATCCTTGCCTTTGAATTGCATGGCTTTCATAGCTATGACATCAACAAAGCCGGTAAACTGACCGCCTTCCATAATCGGCACTTGGAAGGGAGCAATGGAAGTGCCGTACAATTCCTTTAATTGATCGATGACTTTTTTGAAATTGGCATTTTCCCTGTCCATTTGATTGATAAAAATAATCCTGGGTATTCCGTATTCCTTGCAATAATCCCAGGCCTTTTCAGTACCCACGATTACACCTGAAACGGCACCTACAACAATGCAGGCACTGTCCACCACGCGGAGGGCACCTGCCATTTCACCTACGAAATCAAAATACCCGGGAACATCAATTACATTCAGCTTATGTTGATTCCATTCCAGCGGAGCTGTAGCAGCACTGATGGAAATATGCCTTTTTATTTCTTCCGGATCATAGTCGGTGGTAGTGGTTCCGTCTTCGACCCGGCCGAAGCGGTCGATTGCTTTGGCATTGAACAGCATGGCTTCTGTCAGGGTTGTTTTCCCTTCACTGCCGTGACCGATGATACCGATATTGCGTATTTTGTTGGTTGTGTAGTTCTTCATCAACATTCCCCCATTCGTTATTTTCAGCTTTGTGATAAACCAGAAGCGATCCAGGATTTCATTCCCAACATACTATGTAAATTCGATAGCTATCCTGTTTTCCCTTCTCTATTGTAACATATTTCACAGTAAATAGAAGAATCTATTAAGAATATTTTACGGATACCCGTTCTAAATTATACCAAGGTTTCGGAATATTAACCAATTCTTGACTTTTTCCCCTGAGAATTGTACAATTTTGGAAAGTCAGGTTATGGAGATGAAGGCATTGATAAGTGTATGGGTTGAACTGAATGACAAATCCTACCCCATTTTTCTGCATGACAACTGGAATAACTTGTTTCAGGAAGCCCTGGTTTATCTGTGCCGAAAATCTTGCAGCCTGAGGGGAAAAAAGATGCTGATCATTACGGATGAAAATGTGTATGATCTGTATCATAATCCGGTAAAACAAGCCTTCAGCTCATGGGGTATTGAAGTCGTCACTTCTGTGGTCCCGCCGGGGGAGTCCTCAAAAAGCCTGCAACAGGCGGAAAAACTGTATACAGCTGCACTGCAGGCCAACCTGGACCGGCATTCCCTTATCACAGCCCTGGGCGGCGGTGTAATAGGTGATTTAGCCGGATTCATCGCTTCAACTTATATGCGGGGCATTCCATTCATTCAGATTCCAACCTCACTGCTGGCACAAGTGGACAGCAGCATCGGGGGCAAGGTAGCAGTCAACCATCCGTCGGCCAAAAATGTCATTGGCAGCTTTTATCAGCCTGAGTGTGTCCTGATGAATGTGGCGGCGCTGAAGACGCTCACCGGCAGGGAGTTTTCATCCGGCATGGCGGAACTGATCAAACACGGCATTATTCGGAACGAAGCCTTTTTAACCTGGCTGGAAGCCAATCAGGCAGCCCTGGCGGCTCGGGAAAATTCCTTACTGGCTCAGGCAATACACCGCTCCTGTGAAATCAAGAGTGAGATAGTAAAAAGGGATGAACGGGAAACCGGCTTACGGGCTGTTCTTAACTTCGGCCATACCGTGGGTCATGCCATTGAAGCAGCTTCCGGGTACGAAACATTTACTCACGGGGAAGCGGTCTCCATGGGCATGATAGTGGAAGCTCATATAGCCCGGCTGCTGGGCCTTATTTCACCTGAATACCTTTCCCGCATTTTAAAAATCCTTGCCGGTGCCGATCTGCCGATCGTTTTGCCGGATTTAGACAACAGGCTGCTGCTGAAATGGATGCAGCATGATAAGAAGAATGTGCAAGACCGGGTTGTTTTTGTACTGCCCACAGCCCCCGGCAAAGCGGAGATCTTCCGGGATGTACAAATTGATGTGGTATTGGAAGCATTGGATGCAGCCCGGCAAGAATAAATAAGCAAGTATAATCGGAGGTTTGCAGTATGGTAATTGTAATGAAGCCTCAGGCAACAAAAGAAGAAATTGCAGGGGTGGAAAAGCTGCTGCAAAGCCTTAACTTCGGCGTTCATATATCAGAAGGTTCTGAGCGTACCATTATAGGCGTAATAGGTGACAAGCGGCAGCTTGCTGAAACGCCGCTGGAGCTCATGTCCGGCGTTGATCGGGTGGTGCACATTTTAGAGCCGTATAAGCTGGTTGGACGGGCCTTCCATCCGGAAAGTACCACCATTAAGGTGGGCAGCCAGGAGATAGGAGGCAACAGGATAGTGGTAATGGCCGGACCCTGCGCCGTGGAAAATGAGCATCAGCTGCTGACCACTGCCCGCTTTCTGAAAGAACAAGGAGCAACCTTTCTCAGGGGCGGCGCCTATAAACCCAGGTCCTCTCCCTATTCCTTCCAGGGGCTGGAGGAAGAGGGACTGAAGATACTGGCACAAGCCCGGAAGGAAACCGGGCTGCTCATTGTATCTGAAGCGGTATCCCCCCACTCCCTGGAACAGATCGCCAAATATGCGGATATGGTGCAAATCGGCGCCAGGAATATGCAGAATTTTAACCTCCTGCAGGAAGCCGGCAGAAGTAACATGCCCGTCATTCTGAAGCGGGGTCTGTCCGCTACCATTGAAGAATGGCTGAATGCAGCGGAATATATTATGAGCGAGGGAAACTACAATATTATATTGTGTGAGCGAGGCATTCGGACCTTTGAAACCTACACCCGTAACACCATGGATGTAAGCAGCATTCCGTCTGTCAAGGAATTGAGTCACCTGCCGGTAATTGCCGACCCCAGTCACGGAACCGGCCGCTGGAAACTGGTTACCCCCATGAGCCGGGCAGCCATTGCAGCGGGAGCAGACGGAATTCTCGTTGAGGTACACCCCAACCCCAAGGAAGCCTTGTCCGATGGGCCTCAATCCCTGAATTTTGACAGCTTCACCGCATTGATGAAGGATATCCGCAGAATTGCAGGTATTCTGGGGCGGGAGATTTGAGCCATGAACAGCAGGAAGATTACCATAGCAGGATTGGGCCTGATCGGCGGCTCCCTGGCCAAAGCCTTCCGCCGAACCAACCCTGGTTTCACCATAACGGGGGTGGATACCAATCGGCAAAATCTTGATCTGGCCCAGAAGGATGGTGCAGTTGATCTGATAAGCGAGCAATTGGAGGCAGCTGTTTCAGATTCACAATTTATATTTCTGTGTACACCCATACACTGCATCCCAAAAATGCTGCATTCCTTAAGCCGGCTTGTTCAGCCGGGAACTATCATAACCGATGTGGGCAGCATTAAGACGGGTATCATGAGAGAAGCGGAGCGAATACTGCCCGGAGATATTCATTTCATAGGAGGCCATCCCATGGCCGGAGGTGAACGTTCCGGCTATGCCTCCGGTATTGCCCATCTGTTTGAAAACGCCTATTATATTCTGACCCCTCGGAAGAATACGCCAAAACATGTATTGAAAAAACTGGAATACCTGATTTCATCTACCGGAGCCATTCCACTTGTAATGGACCCTCACATCCATGACAAAATGGTAGGTGCGGTCAGTCATCTTCCCCATATTGTAGCTGCCGCCCTGGTGAATACAGTCCGGGAGGCAGACAGCTCTGAAAGTTACATCCAAAGGCTGGCAGCCGGCGGATTCAAGGATATTACCCGAATCGCATCCTCCAATCCGGAAATGTGGAAAGATATCTGTCTGTCCAATAAAAAGCCGCTGCTGCCCCTGATATCCGATATAATTCGCTGCCTGCGTCAATTTCAACAGGATTTGGAGGAGGAGAATGATTCCGCAGTTGAAGCCTTTTATCAAAAAGCCAGGGATTTTCGTGAGGAAATTCCCTCATCGGAAAGTATCTATCTCCTCCCCTATTACCAGGTTTATGTTGATGTGGAGGACAAGCCTGGCATCATCGGGCAGGTTGCCACCATATTGGGCAGCCATAATGTGAATATCAAAAATATACGGATAATTAACAGCCGGGAAGATGAGCCTGGCTGCCTGGTCCTGTCTCTGGATGATCAGGCAGCCCAGGAAAAGGCAGTAACCCTGCTGAATCAATCCGGTTGTCATGCCTATATGGGATGAGAGAGGAGATGAATCCATGCATGTAGTCATCACACCTGCCCCACAATTGACTGGAGAAGTGGTTGTACCGGGAGACAAATCCATTTCCCATCGCGGCGTGATGCTTGGTGCACTTGCAGAGGGGAAAACCAGATTATCACATTTTCTGGCGGGGGAAGATTGTTATAATACCATTAAGGCTTTCCAAAACATGGGCATTGATATCCGGATGGAATCATGCTTCAGCGAAGACGGCAGTGAAGAAAGAAGGTTGGTGATTCAAGGCAAGGGGCTGCATGGTTTGAAAAAACCTGTTAAGGAAATTCAGGCAGGCAATTCGGGAACCACCGCCCGCCTGCTGGCAGGCATTCTGGCCGGGCAGCCCTTTGAGGCTGTTTTGGATGGGGACATTTCCCTCAGGAAACGCCCCATGGACAGGATTATCGAACCATTACGCCTCATGGGGGCAAAGATTGGATCCAGGGACAACAGCAATACACTTCCCCTGGCCATACAGGGAGGCAGACTGAAGGGAATTGAATATACTCTTCCGGTTGCCAGTGCCCAGGTGAAATCTGCTATTATTCTTGCTTCCCTCTATGCCGATTCCCCCACCGTTATTCATCAGCCTGCCCCATCCAGGGATCATACTGAAATCCTTCTCAGACATTTCGGCGGCCGATTGGAAACCCGGAACCACACCCTAACCGCTTACCCGGCACAAGAACTCCAGGGGCGGGATATTCGTATTCCCGGCGATATTTCCTCAGCTGCCTTTTTCATTACGGCAGCACTGCTGGTACCCCACTCTCGCATCACCATGAAAAGGGTGGGCATCAACCCCACCAGAACAGGAATTTTGGATATCTATCATCAGATGGGGGCAGACATATCCATCACCAATATAGATGACACCGACGGAGAGCCTGTGGGCGATATAACAGCAACCCATTGCCCCTTATATGGAATTGAAATCGGCGGAAGCATCATTCCCCGCCTGATAGATGAGATTCCCATACTGGCTTTGGCTGCGACCCAGGCCCATGGCACCACCGTCATTCGGGATGCAGGAGAACTAAAGGTAAAGGAATCCAATCGAATTGATTCAGTAGTCCGGTGTCTTCGGGCATTTGGTGCCGACATTGAGCCTACGGAGGATGGCATGATAATAAACGGCCCCAGCCCTCTTACAGGCAATATCGTTACCTGCAGGATGGATCACCGCATTGCCATGATGGCGGCCGTCGCCGGCCTCATAGCTGAAGGTCAGACCATCATCACCGACGGACAATGGGTGAACGTGTCCTTCCCCGGGTTTTTCCAGGCAATGGACGAGCTCCGTTCCTGATTTGCTGCCAGGTTTGTCCAACTTAATCAGATAGAAACATTTGTTCATAAAATGTTTGTCCATAGCTGTCAGAGAATCATGCCCCGGCTCAAACCAGGGCCGTATCATCAGAAGCTTTTGACAACCAGAATAAAAACAAGGATCAGGACGATTACCAGGGCGATACCCCATTTCAGGCTTTTTTTTGACAAAAAGAATATTTTCAATTATAACACCCCCTTACATAAAAGGTATGCAGGGGGGTGTTTTTTTAGACAGAAACTGCAAAAAAAGGACAAGAATAACATTATGCAGAAAGTCATCCGCCAAAGCCAGGCTGCCAACCGGTAATCACTTCATACTTAGCTGCTGTTGCACCTGGGCAATTTTTTTCTGATCCAAACTGTATCTGCTGTAAGACAGCATGGCAGCAATAATACTCAGAATACAGCCAACCGCCAGGCTAAGCCCCAGTGCAAGCACTGTACCGGAAGGCTGAACCGGAAGACTGGAATCAAAACTCACCAGATCCAGGAAAACTCCCAATACAAAAATAGCCACCGATTGGGACAGCTTATAGCAGAGAGTCATACAACCGTAATATACGCCTTCCTTTCTCTCACCGGAAGCCAACTCTTCCACATCGATAGTATCCGCTATCATGGACAAAGGCATTGTAAACAGCCCTCCCATTCCGAATCCGGACAGCACCGCAAAGGGCAGAAACCACTGGGCCTGATCTGCTACGGAATTTCGCATGAAAACCAAAATGAGAAAATACAGGGCTGCAGCTGCGGATGAGCCAAGTCCTAAAAGTACGGCAGGTTTCTTGTCAATTTTTGCTGAAATTTTGATCCAGACCGGCTGGGAAAGGATGCTGACACCGAACAGTATGCCGAAAATCAGGGCAATGCCATAGTTCCCGAACCGGAAGGTATAGGTGAAAACATGCATTCCTATGGCGCCTATCAGCGCAGAGGCAATATTGGTCAACATGTATCCGATTACCACATAGCGGTAATCCGCATTGGCCATGGCTGATGATATGCTGTGATACAATTCCCTTATGCCATGCTTATTATTACCCGGCTTGACATTTTCGTTAAGAACGGGGATATATTTTCTTGTAGTAAAGTGGCAGATCAGCCCAAAGAGAAGGGCAATCACAGAAGCAGTGATCCCCATATTCCGATAGGCAGCGGGATTCATCTGCCCTTGTGGATATTCCGGTGTAGGCCGGAAAAACAGAAACATGCCCATTACATTGGCACTGAAAAGACCTAAAATAAAGAAGATGGTACGGATTCCCTGGATGGAGCTTCTCTCATTGTAGTCATCCGTCAGCTCGGCACCCAGGGCAGTATGGGGGACCGAATAGATTGTTGTACAGGTTTTTACCACCATTAGAAGTGTAATGATTAAGGCAGCCTTCCAGATTGCCGGCAATCCAGAGGGCAAATCCCACAGGAAGAAGTTGAAAAAAGCTATGGAAACCGTGCCGATCAGTATGTATAGATGACGCCTGCCGAATTTTTTTGAATTGGTATAATCTGAGATATGCCCCATTATGGGATCACTGATTGCGTCCCATATAACGCTGAGCCCGATCGCCAGTCCGATAATGCTTCCTGGCAGACCATGTATAACCGTGGAATAAAAAACCATATAGGTCGAAATAATCTGCATAACCACGCCAAAGGTCAGATTCCCGGCACCATATCCGATCTTGTCAATCAGTGAAATATTTCTCAAGGCTTTTGTCTGCTTCCTATGCATATAAGCGCCAAACCCCCCGCCTCCAATTTGTTAAATATGGTAAGTGATTAATCAGTATCGAATTTCATTAAGATCGTATGGAGTCTCCTGGTATACATAATAGTTCAGCCAGTTGGCATAGAGCAGATTGGCATGGGAACGCCATCTTACCATGGGAGGTTTGCTTGGGTCATCATCGGGAAAATAGTTTTCCGGAAGTGCTATATCAAGCCCCTTGGATATATCCCGTTCGTATTCATTTTTCAAGGTGTCGGCATCATATTCGGAATGACCGGTAACAAAAATCTGCCTGCCGTCCCGGGAGGCAACAATATAGAGCCCTGACTCCGGTGAATCTGCCAAAATCTCCAACTCCGGAACTTTTTCAATATCCTCCCGCCTGACTTCCGTATAGCGGGAATGAGGCACATAAAAGGTATCGTCAAAACCCCTCAGCAATTTAATGTTTTTCTTTGTAATGCTGTGAGAATATACCCCGAATATCTTTTTCCCCACATCATATTTGGGAATGCCATAATGATAGTATAATCCTGCCTGGGCGCCCCAGCAGATATGGAAGGTGGAAGTCACATTATGCATCTTCCATTCCAAGACCTCCTTCATTTCATCCCAATAATCCACTTCTTCAAAGGGCAGCTGCTCCACCGGTGCTCCGGTTATGATCATGCCGTCAAAGGTCTCATTCCGGACTTCCGAAAAAGTCCGGTAAAAAGTCAGCAAATGCTGCTGTGATGTGTTTTTGGAGACATGGGTTTCCGGATGAAGCAGCACCACATCCACCTGCAGGGGAGTGTTGCCTATCAGTCTGAGGATCTGGGTTTCCATTACAATCTTAGTGGGCATCAGATTCAATATGGCAATCTTCAGCGGCCTGATATCCTGGGTGGTGGCACGACGTTCCGTCATTACAAATATATTCTCATTATGCAATGTTTGCGCTGCTGGCAGATCATCGGGTATTTTAACCGGCATCCTTTTCCTCCATACAGTATTATTTCATACAGTGTTATTCCTTTAACATAACAGAAACGTATGAGTTTTTACATCAGATTATATTTCATTGCTCCGACAATTTCAATATTGCTGTAAAAAGTCCAATAAACCTGTACTTGCACTTGCAGCAGAATAACCGGCTGCAGAACGAATTGCTGCAAAGACGAATGTGCCTTTGCAGCAGTGCACTTGGCTATTTTACAACAATATTCAGAATCCGTCCCGGTACATAAATGACCTTGACGATATTCTTTCCTTCATAAAGGTTTTTCAGTTTTTCATCCTCCATTGCAGCGGCCTTGGCTTGCTCCTGGGTTGCGTCAGCTGCAAGGACCAGCTTGCCCCTGACCCTGCCATTGATCTGCACTGCAATCTCCACCATATCATCTATGGTTTTAGCCTCATCCCATTCAGGCCATTTTTGATCGGTTATCCTGGACTGACTGTCGATTTTGGACCATAATTCCTCGGTAATATGGGGAGCTACCGGGTTCAGCAGAATCAGCAGCACCTTCATTTCTCCCTTTGTCACCCTGCCTGCTGCGTAGAAGTCATTAACCAGGGACATCATGGCTGCTATTGCTGTATTGTATTTCAAAGCTTCAAAGTCTTCACTGACCTTCTTGATGGTTTTGTGAATGCTTCGTTCCATTTTTGACGAGATCTCTTTCTCATCCACCAGGAACTCCTGAAGCCGCCAAACACGATCCAGGAATCTGCGGCAGCCCCGGACACCGTTCATGGACCAGGGAACGCTTCTCTCAAAATCGCCGATAAACATTTCATATAATCTCAGGGTATCCGCACCGAATTCTTCCACAATATCATCTGGATTGATGACATTGCCCCGGGACTTGGACATCTTTTCATTGTTTTCTCCAAGTATCATGCCATGGGAGGTGCGCTTTTTATAGGGTTCAGGAGTGGGCACAACACCGATATCATACAGAAATTTATGCCAGAACCGGGAATACAGAAGATGGAGAGTGGTGTGCTCCATACCGCCGTTGTACCAGTCAACAGGTGTCCAGTATTCCAGGTTTTCCCTGGCAGCCAGTTCATCTTTATTGTGGGGGTCGGTATATCTCAGGAAATACCAGGAGGAACCTGCCCATTGGGGCATGGTATCCGTTTCTCTCTCCGCCCGGCCGCCGCATTTTGGACAGGTGGTATTCACCCATTCCTTTATATTGGCCAATGGAGATTCCCCGGTATCCGTAGGCTCATAGCTCTCCACTTCGGGAAGCATCAAAGGCAGCTCGGATTCCGGTACCGGCACCCAGCCGCATTTTTCACAGTGAACCAGTGGAATAGGCTCGCCCCAATACCTCTGGCGGGAAAACACCCAGTCCCGCAATTTGTAATTTACCTTGGATTCACCTATGCCCTTCTCTTCCAGCCAGGCGATAATCTTCTCCTTGGCTTCTTCCACCTGCAATCCGTTGAGAAAATCAGAGTTGACCATGACACCGTTTTCGATATCCACATAAGCTTGCTCCTCAATGTTGCCGCCTGCCACTACCTCTACAATGGGCAGGTTGAAAGCCCTGGCAAACTCCCAGTCCCGGGTATCATGGCCGGGCACCGCCATAATGGCACCGGTACCATAGGACATAAGTACATAGTCTGAAATAAATATGGGAATTTCCTTGCCGTTTACAGGGTTAATGGCTTTTATTCCCTTTATCTCCACCCCTGTTTTTTCCTTGGCCAGCTCTGTTCGCTCAAAATCGGATTTCCTGGCAGCCAGCTCCCGGTACTCATATAACTCATCCAAATTGGTAATTCGCTCCTGCTGTTCTTCAATCAGGTGATGTTCAGGGGCAATAACCATATAGGTAGCCCCAAAAAGCGTATCCGGCCTTGTTGTAAACACCCGCAGCCTGCTGCCGCCGGTTACCTTAAAATCCACTTCCGCTCCGGTGGAACGTCCTATCCAGTTTTGCTGCTGAAGCTTGACCCTTTGGATATAGTCCACCGTGTCCAGGTCTGCAAGCAGCCTTTCAGCATACTCTGTAATCTTCAGCATCCATTGATTCTTTACCTTGCGGACCACTTCGCCATGGCAGCGCTCACAGGTGCCGTTTACCACCTCTTCATTGGCCAGCCCTACCTTGCAGGAGGTGCACCAGTTGATGGCGGCTTCTTTTTTATAGGCAAGCCCCTTTTCAAACAGCTTCAGGAAAATCCATTGGGTCCATTTGTAATATTCCGGATCGGTGGTATTCACTTCCCGGGACCAGTCAAAGGAAAATCCAAGAGCTTTCAGTTGCTGCCTGAATCGGGCTACATTTTTCTCGGTAACGATTTTGGGATGAATTTTATTCTGAATGGCATAGTTTTCGGTAGGCAGGCCAAATGCATCCCAGCCGATGGGAAAGAGCACATTGTACCCCTGGAGGCGGCGCTTGCGGGCAACAATGTCCAATGCAGTATAAGGCCTGGGGTGGCCTACATGAAGCCCCTGTCCGGATGGATATGGGAACTCGATCAGGGCATAAAATTTAGGTTTGCTTTTGTCATCGGAGGCATTGAAAGTACCTTCCTTTTCCCAGATATCCTGCCATTTCTTTTCAATCTGACTTGGGTTGTAATCCATCATTTTTTCTCATCCTCTTTCGTGTTCATTGGGATTCCTATGTATATCAATAAAGTATAAAGCATGGTACAAAAAAGGCCTTCTCCCTGTATAGAGACGAAGGCCCGCGGTACCACTCTATTTGCCAAATTATTTCGGCCGCTTGAAGGCGATAACGAGCCTGAACCGGCTGAGCATATTCACTCCAGCAGCTCCGGGACGAGTTCAACAGCAGTTTCTGCCGCTTTCCACCAAACAGCGTGCTCTCTATGAGAAACAAAGCCTGCCTACTACTTCCCTTCCTCGCTTTTTTCCTGATAGTAAATAATTATATCAAACTCAGAGAATAAATCAAGTGCCCATTAGATATCCAATTTGCAGCAGGCCAATGGTACTCCGGTTGCAAAAATTGATTGAAATCATCAGAAAAGGCTTGACTCTTAGCCGGGGGTGTTATAATATGGTAACAGTAATTGTTAACAATTTAACGCTTAGTATTTGATATAAAAACCAGAACCCTATATAAATAAATATATAGTGGATTAAAAACCCAGAAAACCCTCTGTGCACAGCATGGAGGGTTTTTTGGATTCCCTGGAGGTATTTGCCAAAAATCGACAACCCAGTTTAGTAAATCAGAATATGACAAAAAAATTACCCAGACTAAGAAGGATTTTTATGCTTAGTGTCGAATTAAATTAATAAATCCTTGTACTATTTTACTAGTTCGGGTATTACAATATATCACCGAGTATTTTCCTGCATTTCATCATGTCCTGAGAAAAGGAGCAGTCATCCCCCACGTCTGACTGCTCTTTTTCTTGTTCAAGGAAGGTCTTCACCGCAGGTTTTCTTCGTTTATCGGCTGCTTTTTGTCCTTTGTTTACAAGTCGATGAAGGAATATCCATGGGATGTATGGAAATGATAGGAGATAGAATTTAGAGATCTGTATATGCGTATAATAAACAGCTAATAAAAACAGAAAGGAATAATTACAATGAATTTTTCTATTCCTGTATACACCAAACCGGATTTCGAGAAGGAGCCCCTGAAAAGCAGTCCTGATGCCAGGCTGGAGACGGTAACCCAACCGGGCACTGCCCCCGAAAACTATCATGCAACCACAATTTTTCCGGAATATGTAAGGATAGGCGGCAAATGGAGGCTGCTGAAAGAAAGCAGGATGGATTGTGTCATTGTGCTGGAAAAGGATAATTCCCTTTCTGTAAAGGAATTCCGCAACCTGAAAATCGGCGATCTGGTAGTTGTAGGGCGAAGCGAGGACGGATCGGATGGAATCTATGTCCATACCACGGGCTTTAAGACTCATGACCCGTCCGTCAAGCAGGATGCCTTTGCCTTCCGTACCGGGCGCTCCAGGGAAACCTCCTTTTCCCTGGATTACGACCGGCTATATGAGCTGCTTAAGTATGAAAAGAAAAACGGATACATTGTCTGGGTATTGGGGCCGGCAGTATCCTTTGACCATGATTCCAGGCAAGCCATGGTGTCACTGATAGAAAAAGGCTATGTTCATGCAATGCTGGCAGGAAATGCCCTGGCCGTCCATGACCTGGAGGCGGCCCTCTTCCGAACGGCATTGGGGCAGGATATTTATCATCAAACCCCCGTTGGAAAGGGACATTACCATCATATCGATACCATAAACAAAGCCCGTAAATATGCTTCCCTGAAAGAATTTGTCGGGAAGGAGAAAATTCAAACCGGTATCGTCCAGGCCTGCCTAAAAAAAGACATCCCCCTAGTATTGGCAGGCTCTATTCGCGATGACGGCCCGCTGCCCGGTGTATATGCCGATGTATACCAGGCGCAGGATGCCATGAGAGAGCATACCCGTAAGGCTACCACCCTCATCTGCCTGGCTACTCAGCTCCATACAATTGCCGCCGGGAATATGACTCCGTCCTACCATGTGCACGGTGATACAGTTCGGCCGGTTTTTATCTATACCGTTGACATTTCTGAATTTGTGGTGAACAAACTAAAGGACAGGGGCAGCCTTTCAGCAACATCCATTGTAACCAATATTCAGGATTTCCTGGTGCAGGTTAACAGGAATGTTAGATGATCTGCTTGCCCAGCAGGGAACACACAAGGGTAACAGCTATTTCCGAGGTTTGATTTCGATTATCCAGTATAGGGTTTACCTCAACCATCTCCAGTGAGACCATTCTCCCATCTTCGGCAATCATTTCCGATGCCAGGTGAGCTTCCCGATAGGTCAGCCCTCCATATACAGGGGTACCCACGCCAGGTGCCTCATTCGGGTTCAGCACATCCATGTCAAAGCTGACATGGTATCCTGATTTGCCCCTGCCGGCTATTCTTATTGCCTTTTCCATTATGCTGCTCATGCCGTACATGTCTATATCGGATATGGTAAAGACCGTCACGCCGGATTCCGTCAGCAGCCTCCCTTCTTCCCTGTCTATACTCCTGGCGCCTACAATCACTACCTTTTCAGGGTCAACAAAGGGAGTATCCGGCAATCGAAAGGGAGTCAATTCCCCGGTACCCCTGCCGGTGCAAGCCGCCAGGGACATACCGTGGGGGTTGCCTGTAAGACTTGATTCCGGATTGTTGAAATCACCATGGGCATCCATCCAGATTACGCCTATGTCCTTCATTTCCCGCTGCACGCCCAGAATGGTCCCCACCGCTATGCTGTGGTCACCTCCCAGCACCACGGGAAAGCAGCCGTCTTGCAGGCTGTTGCTTACCTGTTCCGCCAGCATTTCATTAACCCGGTTGATCTGTTCTATATGCCGCTTTCTTTCGGGGTTTTCCTCATCATATTCAATAATGTCCACGGGAATATTCCCCTTGTCCCGGTACTCCAGGCCCATATCCAGCAGCTGTTTTCTCAATCCCGCATAGCGAATGGCGCTGGGGCCCATGTCTACTCCCCTTCTGCTGGCACCCAAATCGATGGGGACGCCAATGACATCTATTTTCATTTCCATTTCCCATCCTTTGTTTACAAGCTAAAAACCTGCCGTGTCACCGAAATATGCATCTTCAACAATGGCACACAGGGTGTGGTAAACCGGCAGAAGAAATTCCTGCACCTTATGCACTTTGGTTGCCGGCACCCTGATGGCAATATCACAAATATCCCTTACTATTCCACCGGATTGCCCTGTTAATGCAATGGTGGGTATTTTGAAAGCTTTTGCCGCCTTACAGGCATTTACCACATTGGCAGAGTTGCCGGTTGTGGTGATTGCTATCAATGCTCCACTTAGGTTCCGGTATCCGTAAACCTGCTGGGCAAATATCATTTCGGCATCCACATCATTGGAAACCGCTGTAGTAAGGGAAGTTTGACTTACCAGGGATATAGCGGGCAAGGCACCCTGCAGCCTGTCGACAAAGTACTGTGCATCTTCCGGACAGGCACTGTATATTGATATTCTATCCGATTCGGGTAATTTCCTCTTTAACCGGAAATTTTTCATCAGCTCGCCCACCATATGCTCTGAATCCGCTGCGCTGCCCCCATTACCGCAAATTAATACTGCCCTGCCCATGGAAAAGCATTTCATCAGAATACTCCATGCCCTGATTATGTCATCCTTGCACACGTCCAAAGCAGGGTGCAGGATCAGCAATTCCTCCAAAATACCTTTAATCGAATCTTTCAAGAATATGCTCCTTTCTTCAAATACTATCAATTGATTAATATGTATAAATGGTGAATATGAGAAGCCGGGGGATAAAATAGACGGAAAAAATCCGGATCTCATTTTCAGCTTTAACTAGCCTATTTGGAATAGATTTGATATAATATATAGGAATGTGTCAGAATGCGATATTTTTTTACTTTTTTGTTGAAATACCGATATTCCTGCCACATCTGAACATGTGACAGCTGGTTAAATGCAAAAGATTTTGGGGAAGAACGGAGACATCTTATGGGTCAACTTATCCTGGCTAACTGCTTATTGTACATATTCAGGCCAATTCCAGTCCCTGTTGTGATTCTTTGTGTATTGATAACAATGATACTGACACTTCTTACAGTACTGGTTCTCAAGTCCTCAAGAGTGCGAAAGCTGAAAAAGGAAAATATGCAGCTTACTGTATTCAGCAGACAAACGCCCCTGCCCAATAGAAATGCCCTGTACATGGATGCGGAGAAGATTCAGCTTGATTGCGCCGTTCAGGATATGGCCCTGCTTTATGTTGATATCGACAACTTCAGGTATATCCACGTCATCGAAGACCATGATTATGCTGATCTGGTATTATCCAAGGTCAGCGAGCGTCTGGTTGCATTAACACAGCCAAAGGGCAAGGTGTATCATCTGAGCGAAGATAAATTTGCCGTCCTGTTTACCAATACCGGCCGTAAAGGGATGGGTGAAATTATGGCAGCCAATATCCTGGCTGGATTCAAAGAACGTTTTGAGATTCTGGGAAATGAATTGTACATAAATTTAAGCATCGGCATCGTGGAGCATCCCCAAAGCAATATGACAATGCAAAAGATGGTTACAGCGGCGGAAATCGCCATGTATAAAGCCAAACAGGCAGGCAAGAATCATTATTTCGTATACGACCATTCCTTAAGCCATGCTCTGAAAGAAAAAACCAATATCCAGAACCATCTTCGCCTGGCATTTGAACGAAACGAATTTGAAATTTATTATCAGTGCCAGCTGGATTTAAACTTTGACAGAATAGACGGTTTTGAGGCATTGCTGCGCTGGACCAGCAAGGAGTTGGGCCCGGTACCGCCCAATCAATTTATAAAGGTTGCAGAAAACTCCCATTTAATCGTTTCCCTGGGCACCTGGGTACTGCGCAGCTCATGCGCTTTTCTCAAAAAACTGGAGAAAATGGGCTATTCCCCGCTTAACATCTCGGTCAATGTATCCGTTATACAGCTGATGCAGGATGACTTCGTGCCTACGGTCCAGGAAACACTGGAATTTCTCAACCTGGCCCCCGAGCATTTGGAACTGGAAATAACAGAATCCATGTTGATAAAATCCCTCCAATTGGTGCTGCCCAAGCTGGAGCAATTAAGAAGGATTGGTGTACGTATAGCTCTCGATGATTTCGGAACAGGTTATTCTTCCCTGAGCTATTTGTCTCAAATACCGATTACCACGTTGAAATTGGACAAGTCCTTTGTCGACAAAATAGGAACGGAACAGGAAAGCCTGACGGAAAGCATCCTGTATTTATGTAAGCAGCTGAATTTGGATATCGTAGCGGAAGGTGTGGAACATAACTATCAGGCTTCCTACCTGAAGCGAATGAAATGCCACAAAATGCAGGGGTATTTGTTCAGCCGGCCCCTCCCGGAACAGGGCATAATTGATTTGCTTAAATCTGCTCCGACATTATTCGATTAACCCTTCCCAAAACAGTCCAGGTCTGCCGGGGAATAATAACAAGAGAAATAATTATAACAACTACAACACTACCTGTAATTGAAGTTTTGAATACAGTTGCGAATGGGGGAAAATCCATGTATTTTGAGTGGAAGGAAGAGTATGAAATGGGTGTGGAGGTGGTGGACAGGCAGCATAAAAAGCTTTTGAGTATAGGCAGAAAGCTGATGACCCTGATCCGAACCACAGACATTATTGAAAACTTCGAGGAAATCAAACTGATTATGAATGAATTAAGACTCTATACCATAGAGCATTTTTCCAGGGAAGAGCAGTTTATGAAGGAGAACGGTTATCCGGATCTGACCAGTCATGCCATGGAGCATGAATTTTTACGAAAGAAGCTGAAGCAGATTTATAAACTGGAACAGCCCGATCATGAAACCATCATCAGGCTGATTGCTTTTGTATCGGATTGGATATCAGGACATATTCTTATTACTGATATGAAAATTCGTAACCATTTACTTCAGGCCAGGAAAGCCTGATGTCTTAAAATCTTAAGCAGCCCTGGGCTTCATAAAACAATATTACAATATTTAATAAAGATGAATTGTCTCTCACAAGGTAATACATTTTTGATTTAAATCATAAACAGTGCAGAGTTCTCCTGATAAAGTATAACCCAGCATCCTGTGTAACATATTAGACATGGATGGGCGTATTTTAACGACTTGCAGCGCAGGAGAGTTTAATGAAGTATTTTCATGGGAAAAACAAAAAACGCTCTTACTTTGAGGGCTGGTATTTCAAACAAACAAGAAAAGGCGAATTGCTGGCTTTTATACCGGGAATCAGCATCGATAAAAAGGGCAGCAAAAAGGCATTTATTCAAATTGTTTCTACAGATGGATCCTATCAGGCTGAATTTGATTACAAGGATACCTATATCAGCGAAAACAGCCTGTTCATACGCATGGGCGAAAATGAATTTTCCAAACACGGCCTGAAGGTAAATATAAACAAGGCTAAATCTCTCGATCCGGACAAGCAATCAAATGAACTGTTCCAATGTCATGGAAAACTGTATTACACCCACCTTACACCACTTCAAAGTGATATTATGGGGCCTTTCCGCCTGATACCTTTTATGGAATGCAATCACGGAGTGATTAGCATGCGGCACAGGGTTACCGGAAGCATCACCCTGGATAAAAAGCAATTCATGTTCTACGACAATATGGGCTATATTGAAAAGGATTGGGGCACATCCTTCCCGAATAAATATTTCTGGCTGCAATGCAATGATTTTGCTACGGGTAACGCAAGTATCATGATATCCGTTGCAGAAATCCCATTTCTGGGCACCAAATTTACAGGATGTATTTGTTCCGTGTACCTGAACGGAAAAGAATACCGGCTGGCTACCTACAATAAGGTAAAAATCCGTAAGCTTTCAAATAACCAAATCCTGGTGCAGCAAGGTGATTTGATATTGGAAATCAGCCTGCAGCCCTCCGATGAACATACCTTATTTGCTCCGGACAGGGGAAATATGATAAGAAAAATTAATGAGACTACCCTTGGTACCGCTTCTTTCAGGTTTCAAGCCGAGGGTAAAATCCTCTTTGAGGAAACCAGTAAGAATGTCAGCTATGAATGGGTAAATATGGAATACCAAAACAAACAATAAAAAGAAAGAGAGAAAGGTGATGGAAATGAGTATTCATATCAACGCCGACAAAAATCAAATTGCAGACAAGGTTTTGCTTCCCGGCGACCCCCTGAGAGCAAAGCATATAGCCGAAACTTTTTTAGAGAATGCAGAATGCTATAATACCGTTCGTAACATGTTAGGATTTACAGGCACCTATAAAGGCAAAAGGGTGTCCGTGCAGGGTACCGGTATGGGTATGCCCTCCATGGGGATTTACGCCGGTGAATTAATGACTTCATACGGTGTAAAGACAGCCATAAGAATTGGAACCTGCGGATCCATTCATCCGGATATCAGGTTAAGAGATGTATTGGCAGCTGTAGGTGCCGCCACCGACTCCAATATGAACCATGATCGATTCGGCTCCATTTCCTTTGCACCCACCGCAAGCTTTGAATTGATGCGGCGGGCGTATGAAGCAGCGAAGCAGCAGGGCATTTCCCTTACCTTTGGCAATGTTTATACCAGCGACAAGTTCTATGATGACCGTTTGCAGGAAAAAACCGCTTTGATGCGCGATTACGGAGTCATGGCTGTTGAAATGGAAACAGCTGAACTCTATACCCTGGCGGCAAAGCATGGCGTTTCAGCGCTGACCTTGTTAACTGTCAGCGACTCTTTGATAACCAACGAGCAGACTACAGCTGAAGAACGCCAGACAACCTTCAATGAAATGATAAAAATTGCGCTGGAAATAATCTAGGAGCCGGTTATCTTCTCTAAATTAAGAATTTTGAGCTGCTGTGATGATTAATGCTGATTGGAATCCAAAAAAATCCGACGGTCATTGGAAGCATATCACCTTATGACCGTCGGTTTTTACATAAAGATTAATCGAGTGATTTTCCGCTTAGCTGCAAGTTAAGATCAAATATTTTTTCCAGTGTTTCCACATCATCGGAGCCGTCTATGCTTGGAGTTACCTTGTAAGCTTTCGCCAGGCGGGCATTCCATTTCTTGCAGGTCTCAGTTGCACCCCATTTACGATACACTTCGTTAATATCTTCACACTCATAATAAAGTATTGAGAAATTCTTGTATCTCCAAATAATAAGCTCATGGGCTCCGGCGTCTTTGAGGCCTTGTAAGGTTTCCTGCCATGGATTCTTGTGGAGATCTACATAATCATCCACCTGGTCCTCATTGAGTTCAATAATAAAGCAATAACGATTCATATATATTCCTCCTCATTTTTTATAAATTTGGATATATGAGCACTTCTATTCCTTCACCTTTTCCTAAAATTTCAATGCCTTCAGCTGTTTTCTCCAATGGAAGTTTATGTGTTATTAAAGGCTCTAAATTCAGCATACCGCTTTCGAGTATTTTAACTGCCTGGGGGAAGGATGCATTGGCAAGCCATGTACCAAGGATGGAGATTTCCCTGTTAGTGATATGGTACTGCTCAAATGACAGTTTGGCTTTACCGTCAAAACCAAACAGGAGCACCTTACCGCCTTTTCTTACAGCTTTTATGCCCGTCCACATCTGTGAGCCAACTACATCAATTGCATAATCCACGCCGATTCCGGTTTTATCGAGTACAAACTCTTCCAGATTCTCAGTGAAAGGATCTATGACAAAATCCGCACCGCATTTCTTGGCAAACTCTCTTCTCATGGGAGCCGGCTCAGAAACTATGATGGGAGATGCTCCGCAGGCCTTCATAATCTGTGTAAATAAAAGACCGATTACCCCCGCACCCATAACCAGAACGCTGTCAGCCGGTTTAACGGGAATCTTATTCACTCCGTTGATAAGGCAGGCGAGGGGTTCAGCAAATGCTGCAATTTCGGCCGGAAGATCATCGGATATCTTATGGGCTACTTTTTCAGATACGCGTACATATTCTGCAAACCCGCCGTCAGCTTCTATGCCCATGGGAATAATATGCTCACACAGGTTGGGCAGATTTTTCTGGCAGTATTTGCAGACACCGCAGTAATCATTGGGGTTGGTAACAACCCTGTCGCCCACTTTAAGGGATGTTACCCTGTCTCCGACCTCTACAACCTTTCCGACAAGCTCATGCCCGAGTATTGTTCCGGGAGCTGCAATGTATCCCGGGGGAACAGACATGATATGGACATCTGTCCCGCAAATAGAACAAGTTTCAACTTCTACAATCACATCATCCGGCTTGGTTATTACTGGTTTATCAACTTCCTTGATTTCCAGTACACCGTTACCTTCAAATACTGCTGCACGCATCTTCTCACTCATATGAATACCTCCTAGTCTTAATGATAATTAATACATTTCCGGTGTATAAGCCAGTAAAAACGTAGAGTTATCAGTTTCAGCCCTTAATCAATCACCAGGATGCCGGGCTTTTCAATAACTGTTCCGTTTATATTCTTTATAACCTTGGGGAAACTGAAGGGCTTGGTAACCATGAGGGGTCCTTCTTCGGTTACGATAAATGCATCTTCTGTTTTTGTTCCGTCAATGACGGGCTGATAGCAGTAACAATAGTTATTTTGGGTAATTCCATGTACTGATTCAGATACAGAGTAATAACGGTTATAGTAGCTTTGAGGTCCTCCCTGGGCGTGTTTATAATACATTTCTCCATAG
>DUOI01000108.1 GCA_012838915.1 Clostridiales bacterium
GTATATAGGAATCGTCACAGGAATTCCCTGCAACAATGACAGCCATGGAAAGGATTCTTTGAGAGCGGGCATAATTTCTGCCAATTCGTTCACCTATAAGATCCATATGTTTTTTTAACCCTTTGCCTGCATCAGACAACAGTTTTCTTATATCAAAAATATTCTGCTGAGCTTCAGCCATGTCAGTCTGTTGAATGACCGCGTTATTTCTCGGACATACAATCTGGCAATCATCACAGCCTATAATCCGGTTTCCTATCCTTTCTCTAATCTCAACAGGAATAATCTCCGGAGACAGCATATAAAAGCGTAAACACCTGCTGGCAAGAACAAGGCCGTTTTCTGCTATTGCCTGCATTGGGCAGGCATCGATACACAGTCTGCATGTGCCGCAATCAGATATTTCACCTATCTCAATTTCGTCAGGTCTTATCTCTGCATTGGTAAGCAGTGTATGCAAGGTCAGAAAGGAACCCAGCTTATGGTGGTGAATCAGGCTGTTTTTCCCGAACCGGCCTAAACCACTGATATAGGCTATCTGCTTTGCCGATACAGGAGGATCTATAGCTATATTATAACCCTTCTCAGTTAACAGTTTTCCCAGCTCTGCAATAGCATTCCTGCCCTTGGGGTAGGCCTCATAATGAGCACTGTAAAAGCCCTGTCCCGGAGAATTAGAATTTCTCTTGGGCTGATAAGGAAAAGCAGCAGCAATTATGGTTTTTGCATCTTCCATCACTGCTTTGAAATCGCTGACCAAGCCCCTGGATTCCCAGTAATCTGTGGAATTGGCATCCAAAGTCTTGCATCGCTCAATTCCTTCCTCCCATAAGGGCAGGGGCTGTACCGGGATAATGGATACCTGGCTGAAACCCAACTCGGCAGCCTTACTTTTAATTTTTCCCTTCACTATCTCACCTCCCTGAGCTTCGCACATAATACATCGATAGTATAACAAGTTACAATACAAGTGTCCATTGAGAAAAGCATAGTACCGGTTGAACCTTCTCATAAAAGAGTTAAGTTGAGAACTGTCCCCAGCCGCCCCAAAGACGATAAACCAAGAGGCAATCCCCCTATGCGAAAAACAAATGTGGACAGAAATGTAGAACCGTCCCCGTATCTAAAAAGAACCGGCTGAAAAGCCGGTTCTTTGGGACTGCTTGTTTAGAATTTTTTTCTGGGTGTGTAGTGTGTATGCAGCAATTCATGTGCTTTATGACTGTTGGGCTCACCCAGATACTCCTCATAAACCTTCTTAACGGATGGATTTTCATGGGATTTCCGGACCGGCAGCGACCTGTCCTCATCATAAATGGCAGCAGCCCGGGCTTCACGAACATTTATTTCCATCTGTACCTGAGCCGTTACAATCGGCTGTCCTCCGCCGGTAACACAGCCGCCGGGGCATCCCATAACCTCAATAAAATGATATTCCTTCTCGCCGGACTTCACCTTTTCCAGTAAAGCTTTGGCATTGGCAGTTCCATGTGCAACCGCTGCCTTTACTGTAATATCTCCCAGGGGTACTTCTACCTCTTTCACACCTTCCAACCCGCGTACCGCATGAATTTCCAGGTTATCAAGGGGCTTTCCGGTTACGATTTCGGAAACCGTTCGCAAAGCAGCTTCCATTACTCCTCCGGTAGCGCCGAAGATAACGCCGGCACCGGTGGAATCTCCCAGGGTAGGATCGAAATCCTCATCAGCCAGTTTTACAAAATCAATGCCGGCCTGTTTGATCATCTTGGCCAATTCTCTTGTAGTCAATACTACGTCTACATCAGGATAGCCTGTAGCGCTCAATTCCGGTCTTGCGGCCTCAAACTTCTTGGCAGTGCAGGGCATAATTGAAACCACAAAAATATTGGCAGGATCTATATTGTTTTTTTCAGCATAATAGGATTTGACCACAGCTCCCATCATTTCATGGGGAGATTTGCAGGTGGACAGGTTATCCAGAAATTCAGGATAATTGTGCTCACAATATTTAATCCATCCAGGACTGCAGGAGGTGATCAAGGGCAGTTTTCCGCCATTTTTCAGCCTGCCAAGCAGCTCAGTGCCTTCTTCCATAATGGTCAGATCTGCAGCAAAATCGGTATCGAATACCCGGTCAAAACCCAGCCTGCGCAAGGCTGCTACCATTTTACCCGTTACACGGGTTCCGATGGGCATGCCGAATTCCTCTCCCAGAGCTACGCGAACAGCAGGAGCAGTTTGTACAACCACATGAAGATCCGGGTTGTTGATTGCATCCCATACCCTGTCGGTATCATCCTTCTCCCTCAATGCACCTACCGGGCAGGCTTCAATGCATTGCCCGCAGTTAATGCAGTTGACTTCTGAAATATTTTTTCCGAAAATCGGTTCTACTATGGTTCGAAAGCCCCTCTCCGTTGCTCCTATGGCACCAATTCCCTGTATTTCTCTGCAGGCAGCCACGCATCGTCTGCAAAGAATGCATTTGTTGGGATCCCGAACAATGGAAGGTGAGAATTCATCTACTGCATAATCTATCTTTTCTCCGTCAAAACGAATATCATCCACGCCCAATTGTTTGGATAGAGCCTGTAATTCACAGTTTTCACTTCTGACACAGGTCAGACATTTTCTATCATGGTTGGATAGAATTAATTCCAGGTTTATCCTCCTCGCTTCCCGTACCGCAGGAGAATTGGTTCTGACCTCCATCCCGTCCGCTGCCGGATAAACACATGAAGCTTGTAGGTTTCTGGCGCCCTTTACTTCTACCAGGCACATACGGCATGCACCTATTTCATTGATCCCCTTCAGGTAGCATAAGGTGGGTATTTGAATATTGGCGGATCTGGCTGCTTCCAATACCGTCGTTCCCTTGGGCACTTTCACTTGGACGCCGTCTATGGTTAACCTTACCATTTCCATCTTTGTCACTCCCTTTTCTGAATAACTCTAACCCTTCACTATAGCCTTGAAGGGGCACTTTTCCATACAGGCACCACATTTGATGCACTTGCTCTGATCAATAGTATGTGCACTCTTGCGTTCTCCTGAGATTGCATCTACAGGGCAAGCTTTTACACAAAGTCCGCATCCTCTGCAAAGCTCGGCCTGGATGGTTATCTGAAGCAATGCCTGGCATATGCCTGCCGGACACTTCTTATCGCGTATATGAGCCTCATATTCGTCTCTGAAGTATTGTATGGTACTCAAAACCGGATTTGGAGCAGTTTGACCCAGTCCGCAAAGAGCAGACGCTTTTATGTTTTTGCCTAATTCCTCCAGTTTCTCGATGTCGCCTTCTTTACCTTGTCCTTTGGTGATGCGATCCAAAATTTCAAGCATGCGCTTGGTTCCGATGCGGCAGGGTGGACATTTGCCGCAGGATTCATCTACGGTAAAATCCAGAAAGAATCTGGCGATATCTACCATACAATTGTCCTCGTCCATAACAATCAAACCGCCGGACCCCATCATAGAGCCAATCTTTGTCAGCGAATCGTAATCAATGGGCGTATCCAGGTGCCGCGCCGGAATACAACCGCCGGAAGGGCCCCCCGTTTGCGCAGCTTTGAATTCCTTGCCGTTTGGAATTCCGCCGCCGATTTCATAAATAATCTCTCTTAAGGTGGTGCCCATGGGTACTTCAACCAAACCGGTGTTGTTGATTTTTCCTCCCAGTGCAAATACCTTGGTTCCCTTGCTCTTTTCTGTTCCTATGGTTTGGAACCATTCAGGGCCGTTCAGTATAATCTGAGGTATATTAGCATAGGTCTCTACATTATTTAACAAGGTCGGCTTGCCGAATAAACCTTTAACAGCAGGGAAAGGCGGCCTGGGTCTGGGTTCTCCTCTGCGGCCTTCAATAGATGCCATCAATGCTGTTTCTTCGCCGCATACAAAGGCACCGGCACCCAGTCTCAATTCCAAGTCAAAACTGAAGTCTGTTCCAAAGATGTTCTTACCAAGTAGACCTGCTTCCCGGGCCTGTCCTATGGCAATTGTCAAACGTTTTACAGCTATGGGATACTCCGCCCTGACGTAGATATATCCCTGATCAGCACCTATTGCATAGCCTGCAATTGCCATGGCCTCCAATACGCTGTGAGGGTCACCCTCCAATACGCTTCTGTCCATGAATGCGCCGGGGTCTCCTTCGTCGGCATTGCAACATACATATTTCTTATCACCTTCAGCTTTGGCGGTAAATTCCCACTTTACACCTGTAGGGAAGCCTGCTCCTCCCCTGCCTCTCAACCCGGATGCCTTGATAATGTCAATGGTTTCTTCGGGAGTCATTTCAAGCAATACCTTACCCAAAGCCTTGTAGCCGTCAAAGGCAATGTATTCATCAATGTTTTCCGGGTCAATGACGCCGCAATTGCGTAAAGCAAGGCGTTTTTGCTTCTTATAAAAATCCACTTCATTCAGAGACTTTATGGCCTCGTCTTCATGAATACTGTCATGATATAGAAGATCGGTAACAATTCTGCCCTTAAGCAGATGTTCGGAGACAATTCTCGAAACATCTTCTACTGATACCCTGCTGTAAAAAGCACCCTCGGGATAAACAATTACAACAGGTCCGACTGCACATAATCCAAAACAGCCGGTTTGAACCAGCTTGACTTCATTTTCCAAATTATTTTTTGCCAGCTCAGCTTTGAACGTCTCCATTACATCCGCAGAGCCGGAAGAATGGCACCCTGTTCCTCCGCATATCAAAACGTGGGAACGAAAAAATTCCATTTGAAACCCTCCTTATTCAGATCTGTTTCTACTCTGCGGCACCGATCGTATATTCGGTAACAACATGGCCGTTTACAATATGCTCTGCAACAACCCTCTTTACCTTGTCCGCAGTCATTTTTACATAGGTGACCTTTTCCTCGCCCGGGCGGGTAACCTCGACCATGGGCTCCAAACGGCAAACACCAATGCAACCCGTCTGAGATACGGTAACGTCACCGAGATTTCTCTTTTTAACTTCTTCCAGGAAAGCCAGCAGAACCGGACGGGCACCTGCTGCTATGCCGCAGGTAGCCATTCCTACCACAACACGGGTTCCTCCCGTTCTTTCTTTTCTTAAATTAACGGAATCCAGTGTTCTCTGCTTGATTTCTTCCAATTCCTTCAGAGACTTCATATTTCATGCACCTCCATTTAACTCTTCAATACCATTCCTTATATATTCTCTAATCCAATCCACAACAATCGGATCTGCGATGTTTACTTTGCCCAATATCTCACGAGCCTCACGGGTATCAAACCTAAACTGTCTGCCTGGTGTCTCATGATTGTAAACAAAATTCACTTCCGGATTCAGAAAGATCAATGTAGCTAACGTCTCTTCCGGCCTGCCCAGGGGTAGGCAATCAATATGTCTTGTGTAAAACAAGGCCAGCAATGTGGTACCCTCGTGTTTACGGGACATAACCTGCAAACTCCCGCCGGTGGCTTCGGCTGATGCCCGGAACAAGGGAATTCCCAAACCTACTTTTCGTGAAGTGCGGGTGGTGTAAAAAGGGTCGGATACTTGATTCAGCTGATGCTCATCCATGCCTTTCCCATTATCCCGAATTTTCAGCCACATACAGCCTTCTTTCAGAAGCTCCCGTATATAAAACTCAACGAGGGTTGCACCCGCTGCGATAGAATTTTGCGCCAAATCCAGTAAGTGAAGTGAAATATCCTCCATATGCTATCTGTTTCTGTACTTATCGATGATTCCTTTTATATCTGACGGAACCAGGCGGCCATAAACGTCATCATTTATCATAATAACCGGTGCCAAGCCGCATGCACCCAGACAACGCGTTGCTTCAAGGGTGAAGTTGTAGTCTTCGGTAGTATCGCCTGGTTTGATATCCAGCTCTTTGATTAACTCATCCAAAATGGCTTGTGAGCCTTTTACATAGCAGGCAGTACCCATGCATACACCGATAGTATACTTTCCCTGGGGTTTCAGTGTAAATTGAGAATAAAAGGTCGCCACTCCGTATATATCACTAACCGGAATATCCAAAGCTTCCGCTATATATTCCTGTACCTCTATCGGCAGGTAGCCGAATATTTCCTGTGCCTTGTGCATAATCGGCATCAAAGGCCCTTCCTTATCCTTGTATTCATCAATTGTTTGCTGCAGCTCTGCAAATTTATCTTTATTCTCCAGAAGAATAGAAGCTGACATGCATATACTCCCTCCCTTTATTACGTATTTTTAATATACAATAATAGCCTAATATATTATCTCATATACTTGGAATACAATCAATAAAAACGTCAACTTTTTCACAAATATTTGTGAAAAAAAAGAATAAATCATTCGACTATTATATATCACTTGATAAAAATATAATAGCTGTTATACAAAACAATCGGATAAATATTTAAATATTCCACTTAATGTATATTCTTCGACGGGAATGGTCATTTTTCCGTCTAAAATTTGACTAAGATTATGAGCATCTGATGAAATGAGAAATCTATGATTGGGATAATCCTGACAATCGAAGGGTGAATTTTGTGAAAATTCCAACAATGTCAGCCCCAAATCAGGGGGTAGAAAACCCAGTTGGGATAATACGCTATAAGACGGTTTATTGATATGTGCCGGAACGGGAAGCCCCCCATGTTTCCGTATCAATTCTATTGTATCGTCAAACGAGATGGAAAGTGAGGTTAACAGCGATTGCTGTTTTTCACCTATGATTTCATCCCGTTCATCCATAATCCATTGATGGCCGAATAAGCATGAATTGTTGCGGATACCATCATAAAATTGCTCCATTTGTGCATTAAAGGCATAAAGAGAGGGCAGATCTTTAAAATAGGCTAACAGATGAACTTCTTCCCTGGTTTGTATCTCCATGCCGGGTACAACCACCAGCCTGCCTCCTGCCGCCTTGGTAACAGCTTCAACATTGTCACAACTATTGTGATCCGTAACGGCAATGGCATGTAAACCGTTTAACAGGGCCATATTGACTATATTGTTAGGAGTCATATCATCATCACTGCAGGGGGACAATGCCGAGTGAATATGCAGATCTATAGAAGCCTCCATTTTACTCTTCAACCTTCCGACCTATACCCATTTCATAAAGTTTTCCAGCCAGCTCAAAGGCGTCCATCCGGGATGAAAGGATGGTTACACCTTCCTCCTGAGCCTTTTGTATGGTTTTTTCATCCATTGAGATGCCGGAAGGCAGAATCACCCCCGCCAGCTCCAACAGGGAAGCCACAGCTACAACATTTGCATGTGCCTGAACTGTAATCCAAACAGCATCCTTTTTACCGTGTGCCATTACCCAGCTGAGCAAATCACAACAACAGCCGGAGAGCACTTCGCGATTTAAACCGGCTCCTTTAGTTAATACCGTCAAGTCCAATTCTTTAACCAGTTCTTCCATTGTCTTTTTCATATATGTTTCTTTCCTCCCCTGCCCTTATCAGGTTTCACCATACTACAAAGATTCTTTAATTTATGTATGTTTATCCCCTTCCCTGCCTGAGGGTATCTTATCCGAAAGCTCTATCATTTCCTCTGCCAACGCTTTGACCTTTTCCCGCAGCTTAAAAACGCAATCCATCTCTGATGCATTCCCCCGGACGATATCCTCAGCAAGAGTTCTACAGCTGGGGGAGCCGCAGGATCCGCAGTCCAGGCCAGGCAGATTCTTATTGATTCGTTCCATTGTCTCCATCTTCTGAATAGCTGCCACTATGTCATGGTCAAGTTTCATGACCGGCTTTTCAATAATATTCTTTTGAAGCTGCCATTGTATATGTTCTTTGATGTACTCAATATCGGAATCTGCCGGCGGCTTATTCCGGATGCCTTTTGCTAGCAGCCGGATCCGATTTTTAGCTACATAGCCGTTTTCAAAGGTCAGAGGTCCACCTACACAACCGCCTGCACAGGACAAACCTTCAAAAAAATCCAAATCCGTCATTTTGTTGTTTTCAATTTCTTCCAGCACGGGAATGACATTTCGAATGCCGTCCACTGACAGATAATTATCTATACCTAAAGATTGGCCTTCCCCCCCGGTGACAGCCCAACTCAGGCCTGCACCGGTTGCCTGCTGCAGTTTTTCCGTATTATCGGGTATTTTAAGGTAGGAAGCGATTGGCCCGTAAACATCCAGAATCGAGATTGCGCCATCAACATGGGAGACTTCATTACCTATGGGATTACGGATACTGGTCATCTTGGCAGCGCAGGGGGTTATGAAAAAAGCACCTATTTCCTGAAGTGGAATATTCAAACGCCTGCTTGCCTCATCCTTTGCCATCTGAGCTGCAATTTCCATTGGTGACTCTATTCTTATGAGATGATCCAGCAGGTTGGGAAAGCGAACCTGTATGAGTCGAACGATTGCAGGACAGGCAGAAGAAATCAGCGGCTTTTTAATATCCGGAACAGCCAGCTTTTCCTTAATCAATTGTGTAACGACATCTGCACCTTTTGCTACCTCAAAAACATAATCAAAGCCCAGTCTTTTCAAGGCAGCCAGTACCTTGTCACAATTTTTAAGTTTCTTAAACTGGCCAAAGAGAGTGGGCGCAGGAAGCGCGATTTTATACTGATATCTATCCAGAATGGATAGGGGATCGGTAACGGCAATTTTTGCATGATAAGGACATGCGCGAATGCATTCTCCACAGTCAATGCAGCGTTCATCAATAATTCTTGCTTTTCCGTCCCGTACCCGAATTGCTTCGGTAGGGCATCCCTTGATGCAATTGGTACAGCCCATGCATTTGCTCTTGTTCAGCGTAACTGAATGATAGTATTCTCCCATTGCTGCCACCTGCCTTGCTTATATATGCTTATTTGCTTATGTCTGATTAGTGCTGAATACGTCTCATATATCTTCAGCGATAACCGCATATATGTTTTGTCTGATTACATACTCTGCCTTGAATGGTATACGGGCTATATTTGAAAGGTTATTTCCAGTGTAGTACCTTGTCCAACTTTAGACTGAATGTTAATATAGCTTGCACAGCGCTTGATATTGGGCAAACCCATACCTGCACCAAACCCCATCTCCCTGGCCTGTTCGGACGCGGTGGAGTAACCTTCCTTCATAGCCAGTTCTATATTGGGTATACCGGGGCCGGTATCCTCGGTAATGATCTGGATTTTATCCGGCGTAACCTGAAAAATAAGCCTGCCTCCCCAGGAATGAATGACAAGATTCATTTCTGCCTCATAACAGGCTATGGCCGCCTTTCTAACCAATTCCCCATCTACTCCAAGCTGTTTCAGCAGATTCTTAGTTCTTCGGGATACCTCTCCTGCGGATGAAAAATTCTCTGCTTCTATTGAATAAACATGTCTGACTAATACATCTTTACCGGCCGTGTCTGTTTTGTTGTCAAAAGATTTGCTTCCCTCAGGATTCACTGGATTTCACCCCCCGGATAACCCTGCTTTATATAGTTTGCCACATGCAGTAAACAGGGTATCACTGGTAGACATCAACACAATGGAATGCTCTTTTGCCATGTCCACTATGTCACCGGCAGGATGCTTCCCCCTGACAAAAACAATGGCAGATACATCCAGTAACTCTGCCGTACGTATTACATGATGGTTAGTTAAGCCGGTCAATAATAAAGTTTGTTCTTTTACAAAAGCCAATACATCACTCATCAGGTCGGAGCCGCATGCTGAATATATCTTCTCATTCAGCATATTGTGGCCGTGCAAGACTTTGGCGTTTAGTATTTCCTTGATCTCATGGAGGGTTAAGGGCATAACACACCTCAGGTATTTCATAGGAATGTACTGATAAACAAGGCTGATAAAGGCTGAAAGTCATATATAGATACTTTTCTATGTAATCTGTTCCATATAATCCTTATATAGCATCAGCATATCGATATAAGTATACTTGATTTCCGATGAAATTGCCACCTTATCATTGGAGTTTTTTGATAAGACTTTATCTAACGACAGACAACTGCCATTATATAACTCGACAAGCCCGGCTAAAATAGCATTATTGTTTTGACCGGCGTTTATTTCCTGCAGCTTTTCTTTCTTTAATTCCATTTCCGTTTTTGTTTCACGAATCTTATCAACTGCTTCAGACGGACTTATGGCACCGGAATCCAGACTTACGATTATTTCTTCCAATGAACGGTATTTTTCCTCCCAAATCCCGTAAGCTGAACGAATGATATCCACATTTTCCTGGGTAGCTGTTATCTGCATATCTGCCCCGCCGGTAGCCAATTTATATACATGAGATTCGATATCCTCTGCCCTTAATTCATCCCTGACCTGCTTTGCGTCATCTTCCGATTGAAAGCCAATTGCCATTACCCGGTAAAACCCGTTATTGTAAATGTAACCTGCTCCTCCCCTTTTTTTAAGCTGCTGTGAAAAAGCCTCTGCATTTTCCTCGTCAGCAAAGGCTCCCATTTGAATAGCATACAGAGACAAAGCATTTGCTTTCAATGTATCAGTAATCTTGGTTGTATCCTTTACAGGCTCATCTGTCTCATCAGGTAATGACAATATTGGGTCATCGCTATCTTGAACCTGCCCTCTGCCTGATTCCTCTCCGTTCAAAACAGGCAGAATCAAATTGCTGACGAACTTCCCCAATGTACCGGCAGAAGCCACATAAATAAGTCCGAATCCCAGCAGCATTAACAGTATAAAGGTGGCATACCTTTTCTTTGACTGATTCTTTCTAAATCTTGAGTAACGCATGTCCATCCCCCTCTTCTCTTTCATCCTTGTCCTGTGGATTATTTATATTTATGGTGCAAATAATTTAAATATGATAGAAGGAGGCAAATAGCGTCCAAAAGTTGTAGGCCTTTTTGCAGAATATAACAATGGGACCAAAATAGTTGTATACCAATAGATTTAAGAGCATTCATGAGATAATTCGACGTAATCAGATACCTTGAAGTTTTTTAGCTTATATTGGTAACTTGCAGTATTTGCCATAAGTTTTAGTTTTTAATAAACTAGTTATTGATGTTAGCACTCAGCTTGATTGAGTGCTAATAATCCAAGGATTTTACTACATAAGGAGGGTATACCATGAATATCAAGCCATTAGGTGACAGAGTTGTAATTAAAATGATGGAAAGTGAAGAGACTACTAAAAGTGGAATCGTACTTCCAGGTTCAGCCAAGGAGAAACCCCAAATGGCAGAGGTCCTGGCTGTCGGTCCCGGTGGTATGGTAGACGGCAAGGAAGTGAAAATGGAGGTAAAGGTTGGCGACAAAATCATATACTCCAAGTATGCCGGAACCGAAGTCAAACTGGACAATGAAGAGTATATCATAGTCAGACAGAGTGACATTCTTGCAATCGTCGAATAATCCAATAATTATATACAGGAGGTTATAAACAATGGCCAAGCAATTGAAATACGGTGAAGAAGCCAGAAGATGTCTGGAGCGCGGTGTCAATGCACTTGCTGATACAGTTAAGATTACATTAGGCCCAAAGGGCAGAAATGTCGTACTGGACAAGAAGTTCGGTTCTCCTCAGATTGTAAATGACGGCGTTACCATAGCAAAAGAAATTGAGCTGGAAGATCCCTTTGAAAACATGGGCGCACAATTGGTCAAAGAAGTTGCCAGCAAAACCAATGACGTAGCCGGCGACGGAACCACAACCGCTACTTTATTGGCACAGGCAATCGTTCGCGAAGGAATGAAGAATGTTGCAGCCGGAGCCAATCCCATGATTCTTGGCAGAGGAATTCAGAAAGCTGTTAATGCGGCGGTAGAATCTCTGAAAGCTCAGAGCAGTCCCATTAAAAATAAAGAATCCATTGCTCAGGTTGCTTCCATATCTGCTGATGATCAAACTATAGGACAACTGATCTCCGATGCAATGGAGAAAGTCGGAAATGACGGCGTTATTACCGTTGAAGAATCCAAATCCATGGCTACCGAGTTGGATGTTGTGGAGGGCATGCAATTCGATCGAGGCTATGTATCAGCCTATATGGTAACTGATACCGAAAAAATGGAAGCGGTTTTGGATGATCCCTATATCCTGATTACAGATAAGAAAATCTCTAATGTTCAGGAGATTCTGCCCTTATTGGAGCAGGTTGTTCAGGCAGGTAAAAAGCTGCTGATCATTGCTGAAGATGTTGAAGGCGAAGCAATGGCCACCCTGGTTGTCAACAAGCTTCGTGGTACCTTTACCTGCGTTGCAGTTAAGGCTCCCGGATTCGGCGACAGAAGAAAGGCGATGCTGGAGGATATTGCTATACTGACCGGCGGTACCGTTATATCTGAGGAAGTCGGTCTGGAACTGAAGGAAACCACCATCGATCAGCTGGGTACAGCCCGTACCGTTACTGTGGATAAGGAAAACACAACCATCGTAGAAGGCGGTGGTGATACAGTCCAGATTAAGAATAGAATTGCAGCCATTAAGGCACAAATTGAAGAAACTACTTCCGATTACGATCGTGAGAAACTGCAAGAGAGACTGGCCAAGCTGTCCGGCGGCGTAGCAGTTATCAAAGTGGGCGCCGCAACCGAGACAGAGTTGAAAGAGAAAAAACTAAGAATTGAAGACGCTTTGAATGCTACCAGAGCTGCAATTGAAGAGGGAATTATCCCCGGTGGTGGAATTGCATTGCTGAAAGCTATATCTGCACTTGATGACATACAGGCAGAAGGCGACGAAAAGACCGGAGTTAACATTATCAAAAATGCATTGGAGGCACCCTTAAGACAAATTGCCATCAATGCTGGAATGGAAGGCTCAGTAATTGTTGAAAATGTTAAGAACAGCAATGAACCCAATTACGGCTTTGATGCGCTAAAGGGCGAATATGGTGACATGGTAGCCAAGGGCATCATCGATCCCACCAAAGTAACCCGTTCCGCACTGCAGAATGCTGCCAGTATAGCTGCTATGGTTCTTACCACTGAAAGCCTGGTAACTGATATTCCTGAACCCGAAACCCCTGCACCGGGCGGCGGCCCCGGCGGCGGAATGCCAATGTATTAATCCGGAATAACAGTAATGAGCTAAAAAAGTGATTGCACTATGCAATCACTTTTCCTTTTTTCTTCTCCATATTCAACATCTCATCAATGGAGGATAGTTCAGATTCATTCAATGCATTTAACTTTCCGTCGCTGCTTTGAAAGCCGGATGTGGTTATTTCCTCTGTATTTTCGTTTATAAGAATGGTGTCACTGATTTCCTTTGCTGCGTAATAGTTGATATCATCACGAAACCTTTCTATCAGGTTCACCAGTGTTTTTTCAAATTCCAGCAACTCCCGGCGAACTTCACGAAATTTTCTACTCCACTTTTCCTTTTCGATTTTCAACTGTTCTTCCTCGGCCCGGATTTTTTGCTGTTCCTCCTCTACTATTGCCTGTGCCCGCTGCTCGGCTTTAATAAGCGCACGTGATATATATTTTTCCTGATTGGTAAAACGTTCTATGCATTGGGTCAGTTCCTCGTTCTGCCTTTTTAGATTCCGGGCTTCCTGAGCCAATTCAAACATACGATCTTTTTTCTTTCTGAGTTCTTCTTCATAGTCCTTTGTCAATTCCTCTAAATAGCGGTCAACTTCTTCTTTGTTATAACCTACTATACTAGTTGAAAACTGTTTTCTCATAGGTGCATTCCTCCTCCGACAACATATTACCATAGTTAAACACCTTTATTTGTAGAATAGCGATGTCGAAATCAGATATTAATAGCCTTTTTTATCGTATATAGGTTATCCTTGACGGCCTGATACCCTCTTTCGATTAATTCCGGTATTCGATTGGTCTCCAACATTCCCACGTCATAGATTTGAGGGTTTATGATTAAATCAGCCTTTGATGTTTTTAACTTTGTCATTCGATAGCTCATAATATCTATGCTCTGACTTCCAATTTCCAGTATATTGTCAATTTCATCCCTTCTTTGCCCGCTGTAGCCTAAGTTGATTCCAATCACCTTGGCAGCTCCTAGTTTTCTCAGCACTTTAGAAGGTACGCTGTCCGTGACTCCTCCGTCCACCAGTCTCATGCCTTGAATGATAACAGGCTTAAAAACCACAGGTATGGCAATACTGGCGCGGACAGCCTGGTACATGGGAACATCATCGATATAGATTATATCTTTTCCGTCAGCCAGCTTTCTTTTATTGTTCACAAACATAATGGTTTTTCCGGTATTTATGTCTACTGCAGTTATAGCCAGAGGCAGCCTGCTTTCCTTCAGGAGTTTCCCATCTGTCAGTTTTTTCATCAGCATTTCCAGTTTTTTGCCCTTTATCAAGCCGTCCCATTTGGTATCCCCGGTAAGAATCCATTGTAAAATACCACCAATAATCCCCGGATAATCGGTATCGTAGATGCTTTTATCCAGAGAAAGGGCAATTTGCTCCATCTCCTCTACACTGTATCCGCATGCATAGAGAGCTGCAACCATACTACCTGCGCTTGTACCCGAAATCCAGGAGGGATACATACCGGCCTCCGCCATAGCCTTCATTGCACCAATATGCGCAGCACCTCTTGTTGCTCCTCCTGACAATGCCAAGCCGAACTTCATATCATAATCAACCCCTTGTAATTAAATCAGATATATTCGTTGAACTTTTTATCCTGCTATCATCATATGAAAACAGGAAAAACAAAGAGACGCCTGGTTTGTCAAATTTCATGACAATCAGGCGTCTCCAATGCAGTTTTACAAGGAGCTAAAAGGATAATTGGTTATTTCTTATTTCATGGAGTATTCCTCTAAAAGCTTCTGCTTTAGATCATAGAGTTTCTGAGAAAGATCTACCTTATATACATGGGGGTTTTTCAAACGCTTGTATTCATCCCAGAGAGTATCCAACTCAGTTTTGGCGTATTCTTGAATTGTCATTAAATCGGGATTCTTATAGACCCGCTGCCCATTAAGGTAAACCGGAACCAGCAACTCCCTTATGGAATAGTCAAACAATGTCATTCGTTTCCAAGTATCTACCGGGTCAAAGATAGTAAGGGGCTTGCCGGTATCTATCTCCTCTCCTTCCAGCATTATCAGATCGGCTATTGCCTTTCTATTGCCGTTGTATATGCGTACAACCTTTTTATACCCTGGGTTGGTGATCTTGTCTGGGTTTTCAGAAATTTTAATTCTTGGTACCATTTTTTTGTCAATTTCCTCAGCTGACATCTTGTATACACCGCCTAATGCCGGGCAGCCTCGGCTGGTAATCAATGAGGTGCCCACTCCAAAGATATCTATCTTTGCACCCTGTGCTTTAAGATCCCAGATGAGCTCTTCATCCAAGTCATTGGATGCCACGATTTTGGCATTGTGAAAGCCCGCTTCATCCAACATTTGCCTTGCCTTCTTGCTTAAATATGCCAGGTCGCCGGAATCCAGGCGGATTCCCATGGGCTCATACCCCTTTTCCCTTAATTCCTTAAATACCGTTATTGCGTTGGGAATACCGCTTTTTAAAGTATTATAGGTGTCTACCAGAAGCAGGCAGCTATCAGGGAAAGCGTCAGCATAAGCCCGAAATGCACTTAGCTCGTCAGGAAAGCTCATAACCCAGCTGTGACTATGGGTACCTTTTACGGGAATGCCAAACATCTGGCCTGTCAACACATTTGAAGTAGCAGAACAGCCGCCTATTATTGCTGCCCTGGCTCCGTAAATACCGGCATCCGGCCCTTGGGCTCTTCTCAAGCCAAACTCCAGGACACTGCCGCCCTGTGCTGCCATTACCACCCTGCTGGCTTTGGTAGCAATGAGAGTTTGATGATTAATCATGTTCAATAGTGCTGTTTCTATCAATTGTGCTTCTATAAGAGGAGCTTTTACCCGCACCATGGGTTCATTGGGGAATACTACTGTGCCTTCCGGAACAGCGTGAATATCGCCGGTAAACCGCAGGTCCCGCAGCAAATCCAAGAATTCCTGATTGAATAAATTCAGACTGTCAAGGTATTCCAGATCTTCTTCACTGAAATGCAGGTTTTCAATGTAATCCATAACCTGCTCCAAACCTGCAGCAATAGCATAAGCGGTGTTGTTATTGGGTCTGCGGAAAAACAAATCAAAAACAGCCTGTCTTTGATGGGTGTTATTCTTATAGTATCCATACATCATTGTCAATTGATATAAATCTGTCATCATAGTCAAATTTCGCATATAGCTTCGCCTCACGTTTACATGTTTCTATTTATTATACTCCAGATACCAAAAAAAACAAGCCGATATGGCCTGTTAGTAGGAGGTGATAAATTTTCAATTAAATAGATCATTAAACCACAAACCTCAAATCAACTTGACTAATTAGGACGGTAATAACATATAGATAATTCCCTTGCAGCTCACAAACAAAAACAATACCCCTGTTTTCTCTGATTTCTCGACCGCTATAACTGGTCAGCGCAATCAGGCGGCTGCGTTTCACCCCTTCGATGATTGCATTTTGTGCTTTTTCTGAATGAACCATGCGGATTCTTTCCTGATAACGTTTTATTGCATGCTTGGTGGGTATTATGTAATTTCCCAGGAGGAATTTTTCTTTTCTTTTTCCGGGCCGAAAACTCTGCGTTCTGTTCACCTTTTTTCTCATCAGCATCTCCTCCTTTTTATATATATACCCAGTTGTATAGATTAATAAACCATTTAATCATTTTATCCTAACTATATATTATAGTAATGTAAACTATTATTCAACTTCAAAATAATCAATTTTGAATATTAAATAGCTAATATGTTTAATACTTATACATTCAGATTATCTCAAATACACTTTATGAAAGCCGAATTTTAATATAAGAGGCAATATTATAAGAAAAGATAGTAAATGCAGCCCAAAAAATAAATCTGCGGCATTGATGCCGCAGATTGAAGATTATACTTCGCTGACGAAATATTTGTCGATTAGAAACTCAGCAATTTGTTTCATTAAATTAGCTTCAGTTATTAAGGTTGATATAAAAAGCAACAGCCTGAGATTGTGTTGTTCTCCGGGTGTTTTTCCGGGAGGGATAGGCCGTTCTTCCACCCGGCTGAGCAATTCTTCTAATTCGAAATGAAGTTTCTCAACGGATGCCTGTTTTAGCGACAGATAGTTTTCATAAATATAGTCAATGTCGGAATGGTTTTCATCATCGTTAATATCGGGCAGAACAGGATTAAACAATCTGCGAATATCTCGAATGGACAAAATGGATTTAAGGCTGTAGATTAAAATAAGCAAAATAACATGGCTGCGATTATAGGATTTTCCATCAGGCGGCATCAGTAAACCGTCTTTAATGTAATTTTGGATCATGGTTTTGGAAATGACTTTGCGTTCTTCGTCGTTGTCACTGGCTTTGCCCAGTTTCTTGTCAAAAAACTCCTCCAGTTGAGAGATATACAGACGGTACTCCGGAATCTCATCCATCCTGATGTCTTCTCTGCTGTCAATCAGTTCAACGATCTGAGCCAGCAAATTCTGCACCATTCAATCAACATCCTCATTTGTTGTATTTAACTGCCATCACAAAATGTATCAATTTTTCAATTATTATTATACCGAAAACAAATACAATTGACAAGGAAATCATGAGAATCAGAAAAGGGCGGGTTTGTGCCGCCGCCCTTTGCCTTGCCGGGTTCCAATTAAACTACATTGGTTGGAATAATTGCATCTATAATTCCGATAATCAAGGATGCGATAATCGCTCCCCAAATGGAGATGCTCATGCCAGGAACCAGAAATTGTGTAAGATAGATTATAACAGCAGAAACTATAAATCCAACAATGCCCCTGCCAAAGGGAGATGCATCTATTTTGAACACACGCTGGATAATCCAATCCATGGCTGCAATGACCAAGGCGGCAGCTAGTGCAGTTCCAAAACCTATTCGGGAGAAACCAGGGGTAAGCCAGGCTGTGACCATTAAAACAATGGCTGCTACGACAAAACGCAAAATTATTCCTATCCAGCCTTTGTTCCTCCTATCCTCATCGTCCCTTCTCACCTGGTCCATGTTGTCTGCCATTTATACCCGCTCCTTTCGTAAAGTCTTAAGCATGGTTGGAATTCATTACTCAATAATATCTTTTCCCAATAAAATAATTTTCATGCTTAAATAAAATTCGGGTTGGAGCAGGCGATTAATCAAGGTTACTAAGGTTTAATATTTATAAGTCATTATTTAAAGACTGATTCTCATCATGATTGTGTGTATGTTCCGTCGTGTCAGATTGACACTCATTAGCCTCCGGTTCTTCGGATTGATTTTCATCAACCTCCGGTTCTGAAATATCTTCATGCTGGCCTGTATCTGTTACTTTCTCCGGTTTTGTTGACGGTATCTCACCTTCATTGATTGCTGCTTCCTCAAGCCCGGATGCGACTGATTCAGAATGCTTTCTGCGATAAATAAACAGTCCGATGCAAACTATAAAAAGAACAGCGCTTAATAGCTGGGATACTCTGATGCTGCCTATGTACAAACTGTCGGTTCGCAGGCCTTCAATAAAAAACCGGCCAAAGGCATATAAGATTATGTAGAGCAGAAAAACTTCCCCGGTTTTCTTTCTGCGCTTTCTATAGGACATTAAAAATATAAATATAAGAAAATTCCACATGGATTCATAAAAGAAGGTGGCCAAATGCCATTGTTGATCAGCCTCAATAAAAACAGCCGCAGGGAACCACTGCCATTCGGGATTTGCCACAATATATCCATAGGCTTCCTGATTTACAAAGTTTCCCCATCGTCCAATAGCCTGCCCTAAAATCAGGCTGGGAGCACAAATATCAGCCAGATTCCAGAAATCATGTTTTTTCCATTTGGTAAATATCAATCCGGCAAGTATTCCGCCTATTACACCGCCGTAAATCGCCAGACCGCCTTTTCGGATATTAAAGATATCCAACAGGTTCTCCCTGTACTGATCCCATTCGAAAATCACATAGTATAATCTGGCCCCGATAATAGCCAGAGGGATGGCGATTAATGCAAAGTCCACGATGGAATCCTGGTCAATTCCAAATAATCTGGCATTTCGCATAGCCAGGATAATGCCCAGTAATACCCCGATGGATATCAGGATACCGTACCAATAAATCGGCTGCCCAAATAAACGAAAGGCAATTGGATTCATATTATCACTCCTTCATATTCCAATTATAGAGTTCGCTTATCCTATAGTCAACAAAAATCCTGCAAAGCAAAGCGAAACAGAGATAATAATAACTTCTCTGTTTCGCTTTGCTTGTCCTTCCTTATTTGGGATTAATTCGGTTGATCATTTCATTCAGTTCTTTTGTAAAGCCTGATATAGGTCTGCCGTTGCCGATTTCCTCGAAGATTTCTTCAATCCTGCTGACCATATCGGGATCCGCTGTTACAACTACCCGATTTATTCTGTCATCGGTATCCTTAATTCTTTTTTCAACCTGTCTCTTAATTGCATTGGTCAATTTGCCCTTATATTGTTTGTTAAACTGCAGTCCGACCATTGCAGTATTACCTGTGATTACACATGATGCGGATTGCACTTCCTTTTGCCTGGCAGCTGCATCAGCAATTCGCTGTGCCCTGTCCTGCATATCAGTTCCCATCGGAGCTGTGTTTGTGCCGCCTCGAATGCGGTTTCTTTCGTCAATTAAGGGGCTCCTTATATTCCTTCTATTATCCTGCGTACGAGGACCCGGCGAAGCATTGGGCATATAAGGATCATATTGGGTTCTGTCAGGATAAGGTGAGGCCCTGGGAACAAACCTGGTTTGCCTGTTTTCAGGCGTAACCTGAGGAACTGTCTCCCCGGGTCTTCTTTGTACCGTACAGGATACTGCTAATAAACCTGCAATTACAAAAGCCAAAATATAGAGCAAACAGCGGCTTTTTCTCATGATTTTCGCCTCCTTTGCCCCTATTTTGGCTCTGCATCTTTTGTTTTATGAAATGTAATTCAATGCACCTTTGGTTGTTTATGGCTTGACAACATGTTTTAGTGTTCTCTATCGTCAAAGTATTAATAATTGGATGTTTTGCCACCTTATAGCCTATATAATGATTGTTTTCCATAAACATCTGATATCAGCAAGGCAATGTCCGATTTTTCTTTTGTATTGTCTCCTGACATAGTCAGTACAGTTTTTATTTCAGGATTGGCATGTGTGCGAAAAGAGTGATCCTGAGCAATAAATTCACCATTATGCAGGTACCCGACGGACCAAAAATCCACATAATCCATATAATAGTTGGATAACTCAGGTACCTGCCTGCATTGGTAATCCAGTAAAAATATTTCCGTTTTTAGCTTTTGATTTGAAGATATAAAGGTCGATTTTGTATTAATCTTTATCCTTACCTTATTATGGTTCTCGTTTTTGAAGTTTTCATACTTCTGTAATCTTAATAGTGGATCAAAAAAGATCAGACAACCGGATTGAGACACCTGTATCAACCGTTTTCTGCATACATTAATGGAAAAAATGCCACTATCAATACCCAGCCATTTTCTGCCGTTTTTTTGGGCAGCGGCCAGAGTTGTACCAGACCCTGCAAAAAAATCCCCTATCCAGTCACCCGGCCGGGATGTTGATAAGACCATTCGCTCCAGTAACGCTTCCGGCTTCTGGGTATCATATCCCGTTCGTTCAGGATCCTTTTGCTGCAGGTGAGAGATATCATCCCAGACATCACTGGGCAGGACTTTGGAATCCTCATAATATCGATATTCCTTTCCGCCGGAACGAATAGACCAGAAAACCCGTCCGTCATCATCAATCCGGCGTTTCATGTTGTTACGTTTGGACAGCCCTCTGGGCTTGCCAACAGCGTCCGGATTAAAATAGTGTTGTTTGGATTTCCTGTAAAACAGAATAGTGTCATGTTTGCGGCTGAAATGATGCCTGGCGCGTCCCCCCGTTTTATAAACCCATATGATTTCATTAAGAAAATTCTCCGCTCCGAAAATCTCATCCATTAACAGCCTGGCGCGGGCACTGAATCGATAGTCCATATGAAGAAACAGCGAGCCATCGGGTTTTAGCATTTGATGAGAAAGGTTCAGAACCCGGCGCAGCATTTTGAGAAAAGCATTATGATCCTCCCATTGGTCAGAATAAGCCTGATGGGACAATACATATTTGGAATTGCCCTTCCACCCTTCTCTTCCGATCTTTTGCCTGAAGGAAAAAGTTTTTCCGGTAAAAAAAGGGGGATCCAGATAAATCATCTGCAGTTTGCCCTGCCATTTTTCCCGCAGATTAATCAGCTCTGTTACAGCATCGCCCTTTACAAAATACCCGGCCGGCTGTTCTTCCGAATCCCCTCCCAGGCAGTATTTTTCAATATAAGATATTTTCAAGCTTCCTCCTTCTAATAAATCAAGCCGTCATGCGGATTGATCTGCCTTCTTCATAAAATCGGCATATATGGCCTTTGTAGGGCATTTTTCTGCACACACCATGCAATTAGTGCACTTCACGTAATCTATTTTTGCTAAATTGTTATTAAAGGTCATTGCGTCAAACTGACAAGCCTTCACACAAATCCGACAGCCGATGCACCCCACATTGCAGTATGCCTTGACAAATTTGCCCTTATCCTGAGAATTGCAGGCCACCTGCACTTCACTGGATGCGGGTATAAGTTCAATCACATTTTTAGGACATGCAACTACACATTTGTTGCATCCTGTACATTTTTCCCTGTCTACTTCTGCTATACCCTTTTCATTTACATGAATAGCATCGAATGGACAAACCCGTTCGCAAGTACCCAGGCCCAGGCAACCATAACTGCACGCTTTCTGTCCGTCTGCCAGCATGGAGGCGGCAGCACAATCCTCTATACCCTGATACTTGAATTTATCTATTGCCCTATCACAATCACCCTGGCATATAACCCGCGCTACCATTCTCTCACTGGCCTCTGTCTCAACTCCCATAATTGAAGCTACTTTTTCAGCTACAGGACTGCCTCCTACCGGACAGGCATTCACCGATGCATTACCCTCTACTATTGCCGCTGCAAGTCCATCACAGCCTGGATAACCACATGCGCCACAATTAGCTCCGGGTAAAGCTTCTCTTACAGCATCTATACGTGGATCCGTTTCCACTTCGAATTTCTTGGAAGCCAATGAAAGGCCGGCACCGAAAATAAAACTCAACCCACCCAGGCTCAGCACCGGGAGTAAAAGTTGTTCCCACATAAGAATCTCTCCTTATCTCCCATTATTTTATTAATCCCTGAAAACCTAAAAAAGCAACCGACATTAACCCGGCCGTGATCATAGCAATGGGAAAGCCTTTGAAGGGCTCCGGTATATCAGACATCTCCAGCCTTTCCCGGATACCGGCAAACAAAACAATTGCCAGGGTAAATCCCAAAGCTCCTGCGATGCCGTTTATCAATGTCAGGAATAAATCATATCCTTCATCTATGTTTAAAATAGCAACGCCTAATACAGCACAATTGGTGGTAATCAAAGGCAGATACACACCCAGTGCCTGATATAGGGAAGGGCTCATCTTTTGTATTACCATTTCTACAAACTGTACTAATGCCGCAATTATCAGAATAAAGGCCAGTGTTTGCATATATTCCATTTCCAAAGGTACCAGTATGAAATAGTGTGCCAAATATGTGATCACCGATGCCATTGCCATAACAAAGGTTACAGCTGCTCCCATGCCCACTGCCGTGGAAACTCTTTTGGATACACCCAGAAAGGGGCAAATTCCAAGAAAGCGGGACATGATAAAATTGTTAATCAATATGGAACTCAGTAATATGATAAAAATTTTTCCTAAATACGCCATGTCCATACCCCCTAATCAAGCTTGTTTTATCTGTTTTTGCTGCCGCTTCTGATCCAGCTTATTTAATAAAGCAAGAATCAGCCCTAAAGTAATAAATGCACCCGGCGGGAGTATCATGATAATAGCAGGCTCAAAACCCTGGCCAAACAAGGACACACCAAATATTGTTCCTGCACCAAGAAGCTCCCGGATAGCCCCCAGGATGGTCAGAGCAACGGTGAATCCAATCCCCATTCCAATTCCGTCAATTAGCGAATAAAAGGGATTGTATTTGGATGCAAATGATTCAGCCCTGGCCAGAATAATGCAGTTAACAACAATCAGGGGAATAAACAGACCCAAGGCCTTATACAGCTGGGGAACAAAAGCTTCCATTAACATTCCTACTATAGTTACAAAAGCTGCAATTATGACAACGTAAGCCGGAATCCGTACCTTATTGGGAATAAAGTTCCTTAGCAGGGAAATAACCAAATTAGAAGATGCCAGTACAAAAATAACAGCCAGTCCCATAGCCACGCCGTTTACAGCTGCAGTTGTAACAGCCAGGGTCGGGCACATACCCAGAACTAACCTAAAAGTAGGATTTTCCTTAATGATACCATTTAACAATACATCTTTTACCTTCATTGGCTGCCACCTCCCGAAACCAACTCTGCCCGGTAATAATCAATTGCATAGTTTACAGCACCGGTAACCGCGTTTGAAGTAACAGTGGCTCCGGTTATGGCATTAATATCGTCATTAGCCAGGGGACTGCTTCCCGGTTTTCCGTAATACTGTTCGTAAAAATCAGATTCCTGTGCTTTCGCACCCAGGCCGGGTGTCTCCGTTTGCTGTACTATCCTCACTCCGGTTATGGTTCCTTCTGTGTCAATTCCGACAATCACTACTATCTGCCCGCCATAACCACTGTTAAATGTTTTGAAAGTATGGCCCTTTGTATTACCGTCAACCATCCCCTTATGCGCTTCAAGTATATTAGGGTAGGTTTCCTTACTTACCTCCAGTTGTACAAATTCTTCTGCTCCTTCCAGGACTGTTGCTTTGGCTTCGTTATCTGCCTTTTCCGCCTGTACTTTGATTGGCTCTTCCGTTATCATCTGTGTTAAAGCCAATGCAAAGGTAGCTATCACCGTAATCAAGAAAAGCTTCAAGCCCATTTTCAAGGTATCAGACATTTTTGCGCACCTCCCCGAATATTTTCGGCATGGTATATTTCTCAATAAGCGGGGTTGCTACATTCATCAGTAATATGGAATAGCTGACCCCTTCCGGATAACCGCCGTAATTCCGAATCACTGCCGTTAAAATTCCACATCCAACGCCCATGATGATCTGCCCCAGTGGAGTAACAGGGGAGGAAGAATAATCCGTTGCCATAAAGAAAGCGCCAAGAATCAACCCTCCGAGGAAAATCTGATAAAATGCATTGCTTAAATCTGCTCCATTAAAAATAAAGGTGAGGACAAAGGTGGTTGCAATATAGGCAATAGGTATTCTCCAGCTGATAACACCGCGATACAATAAATATGCCGCGCCCAGCAATAGTGCCAGCGAAGATACTTCTCCTATCGTTCCTGCTATATTTCCGCTGAAAACATCCCAAAGGGAAGGAATCTCGATGCTTGCTGCGGTAGCACCGCTGACAGTGGCACTGCTGGTAGCACTGCTTGCAGCATCACTGGCCTTTAACAAGGCCAAAGGAGTGGCAGCACTTACTGCATCTGTTCCAGGCTGTATCCAGGATGTCATCCGCACCGGCCAGCAGGCCATCAAAATAGCGCGGGCTGCCAATGCGGGGTTCATAAAATTGTGGCCCAGGCCGCCGAAAACCTGTTTCACCAATGCAATTGCGATGAACGAACCGATGACCACCAGCCACCAGGGAGCACTGGGAGGCAGGTTGTATGCCAAAAGCAAACCGGTTACAGCTGCGCTGAAATCTCCTATCGTAACCGATTTTTTCATTAATTTTTGTATTAGATACTCTGTCAAAACAGAGCTAACAATACCCAGCAATATGATCCAAAGTGATTTTGCCCCAAATAACCAGATAGAAACAACCCCTGCCGGTATTAATGCAATGATAACGTCCAGCATGATTCTGGAGGTTGACTCATTTGTTCTGATGTGGGGAGAAGGAGAAACCGTAAATTTGCTCATTCCAAACCCTCCAAAGAATCTTCTTTTTACCTTTTAATTGACTCTGTTGCCTGTTTTGCTTGCGCATTTTGTTTCCTTGCCTTGGTGATTTCCTTTTTTGCTACCTTTATGGACTGGAGCAGAGGCCGCGAAGCAGGGCAAATATAAGAACAACAGCCACATTCAATACAATCCATGGCATGTAACCTTTCAGCTTCTTCATAATTACTCAGTAAAGATTGGGCACTGATATTCAACGGAAGCAAATGAATCGGGCAGACGGAGACGCACCTGGCACATCGTATACAATTGGAAGGCTCTGCTTGCGCAGCTTTCTTTTCTGTAAACAGTAATATGCCGGTTGTTTCCTTAGTTACCGGCACGTCCAACGTGTGCTGAGCTGTGCCCATCATAGGCCCTCCGCTTATAATCTTTGCCGGTTCCTCTGTCCAGCCGCCACAGCAATCGATGACATCACGGAAAGAGGTGCCTAAGCGTACCAGCAGATTCTTCGGTTCTCTGACCGCCCCGCCGGAAACGGTAACTATTTGCTGATAGAGGGGCTGACCCAGTCGAACAGCCCGGGCTATAGCTGCTGCTGTACATACATTGTTTACCTCAACACCGATATCAGCGGGCAGCCCGCCGGAAGGAACCTGACGCCCTGTTACAGTATAAATCAATTGCTTTTCCGCACCCTGTGGATACCTGGTTCGAAGGCTTAATACCTGGATATCTTTTTCATCCTTTACTGCATCTGTCATTGTTTTTATTGCATCAGGCTTATTGTCCTCAATAGCAATGTATCCCTGGGAGACATTCAGAATTTTCATGATAACCTTCATGCCATAAATTATTTCCTCGGGATGCTCTATCATAAGCCTGTGGTCAGATGTCAAATAAGGCTCGCATTCTGCACCGTTTAATATGATTAACTCAATTTTCTTATTTTCAGGCGGCGAAAGTTTGACATGAGTCGGGAAACAGGCTCCCCCCATGCCGACTATGCCGGCTTCCATGACAATATTCAGTAACTCCTCCCTGCTAAGATCCTCTAATTCTTTTTCAGATTTAAGGGAGTCATCCGGCCTGTCTTCTCCGTCATTTTCAATTATAATTGCCGAAGCTCTGCCGCCATTTGGCAAATCAACGGTTTCAATGGATTTCACCACACCGGATACGCTGGAATGGACCGGGGCGCTGACAAAACCTTTGGGTTGTCCTATCTTCTGGCCCAACTTGACCTTGTCCCCTATTTTAACCAGAGCTTCACAAGGAGCGCCGACATGCTGCTGCAAAGGGATAGTGACAACCTCAGGCACTTTGCAAATTTCTATTTCCTTGTTTTCGGTTAGTTGTTTGCTGTCAGGCGGGTGTATCCCTCCTGTAAAGGAAAATAGTCTTAGTTTTTTGGTCAAGTACTACACCTCTTTCAATAACTTTGGGGCTGTAAGAATATGCACTGGTATAAGGCAGTATAATTATAATGCATTTCTTGTTAAATAATTATCATCTACTAAAACATGAAAATAACCCTAGAAAGCCGAGGCTTCTTCAGGTTATTTATAAAACGCAGCCTAGAAAAACTGTCTCAATAACATCGATATTATATCATATATTATCTATAAATGTAACATATAGTACACATTTTTTAAGGTAAAATCACCAATCTATTTACTGCTGCAGTCATTATAATAAATGCCAATGTATAGCGAATATATCTTTACGAAACAGATCATTTACGCGTCGGATACTTCCCGCCCATTCAGAAAATAAAGCAGTGCAGGAAGATGCTATATGATTACATAATTTTTATGGCGCTCCAACTCTGGATGTTTGACTTTTTTCCTTACGGAATAATTCAAAGATGCCCATTATCAGAAGAAGTCCTCCAAAGAGCTTTCTAAGCAATTGAGCAGGCATATAGGAGGCCAGAACAGAGCCAATAATGGCACCTACAGCGCCTGTCGAGATCAAGTATGCAGCTAACTTAAAGCGGACGTGTTTATTTCTAATATGTACAAAAACAGCCGCTAGGGCAGTAGGGAAAAATGAGACAAGATTTACACCTTGAGCTGTATGTTGAGTAACCCCTGCAAAAAATATCATAGACGGTATCAATATGGTGCCCCCGCCAATTCCCATACCCCCAATCATACCGGACAAAAAGCCGATGATAAAAAGAAGCATTTAGAAAATCATCCTTACTGCAGCTCCGACCATAAACAATGCAAAAATTTTATGCAGCCATTTAGAAGGAATTCGATGGAGTAAAAAAGCACCTATAATTCCACCTATTATCCCACCCACTGCAACAGGTATAGATCTATCCATATCCAGAAATCCATTTGTAAAATAAATATAGGCGCTAATAGCAGCCAGAGGAAGAATCACTGCAATGGCAGTAGCATGGGCATCGTGCTCGTCCAGCTTCAGAATATGAACCATGGAAGGAACTGCTATCATTCCGCCGCCGGCTCCGAATAAGCCGTTACACAAACCTGTTCCAAGGCCAATCAATATGATTTTTATCAACCGCGCTTGCTTATTCATACCACATCACCTGTTAAGTTTCCATAATTATACAGGATTAGCTTGCCCTCACCTCATTCTTTTATACCATGGGCAGCGATAGCTATAATTGTTTTCCGGAAACCCTGGAAATGCAAAAAATAATCCGAATAAAACCTCCTTCGTTTCATTCGGATTATACGCGTATGGTGCGAGAGACGGGACTTGAACCCGTACGCCATAAGACACACGCCCCTCAAACGTGCCTGTCTGCCAATTCCAGCACTCTCGCAAAACAGCGGCTTATCCAAATCAGAAAAGCCAATTAATATTATACGCAGGTCAGGGGCAATTGTCAATAAGCAAACCGGACTTATCTGATTAGGAACCAATCCTCAACATTTTTGAATGTGCTCAATTCTCCAATGCTATCAATTCCATGCACCCGGCTGTCTGCCAGCAAAGAACCTGTCCGGAAATACAGGCTTATAAACGGCAGTTCATCGGTCAGATGCTCCTGTATACCCAGATATGCCTCCAATCTGTCTTCTTCGGTATAGGCTTGGGCAGCGCTTTCCAACATCCTATCAAGTTCAGGATTATTGTAGCCGATAAAATTATTCCCTTGCTCACCCATCCAGCCGGAATGCAAAACTGATCTTAAATCATGCATGGAATCCAGACTGAAGCCGGTCAGAATAGCGTCAAATTCTCCTGTTGCAATCCTTTCCTCCTGTAATAAATCCCATGGAAGCACTTCTACCTGTATTTGAAATCCTATCGTTCCCAGCTGCTCGGCAATCAAATCTGCAGTATCTTTTCGTAAATCATTATCGCTATTGGTCAATATAGTAAAGGACAGATCAACTTTCGTGCCGTCAATTTCCCTGTCCAGAATACCATCTCCGTCATGATCCCTCCAGCCTGCTTCTTCCAACAACCTGCTTGCTCGCTCGACATCATAATCATATATACGGTAGCTGCTGTCATACAGCCAGGAATTGGATGGAATGGGAACATCCACTGTCTCAGCATTGTTCAGATATACTTTGGATATGATATCCTTCCGATCTATGCCGTATGCCATGGCTTTTTTAATGACTTTTTCCTGAAACAAGGCATGGGTATTGTTTAATGCCAATAACTCAAAGTCCGAAGTAAGGTATTTATAATGATTGGCATTGTTTCGATTTAAACGTGTATTGGCATACACCACTGTTGTATCAACCAAATCAACGTCATTCTGGTAGAAGGCATCCCATGCCTCATCGTTGGTGGCATAAATCTTACCCAATATGGAATCAATATAAGGAGTACCGTCCCACCAGCTTTCATTTTTCACCAGTTTTATCGTTTCACCTTCATAAGGATGAGTCGGATCAACCCGATATGGACCTGTCCCTACCGGTAACAGAGAAAAATCGCTTTTGCTTTCCATTATGAATTCAGCTGATTGATATACACTCCGAGGCAGAACCGGAAAGGTCAGGTAATCCAAGATATGGTAAGATGGTTCCCCCAAACGGATGTATATTGTATAGGGATCGCCGCTGCGAAGACCATACTCTACAATATTCATATCAACAAACAGATTCTTTTGATAGAAGGACTCCAGGGTATCGCTCTGCAGGACCTGTAAAGTAAACAATATGTCTTCTCCTGAAAAGCTTTCACCATTGTGCCATTTTACTCCCTTTCGAACATCAAATACCCATAATCTGCCGTCGGGAGATGCTTCCCAATTGGTAACCAGCGAAGGAACCGGTTTTAAATTTTCATCATATTCAATCGGGCTTTCAAATACCAGGCTTAAAAAGTTCATAATATCCCTGGATTGCGTTAAAAGTGGATTAAATGTATCCGGGGCTGTAAGGGATACCCTCAGTTCTCCTCCGAAACGGGGAGCCGGCTCAGTTGGACCGGGTATATCCTCAGAAGAATTCTCATTATTGTCTGTCAGATGTGCTTCTGGAATACTAGTCAGGCCACAGCCTGATATTATGGATACCAATGCAATAAGCAATAAACAAATGATTTTCCTCATCTATATAATCCTTTCCGGTTTAACTGCAATCAATCGTCCTCCATTTCCAAGGACGGGTATATCTCCTTATAGATATCATAAGTATTTAATACTTTTTTTACATAGTTTCGAGTCTCCATAAAAGGTATATAATCCAATTGCCTGCCATCCGAGCTGTATTCTCTGTTGCGCAGCCACTTGTTAACATTTCCGATTCCGCCGTTATATGCTGCAAGGACCAGCTCCCTATTGTCGGGAAATTGGGAAACTAAATAGCTCATGTACCAGCATCCTATTTGAATATTCGTTTCCGGTTCAAACAATTGTTTCTCACTATAATCCTGCAAGCCGATTTTATCCGCAACCCATTCTCCTGTGGAAGGAAGAATCTGCATCAGCCCTCTGGCATCTTTAACTGATACCGCTGTTGGATTAAACCCGCTTTCTACGAATATAATCGAAGCTGTTAAAAAAGGATCAACTTCATATTCAGCAGCATATTTACGAATCTTATCTTCATATACCAATGGATATCTCTTTCGTTTCAGCCAATGGCTGTTTCCCAATATAAAAGCAAACAGGCAAAAAGCAGATAAAAATAACAAGAGCCATAGGGTTAACTTCCTTCGTACAGGTTTTACCATCCTAATTCCCCCGAATCCCATATTCATCCAGTATTTTCTCAACCTGGCTTTTTGTATCAGATACAGAACGGGAATTGTCAATCACCCGATGAGCCAGTTTTTTCTTTTCTTCAATGCTCATCTGACTTTTAATTCGAAGCAAGGCCTCCTCCCGAGAAAGATTATCTCTTTTCACCAATCTTTCTATTTGCATTTCTTCGGGGACGGCAACCACCCATACCTCATCCATCCATCTGTTCCAACCGGATTCAAAAAGCAAAGGTACATCCATAACGATGAGTGACGGATTTTGTTCTTTCTTAATCCTTCTGAGAATTCTCAGCATCTCCTCCTTAACAATTGGATGAGTAATTCTGTCCAGTTTTTCCCTGGCTTGGTTGTCCGAAAAAATCAGATTACCCAGGGCTTTACGATCCATTTCCCCGTCAGACAGAAAAAATTTTTCACCAAAAGCCTGATGTATCACTTCCCAAACCCGATTGCCCTTTTCGGACAGCTTTGAATAAACTGCATCGGCATCAATTACAGGAACGCCTGATTCCTGCAATAGTCTGGAAACGGTGGTTTTCCCCGTTGCTATCCCACCTGTTAAACCGATTAACTTCACGATTTCCTCCTATTTTGCTTCATACCAGTTTCTCCCGGTCCCAATATCCACAACAAGAGGTACCGCCAACTCTGCTGCATTTTCCATTTGATGCCGTACCAATTCCATTACTTCCTCCAACTCGGAATTCAGGGTATCGACAATCAATTCATCATGAACCTGAAGAATCAGCCTGGACTTCAGTTTTCTTTTCTTTAATTCAGCGTGTACTCTTATCATAGCCAGTTTGATAATATCCGCTGCTGTCCCCTGGATGGGAGTGTTCAGCGCAATTCGTTCCCCAAAGCTCCGAATATTATAGTTTCTTGATCTCAATTCAGGTATATCCCTTCTTCGATTGAAAAGGGTTGTAACATATCCGTTTTTTTTGCCTTCTTTTACAATTCGCTCCATGTATTCCTTAACCATGGGAAAACGATTTAAATAGCTTTCAATATACTTTTTTGCTCTGGCTCTTGTAATCCCCAAATTTTTGGCTAAACCAAAATCACTGATGCCATAGATAATCCCAAAGTTAACTGCTTTTGCACTGTCACGCTGCTCAGCTGTTACCAGTTCCATGGGTACACCGAATATATCAGCAGCAGTTCGAAGATGAATATCCTGTTTTTTCCTGAAGGCTTCAATCAAATTCAGATCTCCCGAAATATGAGCCAGCACCCGGAGTTCAATCTGCGAATAGTCTGCATCGATCAGGACATGCTGATCATCGCTGGCAGTAAATACCTTTCTTATTCTTCGGCCCATTTCCACCCTGACCGGTATATTCTGCAGGTTAGGTTCTGTGCTGCTGATACGGCCGGTAGCGGTGACGGTCTGATTAAAACTGGAATGGATCTTGCCGTCAGAGGGATGGATTACGTGGAGCAGGCCGTCAATATAGGTGGATTTGATCTTCATTACCTGCCGATAATCCATCAGTTTTTCTATAATTGGATGCATGCCCTGAAGCCTCTCCAATACTTCTATATCTGTAGAATAGCCTGTTTTCGTCTTCTTTTGAACGGGCAGACCCAGCTTGTCAAATAGAATATCACCCAACTGCTTAGGGGAATTGATATTAAAGGGCTCCCCTGCCAAATCAGTAATTTCCTGTGTCAGCCGGTTTACATGAGCAGTAAATTCTGCATCAAGCTGCTGGAGCATTTGTTTATCCACCTTGAAGCCCTCCAGCTCCATATCAGTTAACACACCGATTAGCGGGTGCTCAATCTGCCGGTACAGATCCTCCATATTCGCTTCCTTTATAAGCTTTTTCATGGCCCGGGCCAGCAGCAATATGTCAGAGGCATCCGCTTCCTCAACATCAATATGAGCATAATCATATAGAAGCTGCTCAATTTCATATTTGCTTCTGGTAGGGTCCAGAAGATAAGCCCCAATTTGTGTATCAAACTCCAGCCCCTTTATACGAATGCCCAGCTTATGCAGCCAAAGCATCATACCCTTTGCATCATTGGTTACCTTGCGGATTCCGCTGTTTTCAAAAAACGGCTGAAGGCTTTGCAACACCTCTTCTTCATTCAGACCCTCATCCAGCAAATCTTTCTTCGGACAGATTCGGTAAACCACATCATTCTGCCAGGCAATACTAATGCTTGGATTTATTAGAATCGCAGCTTCTTCCTGAGCCAAGAGCCGGTTCAGTAGAAGTTGCATGTCTGCATCTGTTTTTATTTCTATAACAGCCTTATCCCTTTCGTTTGCCTTCTGAATTTCATCTGTTGCTTCCGCATCGACTAAGTCCAGCTTCTGAATTATAGTATTTAGCTCCAGTTCCTTTAAAAACTTTTTTAATTCCGGTGTTTTTGTGATTTTCAAAGGCTGAGACAGTATACTGCAATCAATGGGAACATCCTGGCGTATGGCAGCCAGGTCCTTGCTTAAGAGAGCATGTTGTCTGTAAATTATTAAGTTTTCTCTGAGTTTGTTCCCTTTGATATTTCCAGCATTAGCCAGTACATTTTCCAGTGTGCCGTATTCTTTCAGAAGCTTAATCGCTGTTTTGGGACCGATTCCCGGCACACCGGGTATATTATCAGAGGTATCACCCATCAAACCCTTCATGTCAACCAATTGCTCAGGTGTTAATCCATATTCCTCAGCCAGCTCTTTTTCATCATATCTGTGCATAACTGAAATGCCCTTCTTAGTCAGAAGCACCTCGGTATTTTCAGATACCAATTGCAATGCATCCTTATCTCCCGTTACCAGCAAAACCTGCTGTCCTTCACTGCCACAGGACTTTGCTGCTGCCCCCAATATATCATCTGCTTCATAACCGTCGAGTTCATAAATCGGGATACCCATTTTAGTCAGAGCATCCCGAACCAGATCAAATTGCGGCACCAATTCGTCAGGCGCTTTTTGACGGGTTCCTTTATAATCCTCATAGGCAAGATGACGGAAAGTAGGAGCCTTTCTATCAAAGGCTACTGCAAGGGAATAGGGTTTATAATCCTCAATAACCTTGAAGAGCATATTCAAGAATCCATACACCGCGTTGGTGTAAACACCCTTCCTGTTGGATAAAATCGGGATGGCATAAAAAGCCCGATGCAGCAGGCTGTTTCCGTCTATTACCATAATTATTTTCTTCATTCTTGTTTTCCACCTGTTTCCCATAGTTCGCATTTTGATATATATTTATTTGACTTTATCATATTTTTCCCTCTAATACAATGAAGCATTTACCTCGCTTTTTGACACCGCGAATTGTCATACCAGAGCGGATTTTTATGCTTTGAGAAGCAGGATATGAAGCTATAATCCGGTACTGCAAGGGATAGGTCATAAAATCAACCGGTTTGATTGAATTGCCAGTAATAAAAAAGGTGAAGAACTCTTCACCCGCAATACTTCACTTTAATCTCAAAAGCTTAATCAGGAAAAAAGCGAAAACAAGCAACAATGCCGCCCCTATGCCATATTTAACAAAAACCGGTATATCAAAAAAAGCATTGTTTGAGGAAACAGTTTCCTGCTTCTCGTCTTTGCTGCTATCTGCCTTAACGCCTGATAATTCCTCATTGACTTTGGCAGCAGCCTGCATGTCAATAACCGATGACTCTTCAGCGGGGCTTTCTGCTTCCGGTGCTGACATTACTGTATTCTCCTGCTCAAGTTTTACCTGCAAATCTCTGCCGGCATATCCTATTATGCCAGAGACTCCTTTTCCAATCAGAAAAAGTAAAACTACGGCTGCCATAGATGCGCCGATCTGCTTAACCCAAGTTATTCTGCTCACAGGTTTATTTAATCTTTGAACCTTTAACATAATCCGCCGGTGAAGACTGGGATGTGGCTGCTCTTCAGAAAGATTGCTGCAGGCTTTTTTTAGCATAGTCAATTCTTCCCATTCGTTTTTACAATCAGAACAGAAAGGGAGGTGTTCTTCCAGCATGATTTCTTGTTTTGGAGTCAGCTGTCGATCTATATAATCCGATAAGTATTTACTGTATTCACATGAGTTCAATCTATCCTCCCCCTTTCCTATATAAAATAGACGAAGAAGGTAAGAATAAGTTGCATGGATTGTGTGTATATGGTAAAGAAGTTAACGACCCCAGTCAGCCCGATATCTAAGGATTGGCCACAACCCGCCCTGCCGCCAAAGCCGGTGCAGACGCCAGATACTGCCTCTGATTCTCAGGCTGCCTTGTCAATCCCGGCGAATAATAGGCCAAAAACTTATTGCAAACTCACTTTCATTGTGTTATCATATTTTATGTCGTTAAGCAACAACAGTAATGAAATATGCCGAAGTGGTGGAACTGGCAGACGCGCTGGACTCAAAATCCAGTGGTAGCGATACCGTGTGGGTTCGAGTCCCACCTTCGGCACCAGTTTAATCAAGACTCCCAGGGTTTGGGGGTTTTTTATTTTTCCATTGACACCAAAATTATTCTTGGCCCCATTACAATAACTCTATTATTTTATTGGCCAGGTTTTTGACTTCAATCAATTTTGCCTTGTTTTCTATATTACTGCCCTGCTCTTCGAGCAGTATTTCTGTGATCCTTGCCTGTGTTTCGGGACCTACCACGCCGTCTACCTGTAGTTTTTCTGCCTTTTGAAATGCCTCTACGGCCTTAAGCAGCCCCTGTCCGGGTCCAAACTCATTATCGATAGGACCCTTGTAATAGCCCAGATTCTTAAGAAACCTCTGCACCTGTCCGACATCTTCGCCCTTGGTGCCAAACCGTATCACTCTTAGAAACACTTTAACCTCTCCTTGATTCATACTGTTTTTCGGGGCTTTCCCGCCGTCACCTGCAAATCCATTAAGCCCGCTCTTCCTGATTATAACCGGGTAATCCCGGTATGCGATGTTCAGGTCTACATTTCCCTTAATCCCTTCCACTCTGCCTGATGAGGAATATTGCCACAAACCGCACTCTCCACTTAGATCCATGTCAGGTTTTCCACTCTTTGTCCAATGTGCCAACCACAAATCATATTTTTTCAGCAGATAATTGCTGTCCAGGAGATTGTTCAGCCAGTGCCTGTTGGAGTACAGTGCTACATAATATCCGGCAGATTCCACCGTTGACAGAAATCTGTCTGCAATTTCTGTAAGTACCTTTTTACCAAGCTTGATTAGCGAGTCAGCTTCCAGGTCAAGCACAACAGGATATTCAAACTGCCTGCCCTTTAGCCAGGACAAAAACAGCTCCCCCTCCTGTTTAGCTTTTGCTGTGGAGTCAGCGTAGGAATAATGATAAGCCCCTAAATGTATGCCGGCAGCCTTTGCTCCGGCATAATTTAACTCAAAAGTAGCATCTTTATATTGCGGTAGTCTGCCATATCCTGCTCTGATTATTGCAAATTCTATACCGGCTGCCTTGACTTTTTGCCAGTCGATTATACCCTGCCACTTCGATACATCAATACCTTTTTTCAAATCATCACCTCCCCGTTTTTTGCATTCCAAACAAAAATCCTGACAACACAGTAATTACAGCCGCGTTTGGATGTCCCTCGACAGACCGTAGAATACCCTCTGGAATCGGCCTGTATAATTCATTATTGGACGTTACCTGCCCTGAATTATTAAACCAAACACATACGAGGTCTAATAATATAGAATTCTTTTAAGCGGGCTAAGAGGTCACAACTTTAAAGTTACAGTTTTGATAAATGTATGGATTTTGAACCAGGCATCCATTGAAGCTGAGTAATCTGTCCTTCCCAAAAAAAGACTTCAGCAAAATACTGAAGTCTTTTCTCTGTTTCCTCTTGTCCCAATTACTCTTCGGATTCCTCGTCTTCCAAAACTCTGTGTCCGCCTTTTCTCCTATCCAGGATATCTTCAAGCTGCGGTGGGAACAGGGGCAGGTTGAAAATATCGTCACAAACCGACTCTGCGAATTCTTCGCATGGAGGAATCTCGCAAAAGCCGAAGGATGGTATCAACAGCTCAACTTTGGCAACGATCTTCAGGATAATGGTGATACATACATCCACATCAAATCGAAAGGTTTCTCCGGGAATGAATTTCCCGGATACACAAACAGCATTCACAATGCTTTCCAATTGGAAGGGTATAACAGACTCATCAGGTACGTAAAGAATTACATCCTTGGGTACGGTTATGACAGCCATTCCGCTGCCCTGTCGTCCTTCACAGTCTTCGAATACAACCTCAATGGGGATCTCTACCTTGGTTCTTACACGGGCAAAGTTGGGCCGATCAGGAAGCCGATCAATCCGCGTACCGACCAATTTACCCTTGGTGGTGGTACTCCTGCAGCTTACAAAGGAAAGAGGGGGTACAAAATTGTGACGGCTTTTGCATACCTCAGTTAATACAATTCTCACATCATTCAGCGTCTCCTGCTGAAGACAGGAATCATAAACCTTGTTCACCTGAATGCATACCTTTTCGTGTATTTTTCTTAATCCGTCAAATCCAATTCTTCCCGGACAACGAGGATTGCCTTCATTCTTGTAGGAATAAAAAGACATTAATAAACCTCCTTTTCCTAATGGAATCATAAGAGAATTTTGTTCTCATTAGCATGATATGTCATAAGAGGTTTGATTGTGTATGAGACGGTGATATTTTGCCTGAGTTTTTCATATGCATATACTAAAAATCAAGGGGCTGGGAGTGGTATGAATGACTCAAGCGGGTTTTTCCTGCCTGATGGAAGAGTCACTGGGAAAACAATGGTACTTTTCGCTGACAGAACAGCAAATTATCCAATACACATGGAGAGACGGAAACTCATGGGTGCAACCTGCCCATATAGACGGACAGCCTGTTAAGCAATTCAGAGTTACAATAGACCGGAATGACAGGATTCATCTGCTGGCATATAACACCTCAAAGCATCTGATATATTATCAATGGAATGGAGAGCAGTGGTATAAGCGGCTGTTATATCGGCTCCAATCCCGATTTGAGGATATTTCCTGTCTGGAGATTTTGTGCACCCTCAACAAAGTCCATATATTATATTATATTGAAAACGCATTGAAAAGAGCACAGGAATCTTTGATTCATGCCTGGCTTGAGAACAGTAAATGGCAGAGCAATGTATTGCTGAATTTCCTGTCAGATCAGAGAATTAAGCCGCAGTTGGTCCAAAATGATGCACAAGGAAATCTGTACTGTATTTACACCAGAATAATCCGTAATCAAACCCGCTGTTATTATATTTATTATAACAACAACCATGCTTCTTGGTCCAAGCCCTTCATCCTGTTTCAACAGTCCGGAACTTGTACCTGTTTTGACGGACATGCTGATTCTGCCGGTGACTTTCATTTGATCTGGCTGGAAAAGGCAGGCCCGGAATACAGGTTGAATTACTTAAAAATTCATCCAACGGCACCCAAGTCAAATAATGAAATACTTTGTATTCTGGATAGCGGAGCACAGCCGATACAGAATCCCTGCCTTCAAATAGGTAATGGTCTCCATTGTTATTGGATTCAGGACGGAATAGGCTTTGTCAGCCGTGGGGATATGTCCGGCAGACATTGGATGCAGCCCCAGGAAATGTTCAGAAACAAGTTCGTGTCATACAGAAAAATTACCAAAACATTGGATGGAAATTCCCGTTTTGAAACTGAGTTTGGCGATGGTTACCCTGATTTTTCATGGACATTGAAAACTCTGTTAACAGGCGAAAACGCTATAAAAGAAAAGCCAATTATACAAGCATCGGGTTTACGCAGCGAAAAGAAACCTGACTTGTCTGATTCATCACCGGAAGATGAGAAAGAGCAAGCTTTATTCCGTACTTTAAAGGAAGTCCGGAACAGAATGAATGAATTCCAAGCTAAGCTCAAGGATATGAATGACAGAATGGACGATTTCCAGGCTGCCCTGTATCAGATGCAGGATTATATTCGACAGAAGGATAAATACTCCTTTCAAAAGGAAGCACAAATCCGCAAGCTGGCTTTTGAACTTGAGCAGATGAGAGCCATGAGAGCAAACATACCGGTGATCAGCTCAGCCGGATATAAAGATGAAGAAAAAGCAAAGCCTTCAGCTTCTGATTTATCGGATGAAATTTCAATAGAACATGCTCATCCTAATGATGAAAAAGACGGTACCGAAACAGAGCTGCAGTACTCCCTCCAGGGCGATGATTTGCATCAGAGTGAAGATTTACCGTTAAAGAAAAACCCGCCTAAGAATGTTGATTCGGGCAGTGGTGAAATCCAATTGGACAATGTCCGTATACTCATCAACCCGGAGGAGGAATCGGAAGAAGGTTAGATAAATTGCTTTAGAATTATAAATAAGAGCCCATCTGCTCCGACAATTCCTGCAACCCCTGCTTGGTGACTACGGAACAAGGAATAATCGGCACTATGTCGGAAAACCCCAGCTGCTTCCTCAATTGTGCAGCCTGGGGCTTGATTCTGGTTTTAGCCAGTTTATCAATCTTGGAAGCCACTAAAATAACGGGGATTCCGTAATACTGAATCCATTCGGCCATTTGCTTGTCTTCAGCGGTAGGATTATGCCGGATATCCGCAATCATAATAATGCCTTTTAGCCGGGCAGTCTTTTCAAGGTATTCATTAATCATGACTCCCCATTTCTCTTTCTCAGCCTTTGATACCCTGGCAAAGCCATAACCAGGCAAGTCTACCAGATAAAAACTATCATTGACCAGGAAAAAGTTGATCAGCCTTGTCTTGCCAGGCTGCCTGCTTACCCGTGCCAATTTACTTTGGTTGGTCAAGCCATTGATGAGGGAAGATTTGCCTACATTGGATTTTCCCACCATGGCAATATGGGGAAGATCATCCTGCGGGTATCCTGCGACATTTACCGCACTGGTAATAAATTCAGCTTTCCTGATCTCCATGATTCTGACCCCCTGATATTGGTTCCGGTATCCGGACAAGAGCATGGGAAAGCACCTCATCCATTGTTTCCACCGCCACTATCTCTATTTTTTTCTTTATATTATCCGATATCTCATCCAGATCACGTCTGTTCTCAACAGGAATCAGTACCTTCTTTATTCCCGCACGATGAGCAGCGAGAATTTTTTCCTTCAAACCGCCTATTGGAAGTATTCTCCCCCTCAGGGTAATTTCACCCGTCATTGCCACTTCCCCCCGGGCAGGTATTCCGGTAAGTGCGGATATAATCGCCGTAGTCATAGTGATACCTGCTGAAGGACCATCCTTGGGAATGGCTCCCTCCGGTATGTGGATATGGATATCCAATTTTTCGTGAAAGTTGTCCTCAAGGGCAAACTCTTTTGCCCTGGAACGGATATATGAAAACCCGGCTCTGGCGGATTCCTTCATCACATCTCCCAATTGCCCGGTTAATACCAGCTTTCCTGTACCGGACATGGACGTAACTTCAATGTAAAGAGTGTCCCCTCCCACCGAAGTCCAGGCTAACCCCGTGACCACACCCACCTGGTTGTTGTCTTCCGCTTTATCATAATGGAAGCGGGGTGCTCCCAGATATTTTTTCAGATTATTCCCTGTTATCCGGACACTGGGCCTGCCGGTTTCCAGTATTCTTCGGGCAGCCTTACGGCAGATTGCAGCTATTTGCCTCTCCAAATTACGCACCCCTGCCTCGCGTGTATAGTAATTGATAATATCGCTGATGGTGGCATCGGACAGAATCAGGCTTTTTTCCGGCATGCCATGCTCCTTCATCTGTTTGGGTATTAAATATTTGGAGGCAATGTTTCGCTTTTCTTCTTCAGTATAGCTGGATATTCGAATGACCTCCATCCTGTCCAGCAAAGGCCGGGGGATGGTATCCAGGGTATTGGCGGTGGTAAGAAACATTACTTTTGAAAGATCGAAAGCAATATCCAGATAATGGTCCCTGAAGGCAAAGTTCTGCTCGGCATCCAGTACTTCCAACAGGGCGGACGCAGGATCACCTCTGAAATCATTGCCTATTTTATCAATCTCATCCAGTAAGAATACAGGGTTTTTTGAGCCTGCCTGCTTAATAGACGCAATTATTCTGCCGGGAATGGCACCGACATAAGTACGCCGGTGGCCTCTGATTTCCGCTTCATCCCGGACTCCTCCCACCGACATACGCACAAACTTCCGATTCAGGGACCGGGCAATGGATTTGGCAATGGACGTTTTCCCCACCCCGGGCGGGCCTACAAAGCATAGAATAGGCCCTTTCATATTTTTAGTTAACTGTCGTACCGCAAGGTATTCAATAACCCGCTCCTTCACCTTTTCCAATCCGTAATGATCTTCATCCAAAATACGGGACGCATTTTTCAAATCCAAATTGTCCTCTGTTTCCACATTCCAGGGTAAATCAAGAATCCAGTCCAGATAGGTGCGGATTACCGACCCTTCTGCCGAACCCGGTCCCATCTTGGAAAGACGATTCAATTCCCTTTCAGCCTTCTCTTTGGCTTCTTCCGGCAGATTAGCCTTATCTATTTTTCCCTGGTACTCCTCCACCTCTCCCGCAATTCCGTCACTCTCACCCAGCTCCTTTTGAATAGCCTTCATTTGCTCTCTGAGATAGTATTCTCGCTGTACTTTATCCACCTGTTTTCTTACCCGGAGGTTGATCTTGTTTTCTATCTCCAGGATTTCTATTTCCCGAATCATAATATCATACAGGGTTTCCAGCCTTTCAATCGGATGAAAAGCCTCCAGCACCTTTTGCTTGTCTTCTGTACGTACCAGCACATTAGCCGCAATAATATCAGCCAAACGTTCAGGATCATCCAGGTTGTTGACGGAAAGCAAAGTTTCCGGGGATATTTTATTGCTTAACTTGACATAGTCTTCAAAGCTGGAGAGTAAGTTTCTGGAGACAGCCTCCAATTGCAGCTCCAGTTCTGCTTTGTCATAACGCTTGGGGGTAGCCAAAACAACCTCAAAAAATGGTTCTTCCTTTGTATACTCCAGAATTTTTCCTCTTTCCAGCCCCTCTACCAAAACTCTTATAGTTTCCCCGGGCAATTTAAGCAGCTGTTTAATTTTAGCAATAGTTCCTACTTCATAAATGTCATCTATTTCCGGATCATCAATTTTAATATCCTTCTGAGTAACCAGGAAAATTTCCTGGTTATTAATCATAGCTTCTTCCAATGCAGCAATAGATCGAGAACGGCCTACATCAAAATGCAAAACCATGTAAGGAAATATAGTCAAGCCCCTCAAAGGCAGCATGGGCAGTCTTTTTACCGGTTTATCACTCATTCGGGTACTCACTCCTTGCAAATTCTCTTCTCTATCAATATTGTTTGTATGCCTTTTGCCTGAGTCTTTACAAACCGATTTCATTATATCGGATTTGGCTAATATGTGCAATCATACCCTTTCTTTCCGGAACCTGATGCTGATAAAACATCGGCCTTCTGAATGACAGCTGCCGGGGACAACTTCTCATCTGAAATAAACAGGGAAGCCTGGATAACCTCCTCTACCCGTTTTACAGGAATCACTTGGATTTTCCCCTTAGAAAAGGTCTCCTGCCAGTTTTCCGCCGGTATCAATACCTTTTCCGCCCCTGCCCGGACTGCTGCTTCTATTTTTGCAGGAACTCCGCCTACGGGCTTCACTTCACCGCGAATTGAAACTTCGCCTGTCATGGCAATTTTATTGTCTATGGGCATTCCTGTAATGGCTGAGTAAACGGCACTCATTATAGCAATACCGGCTGATGGTCCGTCGACCGGGATTCCGCCGGGAAAATTCAAATGAATGTCATAGTCCCGGGGATTCAAATACATAAATTTGCGAAGTGCTGTAAGGACATTGTCAACAGATCCTCTGGCAGTGCTTTTTCTGCGCATTTTCCGGCCTTCACCGCCCATCTCCTCCTCATCTATCATGCCGGTAACCGTTACTATGCCTTTCCCCTTGGCAGCCTGTACTGCCGAAGCTTCCACTTCCAAAACCGCCCCCAGGTTTGGCCCATATACAGCCAATCCGTTAACGCACCCTATCTGTGGTGTTTCAGGTATCTTTTTCTCAGGCCTGGGTGAATAATTGCCGTTGTTTATAACCCATTCCACATCCTGGACAGTAATACAGTTTCTTTCATCTGTCAGGGCAATTCCTCCTGCCAGTTGTATTATATTAACCGCATCCCGACCGTTGTTGGCATACATACTTACTTTGGCAACAGCATGTTTTTCGATTTGGAACCCGCCTTTCTTAGCGGCATTTTCTGCAATCCAACCGATTTCCTCCTGTGTCAGCGGACGAAAAAACACCTCCAGACAACGGGAACGAATGGCAGGGGGAATTTCAGAAGGGCTCCTGGTAGTGGCACCGACCAACCGGAAATCGGCAGGCAGACCGTTTTGAAATATTTCATGAATATGTTGTGGTATGTTTGCATCCTGAGAGTTGTAATATGCGCTTTCTAAAAATACTTTACGATCCTCCAGTATTTTTAGCAGTTTGTTCATCTGAATGGGATGCAGTTCACCGATCTCATCCAGAAACAGGACACCGCCATGGGCCTTTGTTACCGCACCTGGTTTGGGTTGAGGAATGCCGGCCACACCCAAAGGACCGGCTCCCTGGTAAATGGGGTCATGCACCGAACCAATCAAAGGATCAGCAATGCTGCGTTCATCAAAACGAACGGAAGTGGCATCCATCTCAATAAATTTGGCATTGTACCTGAAAGGAGAGCGTACATTCTTTTTTGCTTCCTCCAGCACCAATCTGGCGGCACAGGTTTTGCCAACGCCCGGAGGACCATAAATGATGACATGCTGTGGATTTGGTCCGCATAATGCTGCTTTAAGAGCCTTAATTCCGCTGTCCTGTCCGATAATATCCTGAAAGCTTTTGGGGCGTGTTTTTTCAGATAAAGGCTCACTTAGGGATATTTCCCGCAATCTCTGAAGTTTTTCCAATTCTATTCTGGATTCCTTTTCCACTGCCGATTTGTTTCCCTGCTGCCCTCGCAGAAGATTTAAAAAGTACAGCCCTATGATAATGGCAAAGAACAATTGTATGATTATAATAATCTCAGTCAATGTATCGATACCTGCCTTTTCAACCGTTTTTACTTAGCCCAGCTATAAAAATATTATGTGGTAAGAGCAGGGATTTTATCCAGTTGAGAGTAAGGGCGGAAATAAAAAAAGAGCAGGATATGCTCTTTTTTAAAGACTTTTTGTTATATTAACTTCAATTAAATCAGGATGCAGTTTCCTTCTTTTCTTTCGGCTTCCTGACCTGTTTTTTGGGCTTTTGACCATCGGCAATAATGAGCATTGGCTCCTGCTGATTTAAGATTGTATCCTTGGTAATGATGCATTTTTCAATGTCATCACGAGATGGAATTTCATACATAACATTCAGCATAATATCCTCCAGGATAGCCCGCAGCCCTCTGGCGCCGGTCTTCCGATCTATAGCCCTCTTAGCTATAATGCTCAGGGCTTCTTCATCGAATTCCAGGGCAACGCCGCCCATTTCAAACAGCTTTTGGTATTGTTTTACCAAAGCATTTTTGGGCTCTTTTAATATCTTTACTAGAGCCTCTTCGTCCAGTGACTGGAGTGTGGCTATAATGGGAAGCCGACCTACGAATTCGGGAATCAAGCCATACTTCAGCAAATCCTCAGGAAGAATGTGTTTCAGAATCTCCCCCACATCCTGACTGGACTTGCTTCTGATATCAGCGCCAAATCCGATGGATCTTTTACCGATTCTGTTTTGGATGATTTTGTCTATTCCATCGAAGGCACCGCCGCATATGAACAGGATATTGGTGGTATCAATCTGAATGAATTCCTGATGGGGGTGCTTACGGCCGCCCTGAGGCGGAACACTGGCAACTGTTCCCTCCAATATTTTCAACAATGCCTGCTGTACACCTTCTCCCGAAACATCCCTGGTAATTGAGGGATTTTCCGATTTTCTGGCTATCTTATCAATCTCATCGATATAGATAATGCCTTTTTCAGCCTTTTCTATATCGTAATCAGCGGTTTGAATCAGCTTCAGCAGGATGTTCTCAACATCCTCTCCCACATAGCCTGCCTCTGTTAATGAAGTGGCGTCAGCCACAGCAAAAGGTACATTCAGTATTCTGGCCAGGGTTTGTGCCAACAGAGTCTTACCGGAACCGGTGGGGCCCAGCATAACTATATTGCTTTTCTGAAGTTCCACATCGTCCGTGTTTTTAAAATCGCTGTTTATCCGTTTATAGTGATTGTATACCGCAACAGCCAGCGTTTTTTTGGCGCGTTCCTGACCAACTACATATTGATCCAGTATATGTTTGATTTCCTCAGGTTTGGGAATATCCTTCAATTCCAGTTCGGAAGCATCTTCAAACTCTTCTTCAATAATTTCCTGGCATAATTCAATGCATTCATCGCAGATATAAACACCGGGTCCGGCTACAAGACGCCTTACCTGATCCTGTGTCTTTCCGCAGAATGAACACTTTAATTGTTTCTTATCTTCATATCTTGCCATCTCTTCACCTCTTGTCGGCTATTTGCGGGGAACAATAACCTCATCAATCAAACCATATTCTTTGGCTGCCTCAGCAGACATGAAATTATCCCGGTCTGTGTCTTTTTCGATCTTTTCCAAAGGCTGCCCGGTTCGTTCGGACAGGATTCTGTTCAAGTTCTGTTTCATCCTGATAATACGCTCAGCATGAATTGCAATATCCGATGCCTGACCCCTTGTTCCCCCCAGGGGCTGATGAATCATTATTTCACTATTGGGCAATGCGAATCGCTTCCCCTTTGTGCCTGCAGCGAGAAGAAAAGCTGCCATGGAGGCTGCCATGCCGATGCAGATGGTTGAAACGTCGCATTTGATATATTGCATGGTATCATAAATAGCAAATCCGGAGGAAATGGAGCCACCTGGGCTATTTATGTAAAGCTTTATTTCCTTATCTGGATCTTCGGATTCCAGAAAAAGCATTTGTGCAACAACCAGGCTGGCTGTTACATCATTTATTTCCTCACCCAAAAAAATAATTCTTTCCTTTAACAACCGGGAAAAAATATCATAGGAGCGTTCTCCCCGATTGGTCTGTTCTACTACTATGGGTACAAGACTCATGTTTGATCCTCCTCCTCGATTCCAGATTTACGACGCAAGCGTACTTATCTCTTAATCCTCGTTTTCCTTTTTTTCTTCCGCTTCCCGATCATGACCATCATGATCGTGATCATGCTCTTCGTGGCTGTTTTCTTTTGCTTCTACCATTACAGCCGCTTCCATGAGTATATCTACTGTCTTTTGGGCCAGAATGCTGTTATCCAGATGTTCTGAATTGTTTCCGAAGGTCTTTCTGATATCATCCACATTCATCTTATACTGTTCAGCCAATTTTTGATATTCCTTTTCCCGATCCTCTTCGGTTACCTCAATGCCCTCGGCCTTGCTTACAGCTTCCAACACCAATTGCTTCTTAACTCTATTGTATGCACTATCTTTATATTGTGCCCTGAATTCCTCTATGGATGTATTGCTCATCTGCAGGTATTTTTCCATATTCATCCCGCTGTAGCGCAAGCGCATTTCCATATCCTGCAGCATGCTGTCAATCTCATTTTCTACCATAACATCGGGAATGTCAACCTTTGCATTCTCAGTAATCCTGGTCACCAGCTGGTCTTCCATCATATTCCTGACATTCTGGTCAGCGCTTTCCTGTAGCTTGCGTTTCAGGTCTTCCTTATATTCTTCCAAGGTGGAAAATTCACTGACATCTTTGGCAAATTCATCATCCAGTACAGGCAATTCCTTTTCCTTGATTTCATGTATTTTTACATGAAAAACAGCTTCCCTGCCTTTGAGGTCCTCTGCATGATAGTCTTCAGGGAAGGTGACGGTTATATCCTTTTCTTCCTCCAGGTTCAATCCGATAAGCTGTTCTTCAAAACCGGGAATAAACCGGCCGGAACCGATTTCCAGGGTTTGCTTTTCTGCAGTTCCCCCTTCGAATACCTCGCCGTCTATGGTACCTGCATAATCCAGTGTTACAAGGTCGCCATTTTGTACACCGCGATTTTCTATAATAATCCAGCGGGCGTTTTCTTCAGCAATATGCTCCAGCTGGTGCTCAACTTCATCATCCGATACAGTATACTCTACCTTTTCAATTTCTATGCCTTTATATTGGCCAAGCTCTACATCCGGCTTAACGTCTACCTCGGCAGTCAGGATTAGATCCTGCCCCCTGCCTATTTGGCTGATATCAACAGAAGGGGTGTCAACCGGAACTATGCCGGTTTCCCGGACCGCTTCCTCGTACACCCTGGGGAATACCTCATTTATTGCGTCTTCATAAAAAATTTCTTCTCCATAAAACCGTTCAACGATTTTCCTGGGAACCTTTCCTTTACGGAATCCCGGAACTGAAATACTTTTTCTGTTTTTTAGGTATGCCTTCTGCATACCCTCTTCAAAAGTTTCAGGATCAACACAAATTTCCAGCCTTACTTTTTTATTTTCCAGGATCTCTTTCGTAACCCTCACTATTATGTCCTCCTTAATGACCCGTCCAAGCTCCAGTTATTGATTGTCTTCATTATATAACTTAACCCATATCACCATGGGCCTAACCTGTAAACATGCAAATAACGGAAAACGGATACTAAAATTCCTAAGGTGTATCTTAACACACTTGATAATCTATTGCAATAGCGCTTTCTGCACATTTTTACTGCACTTTGACCTCATTTGATTGCGCATTTGTTTATTATTATTGTATAATAAATCAAATTTGTATTATTGGTTTTGCCATAATTGTTTTTCCACAATCTTGCTGCCATAATATAACAGAATGAAAGGACGATTTCTATGACTGGACTATTGAAGGACAAAACCATTTTAATTATGGGCGTAGCCAACAAATGGAGCATTGCCTGGGGGATTGCGCAGTCCTGCGCCCGGGAAGGCGCCAGGCTGATTCTTACATATCAAAACCAGCGATCAAAAAATGCAGTTGAACAGCTTTCCGCTGCCCTGCCCGAAGTTGCCCTATACCCCTGTGATGTAACATCTGATGAAGAAATCAAAGAGCTCTTTTATTCCATCCGAAAGGATTACGGCATCATACACGGGGTAGCACATAGTGTGGCCTTCGCCAAAGGCGAAGAGCTCACAGGGAGCTATTACAACACTTCCCGTGACGGTTACCTGCTGGCTCAAAATATCAGCTCTTATTCCCTGGCTGCAGTATCCAGAGAAGCAAGAGCTTTGATGAGCCAGGGCGGAAGCATTATCACCCTTACCTACCTGGGCGGTGAGAGAGTAGTGCCAAATTATAATGTAATGGGAGTGGCAAAAGCTGCCCTGGAGGCTTCAGTACGATATCTGGCTAACGACCTGGGGCCGGAACAAATCCGGGTGAATGCCATCTCCGCAGGCCCCATTAAAACCGTATCCGCCAAAGGTGTAAAAGACTTCAGCTCGGTACTTGGTATATATGAAGAAAAAGCACCTCTGCGCAGAACAGTAAGCCAGCAGGATATCGGAGACACTGCAGTTTTCTTAATGAGCGATCTTTCCCGGGGTATTACAGGGGAAGTCATACATGTGGATGCCGGCTATCATATTCTCGGATAAAATCACTCTGATTTGAATTCCATATTGTCTACGAAAAGGTCCTGAAAATCCACTCTTGTAGATAATTCAATATATCCTGTTTTACTTGGTATTCTTTCGGCAGCTTCCATGAAGCCGGCGGATTTTATCGCCATTTTCGCCCCGGTCAGGGCAGCATTCCCTATGGTTATCACTTTTCCCCTGCATTCGACCGGTAAAAGTCCGATCTCCATGGCGTGATCATGGTTGATATAGTTGCCGAATCCTCCGGCTAAGTAAACTTTTTCGATATCTTTGAATTCTACCTGCATTTCCTGCATCAGGATTTGGATACCCACGGCGATAGCGGCTTTGGCCAGCTGTATCTCGCGAATGTCCTTCTGGGTAATGAAAATTTCTTTGGCAGCCCCTTCCTGTTCTTCGGTTATGATCAGGGAGGGCTTTCCATTGTATTCCCTTACCCTGGAAGCCAGGCTTGAAGGCAGATTCTCTGATGCTTGCTCATGGGACAGCATACGGCCGTATGGATCTATCAATCCCCTATCCAGCATTTGAGCCACAGCATCCACTATACCGGAGCCGCATATCCCTATAGCAGGCTGATCTCCTATTGTGGTATGGGACACTCCGCTTTCACTGATTTCAATCTTATTGATAGCACCGCGTATTCCGCCCAATCCACATTGGATATGCGCTCCTTCCAAGGCAGGCCCGGCCGCTGTAGCACAGGAAAGCAGGCCATTCTTGTTCCCCAATACAATTTCTCCGTTGGTGCCAATGTCCACCAACAGGGAGTATCCGGGCTCTTCCAGCATATCGGTTGCCAGAATGCAACCAACGGTATCCGAACCGATATAACCCGAAATCATTGGCAAAGAAGTTATTGCAGCATTGGGATGAATCTTCAGCGCCAGCTCCTTGGCACGGATATCCGGCAGACGGGTAGTTACGGGATTAAAAGGCGTTAAAGCAATGTTTTTAACCGGCAAGCCTGCCATGATATGTATCATCACTGTATTTCCCGCAACGTTTAAATGATATATGTTCCCGGCTGAAATATGGTATTGCTCCTCAAAAAAAGCAAACATTTTATTCAGCCCGTCCAGCAGAATATGCTGCAAGCTTTGCAGGCCATCTTCCTTTTCTATTGTATGGCTGATGCGGGATATCACGTCATCTCCATAAGCTTTCTGTGGATTAAGAGTGGAATAAACTCCAATTTCGTCTCCCGTGTTCAAATCTATCAATGTTCCTACTATTGTGGTAGTGCCTATATCAACAGCTACACCGTAAAGCTGATCCCTTGTATCGCCGCCTTCTATTCCTATCAGGGTATTTCCCTGCATGACAGCTGTTACCTTATATTCGTTATCTTTCAGGATATCGGAAAGAGATTGTACCAAAGCAAGGTCCAATATTTCAAGGGTGCCCAGTGCTTTTTGCAGCCTATCCACATCGCTGGCTTGATCGGCTATGGAGGGCTTGGGCAATTTTAGAAAAACTTTTTTTATGCACGGCTGAAGAGTCACCTCATAATCCCCGTTTGTCAGAATGTTGGCCTCTGTATTCCATGAATCCGGTACTTCTATCGTCAGTTCTTCATCCATCATGGTTTTGCATGCAAGGCGCCAGCCTGCCTTCCATTCATCAAGGGTGATACTCCGCAGGTTGGGGTATGGCTCTGACAATGTCTTTTTTCCTTCCAGTACCCGAACCCGGCATTTTCCGCAGACACCCTTTCCTCCGCAAGGGGAATAAAGCAGGTGTCCCTTTTCCCTCAGCCATGTCAACAGATTCTTGCCGCCTTTCACTTCGGTCTTGCATGTTTCCATATTATTTTCCCCCTGTAATATCCGTTTTCTTTTTATTGTAAATGCATTTCAAAACTGATACTGTTTCTTCAATCATTTTATGCTGAGTCAGGCCTTTCTTAATGTCTGCTTTAGCATTACATCCGTATTGTACAGCCTTGGCAGGATTGTCCAGCATGAATTGCAAAGCGGTTCGCAATTCCATAACATTGCCCGGTTGAACAAGAAGTCCGTTTTTTCTATGCACAACCCATTCAGGGATTCCACCTGTTTTAGTTGCTACGACAGGTAAACCAAAGGACATGGCCTCCAATACTGTTATGCCCAGCCCTTCCGATAAAGTAGGCAGAACAAAGATATCAAAGGCAGAGTAATAGTTTTCCATGTCGGAAACCCTGCCGGTAAATACTACCCGGGCTCCTATACCCATTGTTTGTACCAATTCCTTAAGCTTTTTTTCCTCCGGACCGGAGCCTGCTATCAGAAGCCTGACATGAGGATGAACCGCCAGAATTCCGGAAGCTGCTTTTAACAGAATGTCTATTCCCTTTGATGGAATCAGCCTGGCTGCTGTTCCGATTAGAATGTCAGTATCATCAATATTATGCTTTTGTCTGGTTGCCTTTCTGTCGCCCGGCGGCAAATCCGGGATAGAATTGTAGATGACTGATAGTCTTTTATCATCCATCCCCATCTCTTCCACCATATTTTTTTTTAATGCTTCGGAAACACATATAATCGCATCAGCCTTGCGGCTTATACAGCCTTCCAAATAGCGGATCAGCCTGATTGAATATTCTCCTCTGCCATATGCAACAAAATTATGAACCGTATACACCATGGAAATGCCGGTTATCTGACCGGCTATTCTCCCCAGCAGGCCGGCCTTGAAGCCATGGCAATGCACTATGTCAGGCCTGGTTTTCCGTATCAATGTAGCAATCCTTATGGCGGCAGTACAGTCTGAAAAAGGCTTTATTGTACCGGGGAAGGAAAAGGAAATCACCCGTACTCCTGCTTCCTTCAGCAGCTTTTTGCTTTTGATGTCAAAATTACATAGTGCAATAACTTCTATACCCTGCCCGGATAACCCTTTAACCAGAGACAAAAAATGTGTTTTCATACCGCCTTCTGCTTCCCGTATAATTTCCATAACCCTCATTGGCAGTTCTCCTTCCGGACCGGTTTGTTTTTCCGATCCGGCAGATAATTTATGACAACCAACAGTGCAGGAGGAGCTATAAAGATCATGGATGTACCCGCTGCAACAATTCCGGAATCATTGACGAGTAGTGCGGTAATACATCCTATTACACCGGAAGCAATGCCTTTAACAAAGTATGGATTATTATTCGCTATATCCCGAAAGATTCCTACCGGTCGGAACAGCAGCAATACCATGCTTAAAAGCGATAAAAGAAAAACCCTGGTCCAGACAGTATATCGGAACAATCTGAGATTCACCTCGATCTTCCTTTTGGCAATCAGAAAAAGTTCCGGTATTCCATTTTGCCGGATAAGAAGTAAGGTCTGACCCATATGAGATTGGCTGTCCACCGGACGACTGCTGTCAAAAAGAAATAGCATTAAAATAAACAATGCAGTAGTAAAACCGACGGCCATAATATGCCACAGCCGGATTTTCCCATGCCAGTTTAATATCACAAAGGAAGCAAAGGCTGCCAGTATCGAAATAGTGCCCCCTACATTAGCACCCAATCCCGGATGGGCTAATAACAAAATGCAAACTAAGAATATGGGAAAAATAAACCATATAGAGCCTGCTCTGTTCTTTCTGCTCCATAATTCGCAAACCACACCGGCTCCTGTGCAGACCGCTCCGATTAAAATCCCCATATATTCATTCCCTATGCCGTAGAATCGGACGCCGCTGATAATATCATAACCAAGAGGGGAATGAGAAATCAAATGCTCACCTGTCAGCTGATCAGCAATCAGGAGGATAATAATCACTGTACACAATGCACCTGTTTTAATCAAGGTTTTCTGCTTCCATACGCCAATCAACCCGGTAATTGCAACAGCCAGCAGCCAGGAGAGCAACATGCTGACTATAAAGGTGGGTTGATGAAAAAGAGGTAAAAGCAAATAGGCGATGGGAACCGCCATAATAAATTGCAGAAATACACATGCTTGTGCAATAAGTTTTCTGAATAAAAATATGCTTGTTAAAGAAGCTGTGAGCAGGATAATAATTGCAGCAACATAACTTCTCAGCAAAGGCGTTCGCTGGTTGTGTACCTCCTTCAGTCGTATATTATATTCAAGCAGCTCACTGACTTCCATTTTTTTTGTTGTTGGATAAATCCTTGCTCCCAATTGCCCGCCGTAAGCAGGGATATTATAACTGCTGAGAATAGTAGCCCCGATATCCAAATTGGTAATAATGCCCGCTCTTTGGGTGGAACCGGATGATAAAAGACCCTTGGTAATACCGTGGCCGGCCATGATTACCGGGGTCACTCTGTTGTTTTCCGCTAAATCGCTTGCGGGGTTCAGCGGCGTAACAATCAATATTCTGTCTTGTTCCCAATTTATTCTCTTAATCAGATTACCTATAAAGGCATCGCTTTCTTCTATGGCAGTTCTTTTATAATGTTCATTCATTGCATCCGTTGCTTCATATCTGAAATCCTCCGCCCGTGAAGTATCGCCTAATTGTATGGCAAAAACATGGGTGGTATCCCACAATTGATCTACATATTGCATCAGCTTATTATAATCGGTACGGATTCCAAACGGCCGGCTGTAATCGGTGATCAGAAAGCTTCTGTCTAAATAACCCGCAGGAACTATGCCCTGATCATCCATCATGAGGGATACAAGGTACCGCTTATTTTCTCCCGGTGTATCACAATTACCGATTACAGCAGAGCATATGCCTGCATTTCTTAATGCTGTTCCCAAAGCACCTATGTTTACAGTATACGGCCTCCGGTTGTTATTACGAACGGTCTGTACAAAACCCAGATTGACAATGGCATTTTCCGGAGGATGGAATCCTGTCATCTGAAAATACAAGTCACTTGCTTTATTCCCCTGAAAATTTTCATCGACCTGAAACGCAAGAGGTGATTTATCAGAGGCCGCCACTCTGGTGCCTGCACCCATGGTCAGATAGGCATCCCGCTGGGAACGGCTGCCGCCGGTATTGGTTGTCATCAAGGCAACGCCACCTTTCTCCAAAAGGGCATCTATATTAGGTGTGTCGGCCTGCAGCAAATCTGCCAACCCGATGCGATCAATCACTATCAATAACGTCTTTCCTGATTCCGATGTATCCGGCTTCAAACAGGTGTCAGCCCTTGTAAGCCCGATAAATAAAAATACAAATATAGGTATAAGCAGAAAGAAAGCAATCTTTCGATACACAAGTAAATACTCCCTTATTTTTCATTGCTTTCTACATTCTTCCCATGTTTCCCCACTTCATTCAATGGGAAAAATATAGCATCTGCAAGATGCAGATGCTTATTACATTGATATTATTCTATCTTAAATTTACTTACGGGGCGTCTGCAATTATGAAATCAATTCCTTTGCCAATTCTGCAGCTGATGCAGCATCAGGCGCATATCCGTCTGCTCCTATTTCATTGGCAAAATTCTGCGTAACAGGAGCACCGCCTACCATAATTTTAACCTGTTCTCTCAGGCCGGCTGCCTTAAAGGCTTCAATTGTATCTTTCATGCCGGGCATGGTGGTGGTCAGAAGTGCAGACATGGCAACACATTCAATATCGTTTTCCTTAACTGCATCCAAAAACTTTTCCGGGCTAACGTCAATACCCAGATCCACGACATTAAAACCGGCGCCTTCCAGCATCATACCTACAAGGTTTTTGCCGATATCATGAAGATCGCCTTTTACTGTGCCCAGCACTACCGTACCAATGGGTTTTACATCCTTCTCTACAAGGAGAGGCTTGATAATTTCCATTCCGGCTTTCATGGCCCTTGCTGCTATGAGCACCTCGGGTACATATACCTCATTGTTTTTGAACAATACACCTATTTCACTCATACCGACGATGAGAGATTCATTTAATATTTCCGTCGGTTCTACTCCCTGGTCTATGGCAGCCTTTACCAATTCCTTTACCTTTGGAGCATTTCCTGCTTTCAAAAAATCAGCAATTTCTCTGAAATTTGCCATTGGACTTCCTCCTCTTTCTGCTTTTGACTGTGGTTATTTTAACATATTGGAACAGCCCTTGTCCCTACTTGTTATTGTGATTATCGGTAAAATCTTGCTGATTATCCCTGGACAGCATGTTTACGGTACTGACTTGGCGATATCCCCATATTCTTTTTGAATACTTTGCTGAAGTAACCCGGATCATCATATCCCACCCGATTGGATATATCCAAAATTGTCATAGTTCTGTCCAGCAGCATTTTTTTTGCCTCTTCCATCCTGATACGGGTCAGATACTCCAAAAATGTAATCCCCAGCTCTTCCTTAAAAAGATGACTTAAATAATAGGGGCTGATGAAAATTTGCTGGGAAACGCTCTCCAGTGACAAATTCTCGTTGAAGTTCTCACGAATATATTGAATGGCTTCTCCAAGTAATTTGGAGTTTTTAATGTTTCTTGATTCATATACAGTATCCAGGAAGGTATCCAACACCTTTACAATCCAGAAACAGACATCTTCAAACCTGTGAATTGATGCCAGCTCACAGATAAAACTGTAATTCAGCCCCAGAAGTTTGTCCAGTCTGGCTCCACCCTCTACAGCTGCCCTGGAGATGACAATCACCAACTCAAGAACGCGGGCTTTAATCAGCTCCATATTTCCTGAAAAATGAAGAAATATAACAGCAAGAAGCTCATTCAATATCTTTTTGGCACCTTTTCTATCCCCCATCCGGACCTTGTTCAGCAGATCGTTTTCCTTATCCATAGGGTATTCATTCTGTCTTACCCTATCCTCCAAATAGCTGATACGTTCTTCTGCTTTCTTTTGTACAAAAATCAGTTCTGCCAGCTTGGATTGCTGCTCGCTTAACTCTTTTCTTTGCTGCAGAGTAATAATGCTGGATTTAGCAAAATAATTTGTGATAATAAACAGGAGTTCCGCTGCAGCTTGTACATTTCTCCCGTTTAATACCTTGATTTCACGACTGGCAGCCAGCAATGCCTCCCGATTAATATCCAGGTCGGATGTACGGCTCAAAAACTCTTGAATGGCAATTTCATCCCATTCCCACATGAGAACAGGCCCACAGGAAATGCTTCCCAGATAGTGTTCCTTAAATAATATGGGGGCGGCGAACTCAATCAGTCCAGCATGGCATCGACTGATATAGGGTTCCCCCAATTGTGCCGCCAGTTTTCCTGCCTTATCCATGGATTCAGTACAGCGTTTTCGACCCCTGGGATCGCTGCGAATGATTTTACAGAATGCACAAAACCCTTCATGCTCTTCAGAAAAGATGGCGGATTCCCCGCGAGCGTTGACACACATAGCACCAAGGCCGGTCGCCAGAACAAAGGAATTCAGTATTTTCTTCATTTCATCTACATCAATAACATCCTCCAGACGGATGTTATTCAGTTCATGCATATGCATTGCCTCCATAAGTCACAGGTTATTATTAGCGACACCTTTATACATTATACCCTTTTTGCTTGTTTAAAGAAAGAATGTTATCCGCCAATGCCGGAGTCGTCTATTCTTCAGGCACAGGGTCAGAGGTTTCTCCCGGATTCGGCGATGATGTCGGTGCCGTAGTGGGGGAAGGTGAAGGTATTGGCTCTGCTGATGGAGTAGGTGAGGGTATCGGGGATTCTGTCGGGAAAGGCGGTGACTGATTATTAAGCTCTTCCTTAAGACTCCCCCAAAAAGATTTCAATTCCTTTGCCGCAACAGATATATCCGAAAATACCTTTTGCTCTATCTTCTGTCTGAGTGTGTTCATTAATCTTACTAATTGATCCATATCATCCCCGGGAATTTCCAATTCATATGCAGACATCTCTTCCTCAACAGCGGACAACGCTGTCAGTCCCTCTGCCACTTCGGCGGATCGCGCCTGAAGATGGGGCATCAATTCAGTCAACTCTTTTTCCACCTCATGAACTACTAGCTCAATATCCTCCAGCTCTCCGGATTCTAGTGCATCATCCAGTAACTGCACTCCATTGTCAATTCCGGAGCGCTCATCTTCCAGCAGAACATGAGCATAATCCAATAAAATCCGGTTTCCCCGGTCAATCCATTCCTGGACCAGAGCCTTCAGTTCAGCCAGCTTTTTTCGCAGTTGTGTCTTGATATAGTAAACATCATCTTCTTTATCATAGGCGGTAATGTTTAGGCCAAACAGCTCATTAATCAACTGGTTTTTTTTCTGCTGATCGATTCCCCAGTAACTGAAACCATCCATATCAAGAAAGGTGCCCGGAATCATATGCCGCTTCAGGTCTGCCATATCCAGCTTGGCGGCGAATAACGCAAGGGCCGCAATCTGCCTGATATTCAGGTTGGTCCAGATATCATCCTTTATAGAATCATAGATGCCTGGCAGTTTGAGAAGGGAATCAGTTGACTTCAGTTGGTTCAAAATGCTTATCATCAACCGTTGTTGACGGTCAACCCGGTCAATATCTCCTCCCGGTGTCTTTCTGTTCCTCGCATACGCAAGGGCTTGCTTCCCGTCCAGCTTATGAAGGCCGGGCTGAATACCCACCGAGGGTACCGGGATATCTACTTCATAGGTGATTCCTCCCAGGGTGTCTATAATCTTAATAAAGATATTCATGTCTATGGCGGCATAATAATGAATTGGAATCCCACCGAGTAAATCGCTTACAGTTTGTATGGTGGTAGCAAACCCCTCGCCTTTGAAACCGCCGCCATAAACAAAAGCGGCATTAACCCGACCCCTTTCCCTGCGTCCGGGTATTTTTACATAGCTGTCCCTGGGAATAGAAATGAGATCCACCTTGTTTTCAGTAAAATCAATGGCTGCCAGCATTATGGTGTCGGTTCGGAACGCTCCCATGTACTTATATCTTTTATCATTGGCATCCAATCCCAGAAGCAATATATTCAATTTATCTTCCTGGAATTGATAGGGTTCTATTTCAAGTTCTGTTTCTTCCGTTTTGTTTCCCTGCGTATCCTTATTGGCAGGGATGTCGAACAAGTTCTTTGGATTATTGATTTGGTTCCAGAAATAGGCTGCATATCCAATGACAGAAAAAAGTACAATGCCTATCGATATCAGAATAATGTGTTTCTTCGTTATGCGTTTTTTCATAACACGTTTCTTCTTAATGTGTTTTTTCATCCATATCCCCCTAACTGGCGATAAATATTGGAAAAGTATTTTGTCAAATAATTAACATCTTGATTCTTTTGTGATATAATTTATTTACCAAATAATTAGTTGAAAAAATTATTGGAGGCGAGTCTATGCAAGCAACACAGAAAACAAATCAGACCAAGTCCTTGGATTGCCACGCATTCTGCCCGATATGCGGATGGGACCTGTACTACACAGACAAAGAATGCATCTGCAAAAACAAAGAATGTTCCTGGGTCTGCGATAATTGCCATAAACCGACTTAATCCTGTAAAGCATATATTCTTTCATAATAGTTGACTATATGTTTAATGGGATAATTCTCGGACGCCTTAATACTCCCTGCCTGTTCAGGTAGTCAAACAAAATTACAACTCTTCCCTCCCGGTAAGACATCATCCCCTGCAAGTCCAACCGGTAAAGGAATACTTCCACATGGGCTCCTCTCATTATTTGTCCGGGTGTACAGCCCTTCCATTCGGGCAATAGTTGTTCCAGGTTTTCCTTTTTGCGCAAAAAATCATGACAGCGTCGATTCAGATTCTTATCCGGTTCAGGTTCCAGTCCTGCCGGATAACTGCCCGGTTTGGCATGATACACAAAATCAAACAGCAGCAATTGCCGAAATAATTTCATATCCACATGCGAAAGCGTGGAAGCAAAATGAAGAAGGTACTCATAAGTTTTTAAATTGTTATGAGAAATTCCAAAATAACTCTTTTCCTCCCAATAATCTGCCATTTGATTAAATATTATAAAGGTATCACCTTCAGCCTGTCTGAACAGATATTTCATGGATCGATCAAATCGATGAGAGTTATAGTATAATTCGATTAGCTTTTCTATTTGCTTTAGTCTTGCCAGTTCCGAGAAAGCCAGCACATGATTTGACAATACCTCATAGGGAGGATAGGAGGTATATCTATAATCATACCTTTCTGACGCTTCTCTGATACCTGATCCTTTTAACATCTTCAGGAAACCTAACTGCAGCCTGTGGGGTGAAAGACCCAAAACTTTATTCAGGGAGCAGGCCATAGAGAGCATATCTTCCTCGGGCAGCCCTGCGATCAGATCAAGGTGAATATGAATATTATCCATCCTTATCAAGCAGGAAACGGCATGCATTATTTTATCAAGATTTGTCTTTCTTTTTATTTTCTCCAAAGTTACCTTATTGGTAGATTGTATGCCTATCTCAAATTGAAACATACCAACCGGGGCTTTGGAAAGAATATCCATCATTTCTTCGTCTATCAAATCCCCTGCCATCTCAAAGTGAAAATTGGTTTTGCCACCCAGTTCAATGAGGTAGCGAAATATTTTCTTAGCCCGGGCAGGGTTGCAGTTGAAGGTGCGATCTACCAGCTTCACCTGCCTGACGCCGGAACGGACAAAAAAGGCTAACTCCCGTTTGACCCGGTCCATCTGTAAGAAGCGCACGCCTCTCGTGGTGGAGGAAAGGCAATATTGGCAATTAAAAGGGCAGCCTCGAGAGGTTTCATAGTAAATGATCCTGTCTTTCAAACCCTGAAGCCCTTTTTCATAAGCAAATGGAACCTCATCCAGCGAAATCGGGGCACGACGGCCATTGTAAATTACCACGCCTTCCTTACGCCAAACCAAACCTTTCACCTCGTCGGGTTCCCGGTTTTGTGACAAACAATCAAGTAATTCCTTTACGGTCTGCTCCCCTTCTCCCTCAGCAATGAAATCGATAAGCTGATTTTTCTTCATCATATCTTGACCGTCATAAGATACTTCCGGCCCGCCCAAAAGGATGATGCATTCAGGAAGCACTTTTTTTATTGTATCTATGACGTCAAGGGTTTGCCGAATGTTCCAGATATAACAGGAAAAACACAATAAATCGGGCTGCTGTTCAACCAAGCCAGTAACAATCTGATCCAAGGGATCATTGATTGTATACTCCTGGATAATTATGTCCGGGTAATCTTCCCGACAGTATGCCTGCAAACATCTCAAAGCAAGACTGCTGTGTATATATTTTGCGTTTAGTGTCGTCAGTAGAATTTTCATAAAGCTATTATATATCATTTCTGCAATAACATCATTAACAAATATTTTATTTTCGTTTTTTACTTTGAAATCATCTTTTGTTACAAATTTATTACAAATTAATTACCAAAATATACTTGTATCTTTATTAAGTATACATAATTATAATGAATATATACCCAAAGTATCACCATTTTCAGAAAAAATATGCAAAGGAGGATTAAATGAAGAAATACATACGAATATGGGTAATTGCTGCGCTTTTTATGATAGTATTTGCCTCTGCGGCCCAGGCAGCCGCCCTGGGCTCGCGTTCCCTGAAAACCGGAATGTCCGGGGAGGATGTGGCTGAGCTGCAGCAATTACTCAAGCGCATTGGTTACTTCAATACAAATGTTACAGGTTATTACGGAGATATTACGCGTGCCTCCGTAATAAAGTTTCAGTCAAACCATGGGTTGACCCGGGATGGAATCGCCGGACCGAATACAATATTCCGGTTAAAGTATGAAAATGGTGTGGCTGCTGATTCCTACATTTATATTCGTCCCCTGAAAAAAGGCATGCGCGGTGCTGATGTGCAAAATCTGCAGGAAGTATTGAAAAAACTGGGGCATCTGCCTGCCGGCCTTAATACAACTCAATACTATGGAGAGATGACCTATTCCGGAGTTAAATCCTTTCAAAAGCAATACGGCCTTACCGTTGACGGGAAAGCAGGACCGGCTACGGCAGCAGCGATAAATAAGGTTTTATCAAATACCGGAAATGCAGGGACAGTTTATACCGTCCAAGCGGGTGATTCTCTATGGAAGATATCACAAAAATACAATACCAGCGTTGAACAGCTGCAAAAAGCCAATGGATTGAAAAGTACTACCATCTATGTCGGTCAAAAGCTGACCATTCCGTCCGGTAAAGCATCGCAGGACAGAGGCAGTGCAGACAGAAATCAGACTGTATCGGTTACCTATCAAAACTACACGATAAAACCCGGCGACAGCATCTGGTCTATTGCATATGCCCACAGTATTCCACAAAACGAGTTATTGAAGGCAAATAGTTTTAATGCTAATACAGTTCTCTATGTCGGACAGGTCATAAAGATCCCGGTGTATCATGTACCTGTTAAGCCTACTCCGGGGCCTCAATATGGCGAACTTTTGGATTGGTGGACAGAAGCGCAATATGTTCTGAAGTACAATGTTCCCTTTACTGTAACCGATTTTTATACCGGCACCAGTTTTAAGGCCGTTCGTACCTTCGGCGCAAATCATGCTGATTGTGAACCCTTGACGTCAGCAGACACAGCAGCCATTACCAAGCTGTGGAATCAATATCATACCAGTTATTGGTCCACCCGCCCTGTCATCATAACCATTAACGGAAGAAAACTTGCCGCTTCCATGTCCGCTTCCTTCCACGCAGGCTTGGACAGCGCACCCAATGGTGCATATGTAAATAACCGAAGCGGCGGTTATGGTTATGGACAAAACTTTGACGCCATTAAGGGAAATGGAGCAGACGGGCATTTCGACATTCATTTCCTGAACAGCACCAGCCACGGCTCGGGAGCTGTAAACCAGAATCATCAAAGAGATATTAAGATTGCTGCAGGTAAGTAATAAGCATAAACAATAAATGCAGCCGGCAATGGAAAATCTCAAAATAGGGGCTTGCATTTTTCAGTGCAAGCCCTTATAATATACATTGTTGTTTACAAATGCTGATGTAGCTCAGGAGGTAGAGCACTTCCTTGGTAAGGAAGAGGTCTCGGGTTCGAGTCCCGACATCAGCTCCAGGCTTAAAGCTCTTGAACCACTTAAACTACAGGCGTTCAAGGGCTTTTTGTTTTGCCTTTAATGCAAGGCTGGCTTCTGTATTTTGCTGTTTCTTTTCATAGTTTTCTATTCCCTTGGGGGTACTTAAGGGGTACTTTTTTTGGTACACAATGATCCCGTCTTTAACGGCAAGGTACTGATTAATACTTAATTAAGGCAAATAACAAAACTAAAGGGGCTAGGCTTTAAGCCTTTGCCCCTGTGGTTTTACCTTCATTTGCTTTGGAAAAACCTATCAGAAAAACCTTCTCCGTCCGACTGTTGTTGATATCCGACTCTGCTTTCTTTAATACCTGCAATTCTTCATCATTCAAAAAAGCGTAGTTTAATCCAGCATTCAGATCATTTGTTGGACTCATACATAACAGCTCCTCATTAAGTAGTATCTCTACTATTATTTGCGGTTGCCTGAAAAAAAATGCGTATGTCGTAAGTAAGCCTGTACACTAAAAAACTCTAAGATTTCTTTTGATTTAATACCCTTTCTATGGATTTCGAATCCAGTGTATTATTCTGTTCATGGAAATAACATGGAATTTGTGTGCCGCATTGGTTGCATTCAATATATTGTTTTATATCCTTTTGCTCACGGTTGTCATACATAAAGGGCAAGAATTCATTTATGTTAAAAGTGCCCGGTGCATTGGAATCAATCGCATAGCTATAAACATAACTTGCCTCATATTTCATCACAAGATTTCTGCTGCCACATACCGGGCAATCAGTTTTTTGTTTCACCATGCAGTTATACCTCCGTATCATCAGTTGACAATACTAGTATCTCCAATAACTGCAAATGAAAACTATGGTTTACACAAAAGGCATTTCACCGACTGGTTCATTTAATATTATTTTGAGCCAACAGCAAATTACTTTGCTTTACTTTACAGCATAAATACTTGTCTATTCTTTCAGGAGCAGCGCTCTTACCGGGCTGGCCTCTACGTCTCGGATGCTGAGAGGGACAGCTACCAAAGTGTAGTTCCCCTCTTCCACATCTTTCAGTCTCAGCCCTTCCAGGATATGGATTCCATTGCCTAGAAGCAATCTATGTGTAACATGATCCGGCTGACTTCTTTCAATGCCCAGTGAGTCGATCCCGACCCCTGTAACCCCGATACTGACCAGGTATTTTGCACCGCTTTCTTTGACATAAACAAAGTCCGGTTCAAAATCCTCTGCAAAGGAATTTCTGGTTTTTAGTATGACAAAATCACCTTGTTTGATACCATGCTTTACCAGGTCTTCCTTAATGATACCATCCTCTACGTTGGTCAAGTCCAGAACCCGGCAAGGCGCTATCATATCCTCCGCCCGGAAAAATGACGAATCCTGTCCTTCTTTTATCATATGCAGAGGAGCATCCATATGAGTGCCGGTGTGAAGGTCCAGTTCAATCTTTGTCTCCCGTACACCGGAATCGTTTTCAAAATTCCTGGTTATGGTGAACTTTGGCTTTTTCTCCTCCCTGTTATTGTAAACAGGCATACCCAGATGAATAGGCATGGAAATATCGATTATTCTCAACGCTTTGCACCTCTCTTTTTTATCTACTCATTGAACCAACTGCGACCGTCGCGTTTCATCAATTCATCAGCCTCGGCCGGCCCCCAGGAACCGGATGCATAAATCGGACAATCCGGTTGATCCAGGCTCCAAGCCCGTGAGATATTATCCATAAGCTTCCATGAGTATTCCACCTCATCCCAACGAGTAAACAAGGTGGAATCACCTTCCATTACATCCAAGAGCAATTTCTCGTATGCATCGGGGGACACTTCTCCAACGGCGCAGTTCTGACAGAAGTCCAGTTCAACAGGGATAATTTCACTGCGAGTATCGGGTTTCTTCCCGTTAAATCTAATAATGACCCCTTCCCTGGGCTGAATCTCTATTATCAGTCTGTTAGGCTCCAGATTTTGAAATTCCTTATAATACAGTATTTCGGGCAGGGGCAAGAATTGAACGACGATTCTGGTGGTTTTAACCGGCATACGCTTTCCGGTTCTCAGGTAAAAGGGGACTCCAGCCCACCTGAAATTCTCAATTTTCACCTTCATTGCCATAAAGGTTTCCGTCATGGAATCCGATGACACCCTGTCTTCCGCCCGGTAAGCAGGAACCCTTCTGCCATTTATCATTCCTTCCCCGTATTGTCCCCTGATTACATGGGATTTTACCATTTCGGGCTCCATAGTCGAAATAGATTTTAATACTCTGACCTTCTCGTCCCGTACATCATGAGTATTCAAGCTGACCGGTGCTTCCATGGCAGTCAGCATGAGCAGCTGAAGCATATGGTTTTGCATCATGTCCCTCATGGCTCCTGCGGTTTCATAGTATCCGCCCCGGTTTTCCACACCTAAGGTTTCACTGGAAGTTATCTGGATATGATCAATATACTTATTGTTCCATAAGGGCTCAAACAAGGCATTGGCAAATCGGATAACCATTATATTCTGCAGCATTTCCTTTCCGAGGAAATGGTCGATACGATAAATCTGTTCCTCCTGAAATACATTGGTAATTATATTGTTCAATTCTGTTGCTGATTGCAGGTTCTTACCAAAGGGCTTTTCAATGACCACACGTTTGTATCCCCTGTTCAGGCCGGTTAAGCCGCTTTGAGCAAGATGGCGGACGATAACTCCAAAATGTTCCGGTGCAACAGCCAGGTAAAAAATCCGATTTCCATTGGTTTGGTATATATCATCCAGTTGAATCAAGTATTCCTTTAATTTTTCATATCCGCCAAAGTCGGTGAAATCAGTTCTATGATAATAAAACCGGGAAACAATTTGCTTCAGGTCTTCCTCATTACCTTGATTTTCCCGGCTGAAACTGCGTATGGCGTTTGCTGCTTCCTCCCGAAAGGTTTCCTGAGTTTTATCTCTTCTTCCAATGGCCACCGTGGCAAAGTGTTCGGGCAGGCGCCCGGAAACATAGAGATTATATATGGCCGGGTAGATTTTCCTATGGGCAAGATCGCCTGTTCCTCCGAATACAATTAACAAGCAGCGAATAATAATCCCTCCAAAAATGCCTTATAGGCTTCTCTTCATATTCCCTATAACATCATATACCACATTGAATTTATTTTAAACACAGTGTACATCAAACTTTCATCATCCGTATTTCCTGATAGCAGTCAGTCAGTACTAGAATGCCCGAAAATAATATTATTGAAACTAAAATTCAAAATATTCACAAACATGGTTTTCACATCAGGATATAGGGTATATAATTATAAAAAGGAGGAGTGGTGATTATGAAAGACCAGGCTATATTGGAAGCAGCCCTTACCGAACGACAGGAATATCTGGAGGACTTAATCAACAGCTACAATCTTATTCAAGAACAAATCGCCATCCTGGAAAGTGATATTGACAATTTGCTCTTCAAATTGATGGAACAGTCCAATCAGAATCCCAATTCCCTGTAAAATATATGTCTTTATGTTAAAACACCGCTCACCCAGCGGTGTTTTTTGGCTCTTGCATCCCATCTGCATTTTTATTATACTAAAAAGGATATTATTTTCTCACCCAATGGTATGAACCTGTTTACGAAAGGAGAAGAATCATGCCTAATGAAATCAGGGAGATTGCACAACGTATGAAAGTCCTGCGTGAAATTGCAGGTTTAACCGAAGAACAATTGGCTGAACAATTGGGGATTCCTGCTAAGGATTATATGCTTTATGAAGCCGGAGAAACGGATATTCCCATCAGCATCCTTCTAAAAATTTCTGAAAAATTCAATGTGGAATTTACAGCATTGGTAACAGGTCAGGAACCCAAATTACAAAGATATACATTGGTGCGCAAAGGAAAGGGACTGGATGTCAACCGAAGGAAAGACTACAAATACAACAGCCTGGCATATAATTTCATTAACAAGGTGGCGGAACCTTTCCTTGTTACCGTGGAACCGAAACCGGACAATACCCCTGTCCCCCGAAATACACATCCGGGGCAGGAATTTAATTATGTGTTGGAAGGTAAATTGAAAATCATTCTGAACAATCAGGAAATCATACTCAATGAAGGTGACTCATTATACTTTGATTCCGGCATTCCCCATGGAATGCAGGCCATAGGTAAGACAGCAAGGTTTCTGGCTGTGATTTTATAAGCCATTCCCAGTTAATTTACTATATAACACTGAAAGCAAGTTGAAAATGAGGTATACAAATGCTAGATTATATAAAAAACATGAAGTTTAACTCCTATGAAGAGCTTATGGAACAATTTCACCTGGATATTCCGGAGAACTTTAACTTTGCTTATGATATATTTGATCGAATAGCAGAAGAAACACCGGATAAAACAGCACTTGTCTGGTGCAATGACAATGGCGGTGAAGCTCGTTATACTTTTGGACAATTGAAAGAGCAATGTAACCGTACCGCTTCCTATTTATATTCTGTCGGAATCCGAAAAGGTGACCCGGTAATGTTGATTTTGAAGGGCCGTTATGAATTCTGGTTCTGCATACTGGCATTACATAAAATCGGTGCTATCTGCATCCCAGCCACCCACTTGCTGACTGAAAAGGATATTGCATACCGTAACAATGCTGCAGATATCAAAATGATTATTACGGTAAATGAAGAACAGGTTATCAGTCACGTTGAAAAAGCGGAGTCGGATTCACCTACATTGAAATACAAAGTGCTGGTAGGAGGCAGCAGGGAAGGCTGGCTGAATTTTGATGAGGGTATCCGCAATGCTGAGCCTGATTTCATCAGACCGACCGGCATTGAAGCCACAAAAAACGAGGATATCCTTCTTCTCTATTTTACATCCGGAACAACCGGCCAGCCCAAAATGGTGCAGCATAATTTCACCTATCCCCTGGGCCATATTGTCACTGCTAAGTTCTGGCAGAATGTTAAAGACAACGGCCTGCATTATACCGTAGCGGATACCGGCTGGGCAAAAGCTGTCTGGGGAAAAATATACGGTCAGTGGATTTGCGGCAGTGCAGTGTTTGTTTATGATTATGATAAGTTTTCTCCGAAGAGAATGTTGGAGGTTATTTCAAAATATAAGGTTACTACCTTCTGTGCCCCTCCTACCATATATCGGTTTCTGATCAAGGAGGATTTATCACAATATGATTTAAGCAGCCTGGAGTATTGTGTTGTTGCCGGAGAACCTCTCAACCCCGAAGTATACAATCAATTCCTGAAAAGTACCGGTTTGAAGCTTATGGAAGCATACGGCCAGACCGAGCTTACAGTTGTCCTGTGCACCTTCCCCTGGATGGAGCCCAAGCCCGGTTCCATGGGTAAACCGGCACCCGGTTATGACGTCCTGCTGCTGGATGAAGATGGCAATATCTGCGATACAGGCCAGGAAGGTCAAATTGTAATTCGCACATCCAAGCAAATGCCTCTTGGTATGTTTGATGGATACTATCGGGATAAAGAAAAAACAAAAACTGTTTGGCATGATGATATGTATTTTACCGGTGACATGGCATGGTATGATGAAGACGGTTATTTCTGGTTTGTAGGAAGAGCCGATGATGTAATTAAAAGCTCCGGCTATCGTATCGGCCCCTTTGAAGTGGAAAGTGCTCTGATGGAACATCCCGCTGTTTTGGAATGCGCCATTACTGCCGTCCCTGATGAAATCAGGGGGCAAATTGTTAAGGCAACTGTGGTTCTGGCCAAGGGTTATACTGCAAGCGACCGGTTAGCCGTGGATCTGCAGGAACATGTAAAGAAAGTGACAGCACCTTATAAGTATCCTCGTGTGGTGGTATTTGTGGATGAACTGCCCAAAACCATCAGCGGAAAGATTCGAAGAGTGGAAATCCGTGAACGAAACAGAACATAAAAGTAGAAATCAAAGGTTGCGGTTTTCATTCATGAGGGTGAAACGAGGGTATAACATTGAATTTTACACCGGGCAGCATATACTCCATATTGTGAATAATGGACTCGCTGCTGTTCGGGTCAGGTGATTCCCCCATAACTATTTCAGTAATTTTATTTTTCTTGGCAAAATCAAGAAGGGTGTTCAGAATATTGTCGGAACGGAGTACTGTCATTTCCGCTCCGGCTTGTTTTGAAACCTGGAACAAATATTCCAGGGCTTCCCCCTCATCAGGATTGCCAAACACGTTAACCCCTGTCTTGGTTACGTGAACCACATTCAAGGTGCCTTTCTGCCCATCTACCAGCTTTTGCCCGATCTTAATCAGTCGTTCACAGGTTTTTTGGCGGGTAACGCAAACCATAACTCTAGGAACACTCATATTTTCATCTACCCCTTTGTAAACCTATGATTAACACACGTTCATTATAACACGACCAACGGATGCATTCCATTGCTTCATGGAAAAGTTCATTCTTTGTTTACAAACATAATCATGGCTCTCCCAACTACTATCATTCATTCTCGACAACTTCCACGGATATGGTTTTTGTTTTGCCGCCGCTAACGGGTTTTATGGATAACTCCTCATGCCCGGAGCTTTCAGCATAAAGAATTCTATATTCATTGCTGGAATCGGTCGGCTCATATTCCCTTTCTGAAAACAAATCAGAATACGATACCTCAACAGGATCGCTCGAATTTCCGATAAAGGCTATATATTCGCCGATATTTATCTTTATATTTTGCAGAGAAGAAATAATATCTCCGGATTTACTTAGCTGATAGGGTATATAGTGAGTAACAATTTTACCGGGATATCCTGGTACCAGCCGTGATTCTTTCAATGCACCGTCCAAAACTTCAATTTCCCCGCCGTTAATGTAGTTTTGTTCCATCAGGGTAACGATTTGATTTTTCCTATACCCCACCACCCTGTAATGTATATACTGTAAATCTTTATTTTCGGAGGATATTACAGCCATGTCCGGCTGATTCTGAGGAAAGTAAATCATTAATATGGGGCCGGGTTGATTAGTATCCTCAAATAAACTGCTGTAAGCCATCTCATATCTGCCCTCATGCTCTGAATCCCATATCACTGCCAGCAAATTATCACCGGTCTGTTCCGGTTTGTTTATTTTGAAGTAATCAAGCAACTGGCCTGAGTCTGATTCATTCAGTTTAATCATTTCCTGAGATACAGGCTCGCCCAACAAGTTGACTTTTTCCTGATTGGAATATACTCTGAATAAAAGCGCAGAAAAGCTTATAAGCAGAAAGAACGTACAGGCTATAATTGCCGGAATCTTTGTTTTACTCAGTATTTTATGATTTCTGCTGCTGTCATAAATCTTTTTTAATTGATTCACTTTAGTTTCGCTCCTTATCCTGGAATAAACAGCCTTGTTCATGCGTTCATAAGAATAATCAGCGAAAAATTTTTCTGCCTCATTTTTTGCCCTTGACAGTAATTTGTCCATATCATTTAAGTCCGTCATTTTACAACCTCCAAGGGTAATAGGTCTTTAAGCATTTTTCTTCCCCTGTGCAGCCTCACCTTAACATTGCTTTCACTTATTTTCATAACATTGGCGATTTCAGAAACTGAAAAACCGTCAAAATAATGTAAAGATATCGGAACCCGGTACTTTTCAGGAAGATTCATAACCAGGCTGAAAATCTCCCCTCCATCTGCTTCCACAAAAAGCTTATTGGTTCGCATGGCTGATCGGTACCAGTCATCACCGAGTCCTGCAGTTACAAAACGTCTGAATGCGGCTGATTTCAGATAATCCTTACACAGGTTAACGGTAATCCTATAGATCCATGTATAATAACTGCTCTCGATTCTAAACTTTTCCAGGTTGCGATAGACTTTTATAAATACCTCCTGACAAATATCCTCGGCAATATGCTTGTCCCTGAGATAGTAATAAGCCAGTTTATGAACCTGTTTTCCGAATCTTCGCATTAGATATTCAAGCTGAGCGTCTTTGTCAGTATCACCTGCTGAAATTTCCTTAATGCTCATATTCACATTCATCTCTCCAGGATTGAATTAAACTGTTACAGGCAAAGAAGGCCTGATGAAAATATCAGGCCCTGACCTCTTGTCTCATAAAATATATATATGATACTGCAAAACAAATCATATTCAAAGCAACCAGGCTTACCAGATGGGGCCAAATCAGCAGTAAACTCTGTGAAAATGGCAACACGCCGGGTATTGCACCTATTAGTCTATCCAATGTTATAGTGCTGATTGTCCTCACACCGGGGTTCAGCAGACAAATGGTAGCTTCACTGAACAAAGTAGAGGGGGATATCCGGTTCAGCATTAATTCCAAATTGCTGTTTTTTAATTGCACATCCAATGTGGATGCATTGTCAAGAGGATATATGGCATTTGAAATAACACCTGCCAGAAGCCCTACAAATATGGTTAAAAACAACCATGCTGCTATGCAGGCGAGAGCGGATGTTGCAGACTGCTTGAACAGCAGTGAAAATAGATGAGACAGAGCCAGCCAAAGGGATATGTAAAGGATGGTAACGATAAAAAACGTCAATAGTCTTAATATTTCCTCCATTGTAGGCGGAATTCCTATCATAATAATCCCGATGGCGCCGACAGCAATACCTAAAGATAAAACCATGATGGCAATGACTGAAACCCCTGCTAAAAATTTACCATTGATAACATTATCCCTATGAATTGGCTGCGATAGTAAACGGCTCATTGTCCCTTTGTTAAATTCACCATTTATGGAATCAAATCCAAGGGCTAACCCAACAAGAGGACCCAATAAGGCAACAAAAGAGATAAAGGAAGGAATAGAATTACCCGCAGCGGTGAACAGCCTCAAAAAAACAAATGTATTACCTTCCTGAGAAACAGCCTCCCTGATGCCGACGGCAGCTGAGTAGATGCTGGCCAGCCCGGTTATGGTAATCAGCAATAATACAATTACAAATCTTTTACTTCTTAAATGATCTGCCAATTCTTTTTTATATAGAACCAATAGACTGTTCCAATTCATAAAATCACTCCTCTCCGGTGAAATATCGGCTGTAGATGTCATCTAAGTCTCTTCCTCTCTGTTTGAGGAAAAGGACCTTGTAATTGTGTTCACTTAGAATCCTGAGCAGTGGCTTTCTTATATCGTCTATTGATTCGATTGATAACTGATTCTGGTCACTTGTCACTTTTATTTCTTCCCCTATAGATTGTATCAAAGATATTAACCTTTCGTCTACAGGTTCAACGTTCAATTCCAGAGTAAGCGGCTGACCTTCAAAGACCTTCTCGCCGAGGGTATCTATAGGTCCAACAGCTAAAAGCTTTCCTTTAACGAAGATACCCACCCTGTCACATATTTTTTGTATCTGATACAATTGGTGTGAAGAAATTAATACCGTTCTTCTATCCTTTCTGGCCAGATCCGCAATCAAATCCAGCATTTCATTTATACCTGCAGGATCCAGACCTATAGTTGGTTCGTCCAATATGATTACTTTGGGATCCTTCATCAGAGTATCAGCAATTCCAAGCCTTTGCCGCATCCCTTTGGAATAAGTGCCTACTTTTCTGTCACTCACGTCTGATAATTTTACTCGTTCCAATAAAGTATCAATTCTTGTTTCAATTTCGTTATCACTGAGATTGTTAAGCCGTCCTGTGAATCTCAGGTTCTCTCTTGCAGTCATATCCTCATAGAACCCGACATGATCAGGCAAATACCCAACCATTTTTTTAATATGGATGGATTCTTTGGTTGTGTTGTAACCATTAATGGTTGCAACACCTTCGCTTGGTTCTGTCAGCCCCAGCAGCATCAGAATTGTTGTGGTTTTGCCGGCACCGTTTGGACCCAGCAGCCCAAAAATTTCCCCTTCAAATATCTCCAGATTCAAACTGTTTACAGCAGTAACATCATCATAATTTTTTGTCAGGTTCTCTGTTTTGATCATTACATTTTTATTCATCCTCATCGTCTCCCATACTTTTTAAATACCCAGTATAGGCCTGCTACTAAAACAATAATCACCAGGATGCCGACAACACCCCATAGTGTTGAGGTTTTTACCATCACCCGGAATTCAGCTGAACTAACTACCTCCGGTGTCTCCGCAGAAATTTTTACAACATAATCTCCGGCCAGGGCTTTTTCATCTGCCTGAATAAATGCTTTTACAGTGGCAGATTCTGCAGGTGCGACAGAATCAATCACATCGCGTTCAAATTCTACATCCCATCCGTCCGGCTGCATTGATGAAAGTTTAATCCCCTTAAGCTCCGTACTGCCGGTATTATGTATAACTATATCAACTGATTGCTTCCTACCCGCTACTGTCTCAGCATTTAGTCTTCCGGTAGGAGTAGTCAGTTCCATTCCATAGCTTCCGGTTATAATCACTTTGAGTTCTGTGGTGAGAGTCTCATTCCTTGAGGATACTTCAACCGGTATAACATACTCCCCTGCACTGACATTGGCAGGCGGCGTTATTTCAACTTCCACTTCTGCTGATTGATTTGGTTCCACCGGTATACTTGCAATTTGTTTTCTGTCGGTCTTAGCAATAAATTTTACCTGCCAGCCCCTCTCAGTCTGGGCGGACAGACCATATGACTGCGACTCGCTTTTATTGTTTTTTACCTTAATTTCATACTTGAAGCTTGTATCGCTGGAACCTGTTAATTCAGTATAATTGGTTGTAAGTGTTCCTTTATTTTCAATATCGGATTTAATGTCGTATTCCATGACAAGGCGATCATTTGCTTCTCCTGATGAGGCATTCAGTGCTACAGAATATTTACCTTCTTTTACATCTGTCGGTATTATGACTGTCAGACTTATATCTACATCCTCGTCTAAAACGTATACTTTATCAATAATTCTGCCTTTGCCTTCCAGAAATGCCTCCCAGCCTTCCGGCACCGAATCAAGATCCAAACTGACAGTCATGCCGCTGCCGGTATTATTGGAGAGTGTAATGTCCGTTTGCACATTTTCACCTGGTTTTGCTGCGATGCTGGGATAGGTAGTGTAAATTGACAGGCCTCCTGCTGCTGACACACTATTTGCAGGAAGTGTAAATAAGATGGATAAAGCCAAAATAATAATACTGATTGTTTTTGCGATATTGCTTTTACGCTTAAACATATTAATAGCCCTCCTTATTGGTTTTTGTTTTTATATATTTAGACGATTCAAAAACCAATAAGGTTACAAATGAAAAAAATCATCAATGCTTAGGTCTGGATTCTCCAAAATTAAGACTGTCCCAATTGCTTTATCAGCTGGTTTGTTGTGGTTACCGGCGCTTTGCAGGCAAAATTCTCACAAACATATGCTGTTGCCGAGCCATCCACCATAACTTTACCCTCAATTCCTGGAATCATATCTGCCGGCTTATCATTATCTTCATTACCCGTATACCCTATTACTATTCCGAATGGATTATATGAAGAGTGCGCCGCTTTCATCATTTTATGGTATTCTTCATCATCCTTACCGCCGATAATTATAATTTCACGGGAAGCACCTGAAGCATATAAAATACCGGACAATGAGTGACAGCACCCTCTAGGATAACTGTTTATTTTGCTGCTGAATGCAGTTAAAATGTCATCAGCCCTGCTGGCATATTCCGGCTCTCCCAATATACCGGATAGTTTCATTAAGTTTAATACCGTCTGGGAATTGGCGGAGGGTGTTGCCCCGTCATAAATCTCCTTTGGCCGGGAAATCAATTGCTCCCCATCCCTGCCATACAGGAACAGACCGCCAGTTTCTTTGTCCCAAAAATATTCCATCAACCCTTCATTGAGTTCAATAGCCTTGTTCAGGTATTCTACTTTGCCGGTTGTTTCGAATAGTTCAATGCATGCCCATATCAGGAAAGCATAATCATCTGCATAGCCGAGAATACCGGGATGTCCATCGCGGTATCTTGCCAGCAATCTGCCATCTTCCCTCTGCAGATAGTCTATAATAAAGTTGTAGGCTTTGACAGCTGCGTTGGTGTAGCGTGAATTGTTTAAAAATCTGCCTCCCATGGCCAAAGCTGCAATCATCATTCCGTTCCATGCAGTAAGTATCTTGTCATCCTTGTGCGGATGTATCCGCTTGCTTCTGGCCTGAAAAAGCAATTCCCGCATATAATCATATTGGACTGCGCTTTCCAGTTGCTCTTCGGATGCCCCTATCAGATTGGGAATATTCTTTCCTTCAAAATTTCCTTGTTCAGTTATATCATAGGCAAGACAAAATTCTTTGCCCCCCTCTTCTCCCAAAACTTTTTTTACTTCTTCAGGGGTCCATACATAGAATTTGCCTTCAACTCCCTCGGAATCTGCATCTTCTGCAGAATAAAACCCGCCTTCCGGAGAAGCCATATCCCGCAATATATAATCGAATATCTCCTCCGCTGCCCTTTTCATTAACGGTATCTTAGTTGCTTGAAAACATTCCAAATAGGCAGCAGCTAAAAATGCGTTATCATATAACATCTTTTCAAAATGAGGTACCAGCCATTTGTCATCAGTAGAATACCTGGAAAATCCGTAACCGATGTGATCATGAATGCCTCCGCGGTACATAGCTTTTAATGTATCAGATGCCATATCCAATGCTGCTTCATTTTTATAGCGGTACCAATATCTAAACAGAAAGAGTAAGGTGTGGGGCGATGGAAACTTTGGAGCAGAGCCGAATCCCCCGTACCGGCGGTCAAATGAACGTTTTAATTGTTCAAATGCAGCATGTACTGCATCTAAACGGCTCACTCCATCTGCCTGATCGACCTCATCCATAAAGCTGTTTTGCACTGCAGTCAGTATTTTTTCAGCAGATTCTTTCAATTCCTCTTTATTCTCTGACCAAAGCATGCTAATCCGTTCCAACAATTCAAGAAAACCAATTCTTCCGTAACGGGTGTTTTTTGGAAAATAGGTCCCTGCATAAAAGGGCTTTTTGTCCGGGGTCATGAAAACGGAAAGCGGCCATCCTCCCTGCCCGGTCAAAGCCTGGCATACGGACATGTATATGGTATCGATATCAGGTCTTTCTTCCCTGTCAACCTTAATGCTGATAAAGCTTTGATTTAGCGCACTCGCTACCTCCTCATCCTCAAAGGATTCCCGTTCCATAACATGGCACCAGTGGCAGGTGCTGTATCCGATGGATAGAAAGATTGGTTTATCTTCGGCTTTGGCTTTGTCGAAAGCTTCATTACCCCAAGGGTACCAGTCCACAGGGTTATGGGCATGTTGTAATAAGTAAGGGCTTTTCTCATGGATTAATCTGTTGCGGGACTTATCTGCGCTCTTCATTTGGCTCCATTCCCTTCATAATACATTTCCAGTATTACATTATACCCTCAAAAGCCAGCTTTCTATCCAGTTATCTATCTGCAATGGTACAGCCTTTATGGTTCATTTCTAAAACTTGCTAAAATTGCAATCACTTCCTTTTCTTCCTCCTCCGTAAATCTACCCTCTGGGGCAGAACAAGTAAACGATACAGAACCACTGTAATCGAAGGTAAACTCTCCGATAAACAGCCCTCTTGCAGTTCTTTCTCCGACCTCTGTTTCTGGTAAAACAGCAAACGCAATGCCACCATCTATATCCGTAAAATCGGAATCTGTCATCATATCCAATGTTCCGGATGTTTTTAGTTTAGCAACCATGAAAGGCCCCAAATCGGAATGGTTAGTTGCCTGCACATAACCAGGAATAAAATTTGAATCCGCAACTTTTGAAACATCTACCCTCAACATAAGGGCGTTACTCGTACCATGCACGGGTATAGAGCTGCTGAAATACGCAAATGTAATTTCAACTCCTCTATCGTTTTTAAGTACTACCAGTTCTGTCAATGGAGTAACTTCTTCTTGAGAAATTGTCCAGCGGTCTAAATAGTCAAACATAAAAGATGGATAGGAAATCGCATTAATTTCGCCGAATCTAGTGGTATATGTATTATTTAAATCAATTGTTTTTTGCGTTATTCCCCCTTCATCATGCCCATTCTTACGTGGGCTTGATGGTTCTTCTGTTTCGTCATTACCTTCTATAGAGTTCTTTTTCCCGCCTGATATCACTTGTCTGTCAGAACCATCTGTTCTGATTCTGTATAATGTTTCCATGGAATCACCGTTTATGCCATAATATATCCAATCCTCAATAATACATATGCCTGTAGCGTTGTCTGCATACAGCACTTGTTTATCCGAGCCATCAGTTTTGATTTTACACAAACTTCGGGTTCCTGACTCGTCGCTGCCTCCATAATAAATCCAGTCGCCATCAATATTTAGGGATAATATCTTATTTTCTTCTACAATTAACTGATTATCTGAACCGTCAGTTTTCATTTTATATAAGTCTTTACTATCATATTCCTCATAATATATCCAATCACCATCTACTATCATATTATCTGTTCTGCCGGAATATATTTTTTGTTTGTCCGTACCATCAATTTTAAGTTTAAAAATAGAATCACTTCCCTGTTCATCTTTGTCATAATAATAAATCCAGCCATCAACAATATTTACTGTGTTACCCGATGCGCAATTTTTCTCATTTATCTGTTGTACGTTAGACCCATCCGTTTTCATCTTATATTCGCTTCCAAAATACATCCAACCGTCAATTACTCTAAATGACCCTATATATTCAAATTCACTGATTTGCTGTTGCTCTGAACCGTCAATCTTAATTTTAAACGGGCAAAATCTTTTATAATAAATCCACTCACCAATAATACATAAAGGTGATGGATTTGTATTCGTTTCCCAACTACATATCATCTCTCCTTCTGTTCCGTCAGTTTTCATCCTATATATTCCATCCAATAGACTATAATAAATCCACTGCCCTGAAACCGCCACACGGCCTCCATTAACGAGATTTCCATTTGTATTCCCCATTAAATTTTTATTATCGGAAGGTAAAGAATTGTCTTCAGAACTGCTTGACATTCCATCTGTTACATCCCCATTGTCCTTATGTGTGCCTGTTTGACCACTGCATGCAATCAATGTTATTAGCATAGCCAATACCAGGGTAAACAAAAAAAATTGCCTCTTCATAGAAAACACTCCCTTGATAAGTCGATATTACGATCTATATATAAAAATTTTAAAAAAGAGCAATTATAATAAATGTATTTAATTCTACAAATTACTACAAAATTCCTTCTTTATTGCTAACATTACGGTATTATGTAAATAATGAGATATAGATTACATTTAAACAAAAAAAACATCCTTATGTCCTTTGGAGGATGTATTGGAAGAGAACAAGTCCTTTTTTTCGGGGAGTGATTCCCGCTGTTTCCCCGGATGAAGTAATAAAACAAATTATTTAAACAAAAATGGATGATCCCACATAACAATATTACAATCAAGTGTAAGCCATTGCCATCAATTTGGGTACAACTTGTTTTTTTCTGGAAAACATGCCCTTAATAAAAACATCATCCTTTCCTTTTTCCATATTAAATGCTGCCTGGGCCAGCCATTTTTCCTCACCTGCTACTATCAGTTCCGTACCTCCCATTACCAGGCTGGTGAGCATAAGGACGGAAAGATCCAGATTATTATCATTACATACGGATTCCAGCTCCGCTTTCATATGTCCGAGGATCTCTTTGTATGCTTCAATATCGCCTACATTTACCTGGGATACTGATACCTTGTAATTGCCCATAATAAACTTCTTCATGTCCCTGGTTATAATAGTTCTGGGCGGAATACCTTCCAGGCTTTCCCCTTTGGACAGCATTCTTATTCCATATTTCTGGATATTCACACCTGCTATTTCCGCCAAATGCTCAGCAAGCCTTTTATCCTCCGGCGTACAGGTAGGAGATTTGAAAATCAGGGTATCGGACAGGATGCCGCTTAGCATAAGGCCTGCCATAGGTTTGGGAATTTCAATGCCGTTCTCCAGATACATTTTGCAAATAATGGTGTTGGTGCTGCCCACCGGTTCTGCCCGATAAAAAAGCGGACCCATTGTTTGGAAATCCGATATTCTATGGTGATCAATAACTTCCAAAATTTTATTGGTTTCAATGCCGTCAATGGATTGACCCTTTTCGTTATGATCTACCAGGATGACCTCCTTTGGGCTGACATCCATCAGATTGCTGCGGGAAAACATCCCAACTATTTTGCCGTGCTCATTAACAACCGGATAGCTTCTGTATTTGGAAGTAATCATGTTTTTCCTGACATCTTCAATTTCTTCGGAGAGTGCATAGTATTCGAGATTTTCTTTCTTAATAAGATTGGAAACAGGCAGTGCAAGATTCACTGCCTGTACCAGGTCATAAATATTTTTTCTGGAAGTAAAAATAACTCCCTTATAATCCTTTATTGGCTCAATAGCGGAATTATCTTCCACATCCGCTACAATTATATACTTCGGCTCCAGTGAAAACATAAAGCCGGTACCAAATTCATGGCGATTACAAATGATGAGGCCATTTTTGGCAATTCGGCTATAGTAGGTCAGGTCGCTGAAAACGTATACATTGCCTCGGAACACATCATCCTCCAAATGCCCCTGAATTTTAGATAATTCAAGTACATGGAGAAGATTGGAGACAGGGATCACCAGTTCTTTGAATTGGTTTTGCTGCGACGAAATCAGGGCAGGGACCAGGTCGGTAATTGATATTATCCCCATTAACCGGCCTTTATCATCCGCTACCGGCAGGGTTTTACCGCTGGTTGTAACGATTTTTTGAACAACCTCCAATATTGAATCCTGCTCATGGACCGGTTGAATGCGCTCCAGCCGCATATCAGCCACCCTGGGCTTCAGGCTCTCCAATTTAATCGGCATATTTATGCCGAAGTATTCCAGGCAAAAAGAAGTTTCTGAATTGATATTGCCTAAAACAGCCGGTATATACTCCTTGTCGGAATCCAGCTGATTTTTCAGCCAGGCATAAGTTATTGCCGCACAGGTGGAGTCAGTATCCGGATTCTTGTGGCCGAATACATAAACGGTTTTCTTAGCGTCAGGCAAATATCTCATTCCTTCCCTGTTGTCAATCCAGAAAGTTTCGCAGTATCATATTCAATATGCCGCCATGCCTGTAGTAATCCAGCTCTACATTGCTGTCCAGCCTGGCTTTGGCTTGGAATTGCATTGTACTTCCATCTTTATTGATGGCTGTTACCTTCATTAATGCATTGGGAGCAAGTGCATCAAATCCGGTAATCTCAAAGGTTTCCTCGCCTGTAAGTCCCAGCGATGCTGCATTTTCTCCCTCCATGAACTGAAGAGGGAGTACTCCCATTCCAATTAAGTTGCTGCGATGAATTCTCTCAAAACTCTCAGCGATTACAGCACGGACCCCGAGCAGGGCGGTTCCTTTGGCTGCCCAATCCCTTGAGCTTCCGGTTCCATATTCCTTGCCTGCTATTACAATCAAGGGGGTGTTCTGTTCTTTGTACTTCATGGCAGCCTGGTATATTGACATTACTTCATTGCTGGGTATGTGTCTGGTATACCCTCCCTCCACACCGGGAACCATTCTGTTTCTGATACGGATATTGGCAAAGGTACCTCTCATCATTACTTCATGTGAACCCCTTCTGGAACCATAGGAGTTATAATGCTGCGGAGCAACATTTTGCGAAGTAAGATAATTTCCGGCATCAGAGGTCTCCGGAATGCTGCCTGCCGGAGAAATATGATCTGTTGTAACCGAGTCGCCAAGGATAGCCAGAACATTTGCACCTGAAATGTTTTTCACCTCTTCGGGCTGTAACTCCATATTCTCAAAGAAGGGAGGCAACTTGATATAGGTGGAGGA
>DUOI01000109.1 GCA_012838915.1 Clostridiales bacterium
TAAAACAGTTTTCTTGCTTTCTGCAATTCGCTGTTTTACTGGCTTGTAGAATATGAAATTCGCTCATTTAATAATAAGTGCTGTTTTTGAAGAAAATAATTCAAATAAGTGCTGTTGGATGAGTGATCGGATTCCCGGCAATGGGAATCCGATCGGAATTAAATATTAAGAATGCGATTTGATGTATTCTACAACATCACCGACCTTGGAAATCTTTTCTGCCTCTTCATCAGGAATTTCCATGTTGAATTCCTCTTCCAAAGCCATAATTAATTCAACGATATCCAAAGAGTCCGCACCCAAATCATCCACAAAGGAAGATTCCGGAGTTATTTCACTTGGTTCAACACCCAGCTGTTCAGCTACAATATCTCTAACCTTTTCGAACATGCCATTTCACCTCCCTTCAGGCAACACAATGCAAATAATATGCAACACGTTAACATATTATTACATATTCATTCCGCCGTCAACATATATTACCTGACCCGTCAGGTAGGAGCTTTCATCCGATGCAAGGAAAGCGGCAGCTTTTGCCACATCCATCGGCTTACCATATCTTCTAAGTGGAATGGCGGACAGGATTGCGTCCCTTTGCTGTTCATTCAGGACATCCGTCATATCGGTCTCAATGAAACCGGGTGCAATAACATTTACCAGCACATTTCTCTGAGCCAATTCCTTCGCAACGGATTTGGAAAAACCGATGATACCTGCCTTGGAGGCAGCATAGTTGGCCTGCCCTGCATTTCCTGCAACACCGACAACCGAAGATATATTTATGATTCTTCCCTGACGTTTCTTCATCATGTATTTGCTTGCTGCTTTGGTTGTATAAAAAACACTATTCAAATTAGTATCCAGCACCCTGCTCCATTCCTCTTCTTTCATTCTGATGAGGAGTGCATCTCTTGTTACTCCGGCATTGTTTACCAGAATATCCAGGCTGCCAAGAGCTTCTATGGTTCTTTTTACCATATCCTCCGCTTCTTTCTGTTTGGAGACATCGGCCTGAATAGCTACGGCCTTCCTGCCCATATTTAAAATCTGCTTTACGACCTCTTCAGCCAGTGCTCGATTGCTGGAATAATTTACTGCTACATCTGCTCCCAGCTCTGCCATTTTTATTGCGCAAGCTCTCCCGATACCCCGGGAAGCTCCAGTTATCAGTGCAACCTTACCCGATAAATTCATACTCTTCCCTCCAAACCAGCCAGGATTGAATCCAATACCTCTTCCAAGGAAGCCATGTCTTGTAAATTATACACAGTTGCAGTTTTGTCTATCCTCTTCATAAAACCGGTCAATGCCTTACCGGGACCTGTCTCAATAAAGGTGTCGACACCCTGAGAGAGCATATACCTGATTGAATCTTCCCAGCGCACAGGACTGCTGACCTGCTGTGCCAATCTTTTACGAATTTCTTCTTCACTTCCTACAGGTTGCGCAGTTACATTGGAGACAACCGGTATTTCCGGAATGCGTATAGGTATTTTTTCTAATTCCTCTGCCAGCGCTTCCCCTGCCGATATGAGCAAAGGGGAATGAAAGGGGCCGCCTACCGGCAGGGGCATCACCCGTTTTGCACCGGCTTCCACAGCATATCTGGAAGCAGCTTCCACTGCGGAAGCCTCCCCGGATAATACCAGCTGACCCGGACAATTATGATTTGCTATAGTTACCACACCGTATTCAGATGCTTGTTCACAGCATTTTAACAGCTTTTCGGATTCCAAACCCAAAACCGCTGTCATACCTCCTTTCCCCGCAGGAAAGGCATCATTCATAAGCCGGCCTCTTTTTCTTACCAGTAGAAGGGCATCTTCATAGCTTAAGGATTTTGCAGTTACCAATGCGCTGTATTCTCCAAGGCTGAGCCCGGCAGTCATAACCGGGTGTATTCCTTCATTCTGCAGCAATTCTGAAATGGCAGTGCTGACCATTAAAATACCCGGCTGCGTGTTCTCAGTCCTTTTTATGTCTTCATCGGTCCCGTTGAAAACCAGGTTAACAAATTCTTCATTTAAAATTCGATCGGTATTATCAAAGATTTTTCTTACAATGTCAAAATTATCATATAAGTCCTTGCCCATGCCTATGTATTGGGCTCCCTGTCCGGGAAAGATAAAAGCTATTTTCATCGGCCAACCTGCCTTTCACCTTTTATTATTCTGTATCTACAGCCCATTTCAATACATTTGATGCCCAGGTAAGGCCGCCGCCAAATCCCACCATACAGACATTATCACCTTTTCTGATCTTGCCCGAACGAACTGCCTCATCTAAAGCTACAGGAATGGAAGCAGCGGACATGTTTCCGTAATGATCCAAGTTAACGAATATTTTGTCCATACCTAGGTTAAGTCGCTTGGCTGCTCCTTTAATAATACGTATATTGGCCTGATGTGGTATTAACGAATCAATCTGTTCTTTTGTGATGCCGGCTCTTTTAATGGCTTCCTCTGCAGCTGATGCCATAATCCTTACTGCAAATTTGAATACCTCACTGCCATCCATATGAATATAATGCAGCTCCTGCTCGATGGTAGCCATGGAAGCCGGAAGCCTGGAGCCTCCGGCTTTTAAATTGAGAGAATCCCCTCCATTGCCGTCTGCACCCATATAATGGGAAAGGAAGCCATACCCTTCTTCCACTCTGCTTACGACAGCCGCACCTGCACCGTCTCCGAATAGTATACATGTTCTTCTGTCTTTCCAGTTGGTAATACGGCTTAAGCATTCCGCACCGATAACCAGAATGTTTTTATAAAAACCGGTTGCCACGAACTGGTTTGCAACATTCAGCGCATACAGGAAACCGGAGCAAGCTGCTTCCAAATCGAAGGCTGCACCCCTCACCGCACCTATGTTATTCTGCACAATGCATGCGGTAGAAGGAAAACTCATATCCGGTGTGATGGTGGCAACGATAATCAAATCAATTTCTTCCGCATTCAGACCAGCATCCTCAAGGGCTCTTTTAGCTGCAATAGTGCTTAAATCCGAGGTAGCCTGTTCATCGTTAACAATTCTTCTTTCCCGTATTCCTGTACGAGAAGTTATCCACTCATCAGATGTATTAACGATTTTCTCCAGATCTTGGTTGGTGATGACTTTTTCAGGAACATAGGAACCGGTGCCAATAATCCCTGAAGAAAACAGGACCGGCTTCATAGCTCATCCTCCTCAGCTGACGTTACAGCCGCTCTAATTCGTTCCAAAACACCATTTTCAAGAAAAAGTATTCCCTGGCGGATTGCATTCTTAATAGCTATTGCGTTGGAACTGCCATGGGCTTTTATTATCCCACCGTTAATACCCAAAAGAGGAGCGCCGCCAATCTCGGTGTAATCCATTTTTTTGCTGAATTGCCGCAGCCTGGGTTTCAGTACCAAAGCAGCCAGCTTACTTAGGGTATTTTGCATCATCACATCCTTCAGCATAGTAAACAGACTTGTTGCCAATCCCTCGGTGTATTTAAGTACAATATTGCCTGTAAAGCCGTCACATACCAGGATATCCACAACCCCCTCCGGCACATCTCTTGCTTCTACATTTCCAATAAAGTTAATACCTTTCATTTCTTTCATCATCCGGTAAGCGGTTTTATATAACTCACTGCCTTTGGTTTCCTCAGTGCCAATATTCAGGAGCCCTACGGAAGGATTCTTTCTTCCTACTACACTTTCCATGTAAATCGTACCCATCAAGGCAAATTGAGCCAAATTTTCGGGTTTGCATTCGGTATTGGCTCCCATATCCAGCAATAGTGTGCTTTTTTTCCTGAAGGGCAGCAGGGAAGTAAGTGCAGGACGGTCAATCCCTCTAATCCTGCCGACTTTCAACAAACCACCGGCCAATAAGGCACCTGTGCTGCCTGCTGAAACCAGAACACTGTCGGAATTCTCCCGCAGCATTAACATGCCTTTTACCAGTGAGCTGTCAGTTTTCCTTTTGATGGCTTTCACCGGACTGTCTTCCATGGTTATAACCTGAGAAGTATGTATGATTTCAAAAGAATCCATGGGTGCATTCAGGTTATTAAGCTCCTGCTCCAGTCTTTTACTGTCACCGGTTAAAGTGATTTTTACTCCATACTCCTTTACTGCTTCCAAACTGCCTTTTACGATTTCATGAGGAGCAAAATCCCCTCCCATACCGTCTACGATTATCTTCACTGACTTTCCCTCCTGTCTTCCCCAATGCTTACTAATATGAATTTGCCTCTGAAAGCCTCCTGCTGACGGACTTTGGTGAAAACCCAAACAAAATACTTATTGCCCCTGGTCCGGATGACCTGAGCCTTTGCCACCAGCTTATCTCCGGCGAAAATTGGAGTTTTGTATTTAATATTGGCTACACCTGTTAAAGCTACTTTGGCATCAATTACTGCAATAGCCAATGATTCTGCCTGGGCAAAGATGTAGTGACCACGAACTATTTGCGTCCGTTCAAATACCATTTCCTCTGTGGTCTGCAGAATAGAGATACCACTGACACCCAGTTCCAAATCTACAATTTCTCCAATTACCTCTTTGGCATCGATGGTTCGAAGCTTATTTTGGTTTTCCGCAGCGACAGAGCGAATCCGTTCACGAAGCTCCGGAATACCTAATTCCAGCCGATCCAAACGAATGGTCTGAATGCTAACATTAAAGATTTCACTTAGTTCTTCATCGGTTATAAAGGGGTCTTCCCGCAGGATGTCATTTAGAGCTTGCTGCCTCTCTTTTTTGGGCATAGTGCTTCTTGCCATACTTTCACCTCTAAAAAGGTATTGCTACATCGTACTATCTGTTACTAGTACCTGATGCTAAAACTAGTATATAGGAGTTGAATGGGATTTGCAATACCTTATTCTATATTTAACATGTCTGGTATCCGAAAAAAGAGGAGCACCCCTGAAAGGGTGCTCTTTGATTGATTAGATTATTCTGCAACTTCTATAACCTGTTTTTTGTTATAGTATCCACATTTCTTGCAAATGCGATGGCTGAGCTTTGCTTCTCCGCATTGCGGACATTCGACAATACCGGGAGCGGTCAGCTTCCAGTTAGCTCTCCTTTTGTCTTTTCTTGCCTTGGATGTTTTTCTTTTAGGTACAGCCATTTTCCTACACCTCCTTGCCCCGTGTGGAGAAATGATCCTTCAAAATCTGCAGTCGTTCATCCAACGCAAGATCCGGATCGTTTTCCTCAATATTGATACAATGGCATGTTTTTTTATTTCTATTAGCCCCGCATTCCGGGCACAGACCTTTGCAGTTTTCCTGACAACACCTTCTGGTGGGGATCTCCAGTAAAAGAAATTCCCACACTATTTTTGATAGGTCAAATTCATTACCCTCATATACGAAATCATCTACATTGTTTTTTTGAGAGGGCTTTTTCAGCCTTGCTTCAATTGGAAATTCTAGGTTTTGTTCATAGGCTTCCAGGCAGAGCCCGCACTGAAAAATGACCGTTCCCCGTACATTTGCATTCAGAAGCAGTATACTGCCGCTGTTGGTCAGACTGCCCGTTATAGTTAAAGGCTTTCTGAATTGTAAGGGCTCCCCCTGCCAAGTGATATCCTTAAGAACGATACTGCAATTAACGTTTTTGCTCGCACCAATTTCCTTCAGGATATCAGAAACATCAACAACCAAGAACTTCACCTCGTAACTTACGACTTCTTATTATAGGTTTCTCCCGGTCTTTTGTCAAGCAGTCTGTCTAAAGAATTAAACCTCCCTGAGCAAATCCATTGTTTCCCGGACGATCATCAATTCTTCATTTGTAGGAATTACCATAACAGCTGCTCTGGAGTCATCTGTACTGATTATTCCTTCTTTGGTATTGCCGGGGATATTGTTATTTTTCTCCTTATCTATCCTGATGCCCATGAATCCAAGATTGGCGCATGCCCCTTTCCGGATTTCCGGGGTGTTCTCACCGATTCCAGCGGTAAATACGATACAGTCCACGCCACCCATTGCTACGGCATAAGCACCAATGAATTTTTCGACCTGATAGACAAATACATCCAGCGCTATTTTCGCTCTCTCTATGCCTTGTTTAGCCGCACTGGCCAGGTCACGGAAATCACTGCTGACTCCTGATAAACCCAGCACGCCGGAACGCTTGTTCAGGGTTTCATTTACCTGCTCAGCGGTTAAATTTTTCTTTTCCATCATATAGCTGATTATCGCCGGATCGATATTGCCTGACCTTGTACCCATAGGAACGCCTTCCAATGGCGTAAAGCCCATACTGGTGTCAACAGATTTACCGTTTTTTACAGCGGTAATACTTGAACCATTTCCCAAATGGCATGTAATAATCTTCAGTGATTCAATTGGTTTATTTAATATGCCGGCTGCCCGCAATGCAACATATTTATGAGATGTTCCGTGGAAACCATAACGTCGGACGCCGTATTCTTCATAGGCTTCATAGGGAACAGCATACAAAAATGCCTTTTTGGGCATGGTTTGATGGAATGCCGTATCAAATACTGCTGTATTGGGGACGCCCGGCATGATTTTTCGGCAGGCTTCAATCCCCATAATATTGGCAGGATTATGCAGCGGAGCCAGTTCAATATTATCACGAATGGCCTCCATTACTTCATCATTTATCAGTACGGATTCGGAGAATTTCTCGCCGCCATGAACAACGCGGTGTCCCACCGCTCCAATTTCGCTCATATCCTTGATTACACCATATTCGGGATGGAGCAGTGCTTCCATCACCATTTTGATGGCATCGGTGTGATCTTTGAATTCAGCTTTTAGCTCTACTCTGTCCTTTCCTGCAGGTGTATGTTTCAGGCAGGAATCCGATATGCCGATTCGTTCAGCATTTCCCTTAGCCAGAACGCTTTCATCTTCTGTATTTACCAACTGATATTTTAAGGAAGAACTACCTGCATTTATAACCAATACTTTCATTAAATACACCCCCCTATAATACTGACTGCAGAACTGTAACGGCTACCGCATTCATGATATCCGTTGCATTGCAGCCTCTGGATAAATCATTTACCGGCTTGGCCAATCCCTGGCAGATCGGGCCGACTGCCTCAGCTCCGGCCAAACGCTGGGTCAGCTTGTAGGCAATGTTTCCGGAATCCAGGTCGGGAAATACCAGAACATTGGCTCTTCCAGCCACCTTACTTCCCGGTGCCTTGCTTTTTGCAACATCCTCAACCAAAGCAGCATCTCCCTGCAGCTCACCGTCAAAAAGAAACTGGGGAGCCATCTCCCGGGCAATCCGAGTTGCTTCCCGAACCTTATCTATCCTGGGATGCTCCGCACTTCCCTTTGTAGAATAGGATAAAAGAGCAACTATGGGCTCATATCCTACAACCTGTTTCATGGTCATTGCGGTTGAAACTGCAATTGCTCCCAGCTGCTGTGCATCAGGATCGGGGTTCACACCGCAATCGCCGTATACAAAAGCACCATTGGCACCAAATTTGGCATCTGGCATTTCTATAATAAAACAGCTGGATACAACGGGTATGCCCGGCGCTGTCTTAATGATCTGGAAAGCGGGGCGCAACACATCGCTTGTGGCATAGACCGCACCTGCTGTCATGCCGTCCGCATCATCCAATTTTACCATCATTGCACCAAAATAAAGTGGGTCTTTCATAATTTCCGTGGCCTGCTCTATGGTCATGCCCTTGCTTTTTCGTAGTTCTGTGAACTCCTTCACATAATGTTCCATTTTATCGGATTTCAGGTGATCAACCACCTGTACTCCTGTTAAATTCCAGCCGTTGGCTTTTGCTTTTTGCGTAATCTCTTCAGGATTACCCAGCACAATAACCTTTGCAATACCCTCATTTGTTATCATGGCAGCTGCTTCTATTATCCTGTCGTCATTTCCTTCCGGAAGAACAATGGTTTTATTGTGTTGTGCTGCTCTTTCTCGTATGTTCTTTAGCACGCTCATTTTATAACTCCTTTCGAATATCTGTATGGTATGTATCTTACTGAGTTGTTAAGAATCAGACAACCAATTTAAAATTATTCTACATAAATTCGCTAAATCCTCCATTAAAATAAAAAACACGTGTTACCCTTGTTCCAACATTGAATTAAGGTTAAAATATCGATACGGATAATCCCAGAAAACGGATATAAATATTATACCTTTTCAAATAATAACTATCCATGAGGAGCAGAATGATGAAAGTCCTTGGTATTATAGCAGAATACAATCCCTTTCATTATGGACACCTGTATCATCTAAATAGATCTAAGAGGGAAGTAGAAGCCGATTACACCGTTGCTGTTATGTCCGGTCAATTTACCCAACGTGGGGAAGCCGCCATTGCTGATAAGTGGATTCGTGCGGAAGCAGCTGTTGGCTGTGGTGTGGATCTGGTACTGGAGCTTCCTGCTGTGTATGCTGTTCAAACAGCTGAAGTGTTTGCCCATGGTGGAGTGCAATTATTGAATAAAACGGGTCTCATTACTCATATCAGTTTCGGCAGTGAAATCGGAGATCTGACACTCCTTCAACAAATTGCGGACATTCTGATAACAGAGGATGAGCAATACAAAGCGCTGCTTAAAAGATATCTGGCCCAGGGCTTATCCTACCCGGCTGCACGATATCGCGCCATTCTTGATTATTTTAATTCTACAAATAGAGCTGCTGAAAAGCAGAATCATAAAGATAATATTGCGGTTGTCAAAAAAGCATTGACTTTAAGCAATTCCATTCTGGCAATTGAATATTTGAAAGCCTTAAAGTTGACCCATAGCAATATCCTTCCCCTGACCATACCCCGCATCCGTTCTTCCTATTCTAACCAAAGAATTAAAAAAGGGATTACCAGCGCCGCTTCCATCCGGAGAGAAATCTTGAAAAATGGGATGTCGGATTTGGTACGATATGCTCTGCCCGAAACAGTATTTAATATCTTGTCCGATGCCTTTAATAAAGGTATGGGACCTGTTACAAATAACAGATTGGAAGATTTGTTTCTGGGCATCCTGCGAAGAAGCAGCCTCTCCGATATTGCTTCCTGGATGGACGTAGGAGAAGGGTTGGAAAACCGAATCAGAGAACAAGCCCACAGAGCTGCCAGCCTCGATGATTTTTTATCCTTGGTCAAGACCCGGAGATATACTCACACCAGGCTTCAACGTATTTTGATTCATGGATTGCTTAACCTGACAACCAAAGAATTTCGTTATATGAACAGTGAAACAGGTCCGGCTTATTTACGCATTCTGGCCTTTTCCAAAAAAGCTGCTCCATTATTAAGAAAGTTAAAGGAAACAGCGGCTGTTCCGATTATTACCAAGGCAGCTCATATCACCCGTTATAACCGGTATGTTCAAAAAATGTTTGCCTACGACTGTCTGGCTACCGACTTATACAGTCTGGCTGTGCTTAACCCCCTTGGAAGGCAGGGCAACAGGGATTTTACTCGTCAATTAAAGCCATTAGTTCGTTCTTAACCTTCCAGGCAGCCCTTCTGCCTTCCTCTATGATGTTTTCTATTCCATCCAATGATATGGGATTGGCTAGGTAGACTTCAGGACAGATAATAATGTCTTCACTTGGTATGGTATGCTTGATTATTTCCAGCTCCATTACCTCAATGGTCTGCAATATGGTTTCTAAAAAGTTTTCGGGTGGCCGGTGATTGCCCCGGAAAGCCACGTCAACCCCGATAACAATATCAGCCCCCATCTCCCGTACCACATTAACAGGTACCCGCTCCAAAATTCCGCCGTCTATCAATACCCGGTCACCATCGAAAACCGGTTGAAAAACGCCAGGTATTGAAATGCTTGCGCGTACTCCTTTATAAACCTTGCCTTCCCTTATAATAACCCGTTGATTGGTAATAAGATCTACCGCAGTAACCGCTAAGTTAATATCCAAATCATCAAAGTTTTTATCTTTTGTCAACAGCCTGATAAGTTCTTCTATTTTTTTGCCCTGGATGAATCCCCTTCTGGAAAATCCCAAATCATAGCAGAGCTTCGCATCTATATTACAGGCGATGCCCTCCATCATTTTGGGTGTCATTCCGGAAGCATACAAAGCGCCTATTATAGAGCCTATGCTGCTGCCTGCTATGTAATCAGGCCGGATGCCAATTTCCTCCAATACCTGAAGCACTCCTATATGAGCAAATCCCCTGGAAGCTCCTGCACCCAGAGCCAGCCCAATCCTGGGTTTTTGTTTCATAGAATCACTCCCCTTTTAATAAATATATTATTGGATTTACTTAACTGTTGAAGCATGTTCAAGGTAATAATTATGGAGGAAATTATGGAGTCAGGAAGTTTAAGCAAATGGAAATCAGCCTTTCCAGGGCTGGCTGCTTTTATCCTGTTGACAGCAATTATGATTTTCCCTATGGAATCCTATCAGTCAGCCTTATCTGGTTTAAATGTCTTCCTTCAATCGGTTTTCCCCGCACTGCTTCCCTTTTTTATTGCATCCGAGATTATGACAGGTTTAGGAGTTGTGGATTTTCTTTCGATATTGTTGAACCCTGTCATGAAGCCTCTCTTTCGTTGTCCGGGAAACAGCTCATTCATCTGGGTAATGAGCATGACATCCGGTTATCCTACCGGCGCCCGGCTGACAGCCATGTTTCTCAAGGAAAAAAAATTAACTGCTCTTGAGGCACAGAGAATCCTGATGTTCTGCTCAACCTCCGGCCCCCTGTTCATGATTGGAGCGGTTGCCATTGGAATGATGGGAACAAGAGAAGGCGGTATGGTCATATTAATCAGCCATTATGCCGCTGCCTTCCTGCTGGGATTATGCTTTCGTTATTATCGAAGCCGGAATTACCGCTGCCGGAGGCCAAAAATGCCTCATAAGCCACTGTATTCCGAAAAAAAACCATCCAGCCGGACGATTTTGCATCAAGCCCTGCTTGCACTGGATTGTGCACGCAAGAAAGACGGCAGGCCTATTGGCCGTTTAATGGGAGATGCTGTGCGCAACTCGGTGAATGTGCTTCTTGTTGTAGGCGGTTTTATTATTCTTTTTTCAGTGGTGACCAACCTGCTGATGCACTTAAAGATAATCGATTGGATGGCATCCCTTGCTGCCATTCCCATGAAAGCATTTTCCATCGATGTGCCTTTGCTCCGTGCATTGACAGGAGGATTGTTTGAAGTAACCACAGGGAGTAAACTAGTGAGTGAAACTGCAGTTACTATGCAAGCTAAGATAGCAGGGGTTTCATTTGTTATCGGCTGGAGCGGACTTTCCATTCATGCACAGTCAGCCAGCTTTCTGTCAGGTACAGGCGTTAAAATCAGCATCTATATTTTAGGCAAGTTCCTGCATGGCCTTTTGGCGGCTGTCCTTTCACTCCCCTTTACTGCATTGTTATATCCGGAAGCTATGGCAGCTTCTAAGCCCGCACTCGTTGCCAGCAGCCCTGTTGGATGGAAGGAGGCTTTTCTGTGCTCAATCGGCTTCCTGCTGACAGCTTTGTTAATGCTGTTTTTGTTCATTGTACTTTCTCGTATTTGGTTGCAGATAAGAAAAATATTTTATCAAGGAAAAAGGCAGTTGTAAGATAACTGCCTACCTTATCTTTACATTTAACTCCTGACGGTTGCTGCGCAGAATATCAAGCTGCTCCATAAGATATTTTTCTACTTCTTCCAATATGGAGTCTGCATATTCATTGGCACCCAGACGAATTTCCTTGGCGTTGCTCTGGGCAGTTTCAATAATTTCCCTTGACTGCTGGTAGGCATTCTTGGTAATTTCACTTTCATCTACCAAAGCCCTGATTCGTTGTTCTGTTTCCTTGGTAATCGTATCTGCTTCTTTTTGGGCTTCCAAAAGAATACGCTGTTGTTCTTTTTTTATCCATTCGGCTTGTTTAATTTCCTCAGGGAGGCTGAGGCGAATGTCTTTAATTATTTCCAGGCATTTTTCCCGGTCTATGAGAGCTTTCGATGCAAAGGGAACATTCACTCCCTTTTCCAGTTCATCCTCAAGAATGTCCAAAAGACTGATCATATTCATATTTCACTATCTCCCCCTGATTTTGTGCATAATTTGTTTATGATGTCTTGCCTAATCGTTTCCGGTACCAGATCTACAATTGACCCTTCCAATGCAGCTATTTCTTTGACCATACTGGAACTGAGATAGGAATATTTATAATTAGTCATCATAAATATTGTCTCGATATCCGGTTGAAGCTTGCGGTTTAGCAATGCCATTTGAAACTCATATTCAAAATCGGACATTGCCCGCAATCCCTTTACTATAACCGTTGCACCTTTTGCTGAAACAAAATCAACAAGCAGTCCTTCGAAACGATCCACCTCCACATTGGTAAGACCGCCAATGGACTTCTCTATCAGGCTTACACGCTCTTCTATTGTGAACAAAGGCTTTTTGTTATGATTTTTGACTACTGCTACGATTAGTCTGTCAAATACCCGTGAAGACCTTTGAATGATATCCAAATGTCCATTGGTTATGGGGTCAAAGCTGCCTGGGTAAACTGCTATTTTCATTGATGACAAATTTCCTTTCTGTAAAAACTGATTGCAGTGTTTCCATATTTTCGAAAGTCATATCTTGAAAAACTGCCAATGCACCGGGGCAGCTCCTGCTGCGCCAGGTGCTCCACTACTAAGATGCCATTATGCCTGACCAGATTGTCTTTATCCAGGGATTGTATGGTAGGAACCTCAAAGCCTTGATTATAGGGTGGATCCATAAAAACAATATCGAAGAGCATTCTTTTTTCAGAAAGAAGCGGCAATGCTTTTCTTACATCATATGGAAGAATATCCGCGTATTCTGCATAATCAAGAGAAAGACAATTTTCATGCAAGACTTGCAAGGCTTTCTGATTTTTCTCCACAAAAACTGCTTTCTCTGCACCACGACTCAAAGCTTCCAATCCAAGATTACCGGTACCGGAAAACAAATCCAAAATATAACTGCCGGGCAACCTAGACTGAAGTATATTAAAAAGGGATTCCTTTACTTTGTCGGTTGTGGGCCTGGTACGGATTCCTGCTACGGTTTTAATAACACGGCCTTTGCGTTCCCCTGAGATAATTCTCAGCATTTATGTGTCCATTCCTCCAAATATTGACGTATTTCCCATCTTTGTTTTCATTCTAGCATATTTCCATATGGCGGACAAGAAGCAGGATGTATAATTTCAAGGATGCAGCAAACAATAAAACCACTGAGAGTTTCTATTTTTCCCCATAGAACTCTTCCTTCAATTTCTCCTCTCCCAACGCTGGTGACTAGCAGTCACCAGTCTTTTTTATATCATCAGTTGACTGCAATAATATCCCAATCACGGCTTTGTTTTTTCATTACTGATTTTATTATCCTGCTGAATTGTTCTTTGTCAGCATGCTTAACAATCTCTTTTGCCGCCCCGTCAGCCGCCTTAAACAGATTATGATCTCTGACAGGGTTCGCAATTTTAAAATGAGGCATCCCATGCTGACGCAAACCATATAAATCTCCTGGCCCCCTCAATTCCAAATCCTTTTCCGAAATTTCAAACCCGTCATTGGATTGCAATAATACCCGTAAACGGGTCAAAGCCATGGCATCATTTGTATCAGTCACCAGAATACAATAGGATGATTTGCCTCCTCTGCCTACTCTTCCCCTAAGCTGGTGCAATTGAGCCAAACCAAAACGGTCCGCATTCTCTATTATCATTATAATTGCATTTGGTACATTAATGCCAACCTCAATGACCAAGGTAGTTACCAATACCTGGATTTCTCCATTCTTAAACGCTTGTACTATCCTTTCCTTTTTGTCCGCACTTAGCCGTCCATGGAGAAGACCTGTCTTAATTCCCTTTAAAGGACCTTCCGTCAACTCCTGATATACTTCTTCAGCAGACCGTAAATCAAACTTTTCCGATTCTTCCACAAGAGGACATACAATATAAGTCTGATTGCCCTGAAGTGCATGTTTTTTTACAAAACTGTAAATCCGCCGCCGATATCCACTGTGCACCAGATATGTTTTTATCGGTACCCGCCCGGGTGGCAATGCATCGATAACAGATATTTCCATGTCACCGTGGACTATATGTGCAAGGGTTCTTGGGATAGGAGTGGCGGACATAACAAGCATATGTGGAAACTTACCCTTGTTTTGAAGCATTTCTTTCTGCCTTACACCGAATCGATGCTGTTCATCGGTGATGACCAGGCCCAGATTGCTAAATACAACATCGCTTTGTATCACAGCATGTGTACCAATTAAAATATCGATTTCGCCATTACGCAATGCTTCTTTTATCTCTTCCTTTTCAGTTTCCTTCAAATTGCCGGTTAATAATCTAAAACGAAGATTGTGCCCGCTCCCGAGTTTATATATAAAATGGGACAGGGATTGCAGATGTTGTGCTGCCAAAATCTCGGTAGGAGCTATCATCACACTTTGATATCCGGCTTTTGCCACA
>DUOI01000110.1 GCA_012838915.1 Clostridiales bacterium
ATAATGTGACCCCGGATCATTTGCACTTCCAGCCTACAATGGATGCATTAGAAAAGGGTAAGCATGTCATTTGTGAAAAACCCCTTGCTGTAAACAGGGAAGATGCAAAGGAAATGCTTGATGCAGCCGAAAGAGCCGGAGTAAAACATTTATGCTGTTTCAATTATCGCTTTTTCCCTGCAGTCCGTCTTGCCTATGAATTAATTCACAGTGGAGAGCTGGGAAAAATTTACCACTTCTCAGGCAATTATTATCAGGATCATGGCAGCTCTGAAGATACCCATGCGGAGGATATATGGTACATAAAAGGATCCGGAGTAGCTCAGGGGATAACCTCTCATCTGATTGACATGTCAAGGTTTTTGATAGGCGAAATTGAAACAGTCAGCGGGATATCCAAAACATATAATAGAAACAGAGAATCAAGGAATGGTATTATTGATGTTACAGCAGATGAAGGCTTTTTTGCATTGATGGACTTTGCAAACGATGCTACCGGTGTAATACAAAGCCTGGGCGTGGCCAATGGAAAACGCAGTCAGTTTTCATTTGAGATCTATGGATCAAAGGGAAGTGTTATGTGGGATGTGCAAGAACCCAATTACTTGTATGTTTATCTTTCAGATACAGTAAATCCGAAAGTAACAGGGTTTACGAAGATATGCGTAACAGAACCGAATCATCCCTTCATGGATATTTGGTGGCCGAAGGGACATGTACTTGGCTGGGAACACGGGCATATTAATATGCTGGCGCATTTCCTTGATTGTGTTGCAAATGATAAGCCTGTATCACCGCTGGGAGCAACATTTGAAGATGGATATAAGGTAGCCGTTATTATTGATACGATAAATGAGTCCTCCAGAGAGGGGAGAAAACTTGACATAAGATATTAGTTTATCCATAAGCTGTTGTATAATTCCTATTGTATACTAAAAGATGTCACCTATTTGTTGAGTTATAAGATATCTTGACAGGTGGCATCTTTCTTTTTATTCCTGCATCCTTATGGCACAAAAGGGAAATACCCGCCTTTCCGCTCAGTTATTAATAGATTATTCATATCTTGTTAAAATTTTTATGTTATAATACTTTTTATGACAAATTTAAAAAATTGTAAAAGCATGTAGTTAAACTTATGAATTTGGAGGGATATTTTTGATCCAGGTTGACAATCTGACCAAAAAATACGGTCAGCACCTTGCTTTGGACTCAGTTAATTTCACCGTAGGTGAAGGGGAAATTCTGGGTTTTCTCGGGCCAAATGGTGCAGGAAAGTCCACTACCATGAATATTCTAACCGGTTATATTTCAGCTACGGACGGACATGCTCTTATTAATGGCATAGATATTCTGGAGCAGCCTGAGGAAGCCAAGAAAATGATAGGCTATCTTCCGGAATCTCCTCCTTTATACGGTGATATGACCGTGGATGAATATCTTGATTTTGTCAGTGATATAAAAAGGGTAACCGGCACTGACAGAAAAAAGAACAGGGAAAGGATTATGGATCTGGTAAGGATCGGCGATGTAAGGGGAAGATTAATCAAAAATCTATCCAAAGGTTATAAACAGCGGGTGGGCCTGGCACAAGCCCTGATAGGCAACCCGAAAGTTCTTATTATGGATGAGCCTACTGTTGGACTGGATCCCAAACAAATAATTGAAATCCGCAACCTCATCAAAGATCTGGGCAAGGATCATACCGTCATTCTGAGTTCCCATATCCTGCCGGAAGTAAGTGCTGTCTGTGAGCGGGTTATAATCATTAACAAAGGCAGAATCGTTGCCAGTGATACGCCTGAAAATCTATCCAGGGGCTTGGGGGACAGCAGTAAGCTCAATCTGCGCATAGCCGGAGAGGAAAATCTAATACTCAAAGCTATACAGGAGATAGACGGAATAAACAATTTAGAATCCCTGGGGGTTAGAGAACCTGGAACCATCGATTTAATCGTGGAGGCTGATCCCGATGTCGATATTCGCAGGCCTTTGTTTCATGCTATGAGCAAGGCGTCCTGTCCAATTCTTATGATGAAATCCTTGGATATGACTCTGGAGGATATCTTCCTGCAGGTCACTACGCAAGAAGAGGAGGTACGCTGATATGGTGGCAATTATTAAAAAAGAATTCCTCACCTATTTCAAATCCATGACCGGCTATGTATTTATGGCCTCGCTTTTATTCTTTGTGGGTCTTTTCTTTGTAACCAACAATCTTTTAATTTTGAACCCTCAATATAGCGGCGTGCTCTCCAGTAGTACATTTGTATTTCTATTGATTGTGCCGGTTTTAACCATGCGTCTCATGGCAGAGGAAACCAGGCAGAAAACGGATCAACTTCTTTTGACCAGCCCTGTCAGCCTTGGCAGGATTGTTATGGGCAAATACCTGGGGGCAGTAAGTGTCTTTCTAATAACCCTGGCCATAACCTTTATCTATCCTTTGATTCTAAGCACCATGGGAACAATTTTCTGGGGGGAAATCATCGGAGGATATATTGGTTTCTTCCTACTTGGCAGTGCATTGATTGCAGTGGGATTATTTGTTTCATCCCTTACAGATAATCAGGTTATTGCAGCAGTTGCTACTTTTACCGTTCTACTCGTACTATGGTTAATGGATGCAATTATCGGCAGCCTTCCTGCCGACCAAACCTCCGGTTTGATTTTCGCACTTATCTTAGTGGCAGCTATTGCATTTGTCTTTTATTCTGCCACCCGTAATTTATTCGTCAGCGGCGGTGTCTTATTGATAGGAATTCTGGCTGTGGCAGCAGGCTTTATAATAAAACCGTCTTTGTACAACGGCTTCATTGGCAGGGTATTTGGCTGGCTGGCCCTGCACAGCCACTATCAGGATTTTGCAATGGGCATTTTCAGCCTCACTCCGATTGTTTACTATATTACTTTCTCAACGGTTTTTCTTTACCTTACGGTACGGATGCTGGAAAAGAAGAGATGGAGCTAGGGGGTACAGGGATGAAATTTGCTAATAAAAAAGTTTTTCAGTCTTTCAAGAGCAGAAAATTCAAATATGGCAGTTATGCCACATTGATGACACTGATAGTAATTGCTGTTCTCATTGTTGTAAACCTGGTAGTGGACATGATTCCGGTTCGTATAGATCTTACCTGGAACAAGCTGTATTCCCTATCGGAACAAACCTATAAAGTGCTGGACAATCTGGAAGATGAAATTTGGATTTATTATATCGGTGAAGAAGGCAATACCAATCCGGCAGTGGAGGAAATTGTGCAGCGCTATGCATCCTATAGCAGCCTCATCAGTACGGGATATATGGATCCTGTAAGGGATCCCATAACTGCTCAGAAATACATTAAAGACGGAGATCAGCTCTCAGCAGGCAGTTTGATAGTAGAATGCGGGGATGTTTACCGTGTAATAACTCAATACGATATGTATAATTTTGTCCAAACTGCTTCCGGCCTCCAGGTTGAATCCATGGCAGTTGAGCAGAGGCTGACCTCTGCAATTATGTTTGTAAGCGGTGCATCTATGCCGGTGGCATATCAATTGGAAGGTCACGGTGAAGCACCATTGGACGCTGCCACTGCCAGGCAGATGGAACTTGAAAATTTCCATATGGAAAGCTTGAATCTGATAGGACTTGACAAGGTGCCGGAGGATGCCGATCTATTGATTATCAATGGACCGGAGAGGGATTTAAGCGAGGAGGAAGCCGATGTATTAAAAGCCTATCTGGAAAACAAGGGAAGGGCAATCTTTCTTATGAATCTGCGGCTGGAGGATATGGCCAACTTCCAATCAGTATTCCGGACCTATGGTTTTCAATTAAGCAACTCCCTTGTTATTGAAGGGGAGCAGGGCAATTATGTAGTCGGAAACCCGCTTTATCTGATTCCTCAGATTAATGACCATGAAATTGTTGCTCCCATCAAAAATCAAGGCATTCCTGTGATCATACCCGGAGCACAGGCAATTGAAGTACAGGATACCGTTAGAAATACCCTCACCATCCAGCCTTTGCTGACTACTTCAGAAAAGGCATATGCAAGATCAACTGACAGCGAAGAGACAAGCCTGGAAAAGCAGGAAGATGATGAATCCGGTTCATTTGTGTTAGCTGCAGCAATTGAGGATAATATCTATAATTATGCCGCTAATGAAACATACATGACCCGAATTGTAGTTATCGGGAGTTCTCAATTCCTGAATACCGGATGGGAAAGCAGTACCGATTTATTTATGAACAGCCTTAACTGGATATTTGAACGGGAGGATTCCATCAGCATACGTCCAAAAAGCCTGGGTGTTCAGCCGCTCAATGTTACCTCCACCCAATTGCGTATTTATGCTGCCCTTTCATTAATAGTGATTCCTTTGGGATGTATGATATTGGGGCTGGTTACCTGGCTGAGGAGGCGTAACCTATGAAAAGAATGCACAGCATGATTGCTCTGCTTGTGATATTGGCTGTATTGGCCGGACTGTATGCCTACCTTTCCCATTCCCGGGGAAATGAACAGGCAGAGCAGGAAGTTATTGAAATTTCGGAACTGGATGAGAATAAAATTACACAAATTGTTTTAAAAAACAAGAATACAGGGGAAGAACTGGTTTTTGAAAGACAAACCAGGGCTTCAGATAAAAAGGAACAGGATTCGGGATCAGGAGAAAATGATGAACCCGACATTGAAACAATATGGGTAGTTACGAAGCCTTATCCGGTAGAATTGATTCAATCAAAGGTTACCGAACTGGCAGGAAGCTTTTCCGACCTTACTGCTGAAATTATAGTGGAAGAGGATCCGCAGGATCTTTCCATATACGGGTTGGAAAACCCTTCAGTAATCGGGACTGTCAGCCTGCAAGACGGTACAAAGACCACCCTGTACCTTGGTAATAAAACAGCAGATGGTATAACCTGGTACCTGATGAAGGAAGGGGATCCGAAGGTATATACAGTAGCAGACCTTCACGGCCTGCGGCTGAGTTACTCCCTGTCGGAATTCAGGAACAGGGATTTGCCTGATATTGACCTAAGTACCATTAAGTATTTGTATATTTCCGGGGAGGACAAAAGGGAAATAGAGATTATCGGTAAGAAGAATTCAGGTGAAGAGCAGTCTGGTTATAATCAGGATATTCTTGAGATAAACAAACCATATAAGACAACCATGAGGGCAGACAGCTACAAACTAAAGAAAATCCTGGGCAATATAAACGATTTGACAATCAGGGAGTTTATAGATGACCATCCTGCAGATTACAGTGAATATGGCCTGGATCAGCCCGGATTAAGCCTGATTATCGAGGATGAAGAAAATACCTTGGAGCTGGTTTTTGGCAGCAGCCTGGAGGATGGGACAATTTACTTTAAAACCGGTGATTCCGAGGGAGTATATCTAATGGATGAGGCTTCCATTGAATTTTTAAGCTTTGAACCCTTCGATATTCTGGATAAGTATGTATTGTGGTACAATATTCAGGATATTGACGAGGTGATTATTGAAGGAAGGGGAAGGAAGCACACCCTCAGCATTACCCGGACTGATGAGGGATTGGAAGAAGGTGAGGTTCAATCAGACCAAACCTACTTCCTGGATGGTAAGGAAGTGGAGAAGAAATATTTCGAAGACTTCCACAAGAGTTTAATTGGCATTGTAATAGATGCTGAAAAGGCTCATAGTGCTCACGGAACCCCTGAATTGAAAATCACCTATCATTTTAACAAGGATGACTTAAAGACCCGAATTATCGAATTCTACCCCTATGACGAAGGCTCCTGTTCCCTGGTTCTGGATGGTGATATGGAATCGGAATTCCTGGTATATCACAAGCGAGTTGACTGGGTATTCAGCAGCCTGGATGAATTAATAGCAGGGCATAACCGAGATGAATAGCAGATAATTATAGCTCTATACAGCTCCGGCATAGTTGGAGCTGTTTTTTTTACAAAGAATGGGGGAATGGATAAAATTTTGCAATATATTCTGTGAACAACTGGAAGTATCTTGCCTAATTGTATATAATGTAATCAACACTGTCTATCCGGAACAAAAAGAGTGGCAATGGAAAATGGATAAATCGGTGAAAAGATTCTATGGAATAGTGATGTTATTTTTATTAGTTTTTTCTTTTTACCCCATTGGCATGGGTGTAAGAATTTTTGTGCTTCAGTCGCAGTATGGAAATATCCTGCCTGAAGAGTATGCACAGCATGTTATACCTTATGCAGCTGTTTGTTCATCTATCCTGGTTACCATATCCCTTTATCCGATTGTTTCGAAAATACGGCGGTTTTCTGTTCCCGCTGCTTCCATAATAGGCCTGGGGCTGTTTGCAGGGGTGGAATGGTTTATCGAAAAAAATACAATAAATACCATGGCGGCTTATTCTACCTTTCAATGGCAGCTTACTCACAGTGTCGGTATTACGGATGCAATGCATTCTTTTCATAAATTGTATGACCCCACTTACAGGATGCATCATTTATTAGTTTCTTTCTTGCTGATTCTGCTGATAACAGGTACGGTATACAATTATGGGAATGTAATGCCCTTGAATGATCGTGCAAAAAAAGCTGTTTTTTGCATGCAAGCCATTTTTACGGCATTATTTATTGTGTTTTGTGCCGCTGTAAATATTACCCACTTTTTTAACGGGCCTTCCGGCAGCCTGGCTCCCTTTTCTTCCGTTATCACCGGTTTCTTTTTTGTACTGGCAGGCGTGAATTTTGGTATCTATCTGGCAGTTTACTTAATTAACAAAAACATGTTGATATCAATCCTCCTGCCTGCTGCAGGAACTTGTCTGATTACATTGGTTACGTACTTAGGTGAATACAGGGCACTAAACGGGGTTTTATATCGTTTCGGTTATACAAAGCTTTTCCAAATGACGCCGTTTACTGTAATGACATTGACGGATATGCTGATTGTGCCGGCATCCGGCTTGCTGACGGCTCTTTTGGTGTATGCTGCCCGTGAGTATGGTAAAAAAGCAGAATTTAATTAGATGGGTGTTCATTTTGAAGCCTGGAGGCCGACTCTTTAATACAGCTCTGATTTTACTGTTGTCTCTCATCCTATTGTTATCTCCCCTTTGTGCAGCCTTGCGCAGCTGTTTAATCATGCTGCCCTATAGTACCATGCATCAGGGGGACAGTGTACTGACAAAAAATCAAATAACCTTCCGCATACCGGGGGGCAGGCATACGAAAAAAACCGACTGGTTTCCCTTCGTAATAACCTTTAACGATGATCAGGGTTTATCTTCATATCTGGGTGAATCGGTGGAATTCACCGTGCTTTATAATTTTGGTCACTTCCAGCTAAGAGAAGGTACCTCATCCTATTATAATCCAAATTCCCCCTATTACAGCAGCTTCTATGGCGGGTATATAGTTAAGCCGGCTGCAGTGAACAGGAAGTTTGGCTTTTTGGAGGATGGCAGCATCAATGCTGAGGAGCTTGTCAAGGTTCCGGAATATGATCAGAAATACCTGGTACTGCCCTCACTGGGATGTCCGCCTGAACAAAGGGTATTCGAGGAAAAGGTAACCTCTGTCCATAAGGATGTAAAGTATGCAGGCTTTAGCGGCTGGGTCAGGGTGGATTCAGAGATTATGACCAACAGCCCGGCTCATGAATATCAGGGCTTTAAGCAGGGTTATCTTCAATATGGCAAGCCTATGGGCAGGTTTGAATACAAGGAGGATTTTCCTGTTATTGATTTAAAGGGCAGAGTATATGTTAAATATTTTGAAGAACTGCAGGCCACTATTGTGCTATATGCCATGGCTCCTTCCTGGGAGGTAATAGAGGAAGTTGACAGAGAAATACTGTCATATGCAGAACTAAGCTTTTAATTCTGCTGGATATGCCATAACCCTCAAAATACTTACCCGAATCATGTAATAAAATATTAACAGACGAGCCAAAATAAATAGTGATTACATGAAGCAAGGAGGAATGTAAAATGGCATTGATACCATGGAATCCTTTCCGTGATCTGGATAATGTGAACAGGGACTTTGGCAGTTTTTTTGATTTTCCCAATAGATTCTTAGGAGGGATGTCAACCCCAAAGGTTGATGTGTATCAAACGGAAAAGGATGTTGTTGTAAAAGCAGAAATACCGGGAGTATCAAAGGAAGATTTGAACCTATATGTTGATGAAAACTCTGTCAGGTTGTCCGGTCAAACAAGAAAGGAAAATGAATTTAAAGAGGAAAATGCTTATAGAGCAGAAAGGATGTACGGCAGCTTTTCCAGGGTCATTCCCATGCCGACAGAAGTAAAGTCCGATGAAACACAAGCCGAATATAAGGATGGCATTCTTACCGTACGTATACCAAAAATGCAGCCATCCAAACCAAAAGGCAGAAGAATTGATATTCAATAAAACCATACTTAAAATGCTGACTTACAAAGTCAGCATTTTTTATCAACAAATCCCCTGCGGTATCACAGCCCATTATGCCTTTAATAAGGGAGCATTTCCATGTATAATAACTATTGTAGGCAATAGAGTTATTTTCTTAAGTTTTCATGGGAAGGCAGTATCTTGGAAGACAGGTGTATATGGATGCAGTCAAATAAAGTCATATCTGGGGTAATTGAGCGAATTACCTTTGTAAATCATGAAAACGGGTATACGGTAGCCAAGCTGAAAAGCAGAGGCTATTTTGACCTCATCACCATTGTCGGCAATTTACCCTCCGTTAATGTAGGTGCGATTGTAACTTTAAAAGGCGAATGGAAGGTAGATTCCAAGTACGGCCGACAATTTATTGTTTCCTCCTATGAAGAAAAGCTGCCTGCAACCATTGCAGGAATTGAAAAATACCTGGGCAGCGGCCTTATAAAGGGAATCGGCCCGGTTAATGCAAGGCGTATTGTAAAGGCATTCAAGGAAGACACTTTAAGAATAATAGAAGAGGAAACCGAACGGCTTCTTGAGGTGGAGGGAATCGGCCCCAAACGCATTGAGATGATAAAGGCAGCCTGGGAAGAGCAGAAGGAAGTTAAGAATATCATGATTTTTCTTCAATCCCACGGTGTTTCCACCTCCTACGGTGTGAAAATTTACAAGACATATGGAAATGACAGCATCAAAATTGTACAGGAAAACCCCTATAAATTGGCGGATGATATTTGGGGAATTGGATTTAGAACAGCAGATCGAATTGCACAAAGTCTAGGCTTCGATACCAAATCCTATGAAAGAATCCGATCCGGAATTATGTATGTGCTCAATCAATTATCCAATGAGGGTCATTGTTTTGCATATCGGGATCAATTAATAGAAGAAGCTGATAGACTCCTGGAGGTAGAATCAGGGCCGGTGGAATCAGCCATCGAGAAAATGCTGGAAGAAGGCTCATTGATTAAGGATCAGGAGGATGCCCTGTACCTGCCTGTTTTCTATCATAGTGAAGTGGGGGTTGCCGGAAGGATAAAGAAGATTTTGGAAACCGACTCCGTTTTTATACATAATGATGCAGGCAAATTACTTTCATCCATAGAAGCGAAAAACAAGGTAAAGTATGAAGCAATGCAGCGGGAGGCCATTCAAAAGGCCGGTTCCTCTAAATTTACAATTCTGACCGGAGGCCCTGGCACAGGCAAGACTTTTACTACTTTGGGCATGATTTCCCTCTATAAAATGCTGGGGGCAAAAATTTTGCTGGCTGCACCCACCGGCAGGGCAGCCAAGCGCATGTCAGAAGTAACAGGTATGGAGGCAAAGACCATTCATCGGCTGCTGGAGTATAAACCGGCAAAGGGATATACGGTAAATGAGGACAATCCCCTAAAGTGTGATGTATTGATTTTAGATGAGGTTTCCATGGTGGACTTGATTCTCATGTATAATCTGCTTAAGGCTGTACCCGATGAGGCAATTGTGATTTTGGTAGGAGATATAGACCAGCTGCCATCGGTAGGTGCCGGCAATGTACTCAGGGATATCATTGATTCAGAAGCGGTGGAGGTAGTCAGGCTTACAACCATTTTCCGTCAAGCCCGGGGTAGTATGATAATAACCAATGCCCACAGAGTGAATCAGGGCAGGTCACTTCTGTATACCGGACATAGAAACAGGGATTTTTTCTTCCTGGAAGAGCAGGATCCGGACAGGGCAGCCCAGCTAATAGTTTCACTTGTAACCCAAAGACTGCCCAATTATTACAAGGTCGATCCGGTACGGGATATCCAGGTGCTTTGCCCCATGCTGAAAGGCGCAACCGGAGCCCATAACATCAATGAATTACTGCAGGAAAAGCTGGCGTCCAAAGCTTGTTCTATAAAATATGGAGGCACCACATATTATATAGGCGATAAGGTAATGCAAATCAAAAACAATTATGATAAAAATGTATTTAACGGTGATATCGGGTTTATTGAAGCCATAGACCGGGAGGATCGCACAATTACCATATCCTTTGATGATAGAACAGTGAAATACGATCATACGGAATTGGATGAAATTATTCTGGCTTATGCATCCACAGTGCACAAAAGCCAGGGCAGCGAGTACCCTATTGTAGTTGCACCACTATCTACCCAGCACTATATCATGCTTCAAAGAAATCTGATCTATACCTGTATTACAAGGGCGAAAAGGATATTTGTGCTGGTCGGAACAAAACAGGCAGCTGCCATGGCTATCCGAAACAACAAGATTGCAAAAAGGAATACCATGCTGGCAGAACGTATCAGAAACTTAGAACTCCCGTCCATTGTAGAACTTAATTGACAGGATGCAGGAGCCCAGCGTAAATATCAAAGTTCCTCCGGTTAATATGAGGAAAAACTGAACTTTATTCATACCACTGAGAAGGCCGGTTACTGTATTAAGCATTGCACCGGTTCCATTGATGTTCATTACTCCAAAGAGAGCCATAAGGCCAAAGAAAAAAACAAAATACAATATGAAGCTGATGATTCTGGACTTAACATAGCCTGCTTTGAAGTAAACAGGATAGTATATGCTGTTCATTACCATAATGCCGGTAAAGGCCAGGGCCATGTTTTCCGGGGTAATGGGGGAAATTTTGACGGATATGGGTATTAGGTTGATAACCAGGGAGAATGCCATGTACCCGAGGACAGCTAATAAGCCATAGGCGATGACGGACAAGTACTTTGATATAACTATTTCCCTGCGGCTCAGGGGCAAACTGTTCATTATTATATCCGCGCCGGCCTTGTCCTCATGGCTGCCGGCTGTTACAACCAATTGATAGGTAACGGCTATGATTATTCCAATAAAAGCACCGGCACCAATGCTTTGAAAGGCAATAGACAGTATGAGGATATACAACCCCACAAATCCAAGGGTTTTCTTCTGTATAAGAATATCCTTCAGAATCAGGTTAAGCATTTCCATTCTCCTTCCTTGTATAAAACAGCATTATATCCTCCAGGACAGGCTTTTCCGCTACCGCCCCTGCTTTTACAAAAGCATTTGCCGCTTCCCTGTCCTTAGTCAGAGCCTCAAAGCCATATTTGCTTTTTCTGATGCCAATGAGGCTGCTTCTCAAGTTTGTATCCAGAAGGCACAAGGGGCCCTTTATGATCGAATGTTCCTCTACCAATTCATCCTTGCTTTTGTTAAAAAGTATTTCTCCTTGGTATATCATGATTATATAATCGGCAATCCGGTCCAGATCGGATGTTATATGGGTGGAAAAAAACACGCCCTTGTTCTCATCCTGAATTACATTGTACAGGATGTCCAGGATCTCGCTCCTCACTACAGGGTCCAACCCGGAGGTGGGCTCATCCATGATCAGCAGATCCGCATGATGGGAAAGCGCAATGGCCAGTGAGAATTTTACCTTCATGCCCCGGGATAATTCTTTTATTTTCCTGTTGAGAGGCAGCCCAAACTCCTTAATATAACTCTTAAACTGCTTCTCATCCCACTTAATGTATCTGGATGCAATGATTCGCTTCATTTCCTCTACTGTCAGCTCTTCATAAAAATGATTTTCATCATATACAAATCCAATCCGGTTTTTAATTTCCTTTTCATGCCTGATATGGTCCAGGCCGAATACAGTAATCTCACCGCTGTCCTTTTTCAAGAGATTCATGATTAACTTTATGGTGGTGGTTTTACCGGAGCCATTGGGTCCGATAAAACCCGTTATGAAGCCCTTGGGTAGTGCAAAGCTTATATTGTTTAATGTAAAATCCGGAAAGGTCTTGTTCAGATTTCTAACCTCTAATATATTTTCCATCTTTAGGCCTCCTCATAGAAAAATTTCAGCATTTCTTCCAGTTCGTTTAGGGTCAGTTCTGCTGACTTGGCTGCAATAACCGCCTCAGACAGCTTTTCCTCCACGATTTTGATGCGGCTTTCCCGCAGCAATTCCTTATTTTGAGCAGCGATATAGGAACCTTTCCCTGCAATGGTTACGATAAAGCCTTCCTTTTCCAGTTCGTCATAGGCACGTTTTGTAGTAATAACACTGATATGGAGCTCTTTTGCAAGGCTTCGAATGGAGGGCAGGGATTCAGATTCTTCCAGCAGGCCTTTCATGATATGATCTTTTATCTGCTCCGCTATCTGCCGGTAAATAGGTTTATTGTCGGAATTGGATATAATGATGTTCAATAGCCGGATCCCTCCATTTCGATTATACTGTTAATATACAGTATATACAGTTGAAGCGGTGTTGTCAAGACATTTTTTTGCAGGTCAGGTTTTTTCTCCGATGTCATGTTGAAAGCAGGCTGTTTATTTACTTCTGGCAAGGTTATCCTTTTAGGTGGTATAATGATAGGGACGGGTATTAATTATAATGGAAAATTACTGTTCAGAGAGGACATAAAAGATGGATAGGGCTCTTATCTTAACCTATGATATCGGTACTACGGGCAACAAATGCGCGGTTTTTAACAGTCTGGGCCAGGAAGTGATGTCGACTATTGTGTCTTATGAAACCATTTTTCCAAAGCCCGGCTGGTCGGAGCAAAATCCCCATGACTTCCGGCAAAGCGTAATAACCGGTACAAGGCGGTTAATCGAAGAACATGGGCTGAATCCTAAGGATGTTGCGGTGATAGGTATTTCCGGTCATATGAATGGATGTATTCCATTGGATGAAGATGGAAAGGTATTATACAACAACATAATTCATTCGGACAGCAGGACGGAAGTTCAATGTAATTATATCCGGGAACGTATTGATGATGATTCCTTTTACAAAATTACCGGCAACCGGTTGGATCCCCATTACACCCTGCCAAAGGTATTATGGTTGAAGCAGCATCATCCCGAAATTTATAAAAAGACCAGGTACTTTATCAACTCCAAAGATTATATTTCATATTGCTTAACAGGAAGAATGGGGATTACGGATTATTCCGATGCTTCCCTGACCTGTATGCTGGATTTGCATAGAAAGGACTGGTCCCACGAACTTCTTAACTCCTTGGATATAGACCGAAATAAGCTGCCTGAGTTGCATTGCTCCTATGAAATAGCAGGGGGCCTGTCCGGGGAAGCAGCAAACTTGCTTGGCCTGGCGGAAGGAACGCCGGTAACCGTGGGCGGAGGAGACGGCGCTTGTGCTACCAGGGGCTCAGGGGTTAAGACATTGGGAGATGCCTATAATAATTTTGGAAGCAGTGCCTGGATTGCTACATTAAACGACTCGCCTGTTATTGATAAAGCCGCAAGAATATTCAACTTCTTTGACCTGAACGGAAAAGACATGGTTGTTTGTGGTACTGTCCAAAGTGCTGCAGCCTCCTATAACTGGGCAGTGGACATTCTGGATAAGGGAGTTGAAGATACTTCAGATTATGGAAAGGATTTGGGCCAGGGCATTTACGATAAAATGGAATCCATGGCACGTTTGTCTTCTATTGGTGCCAATGGCATGTTCTTTCTTCCATATCTGATGGGAGAGCGTACACCATTATGGGATCCCAATACCAGAGGAGCATTTATCGGATTTACCTTGTCTCACAATAAAAACGATATGATTCGTTCTGTTTATGAGGGGATTGCATATGCATTGAGAACAGTATTGGATGTATATAAGGAAAACCGGCTGTACTTTGATGAAATGATCTTGATAGGCGGCGGCGCCAAAAGCAGATTGTGGAATGAAATGTTGAGCCATATCTTCAACATGCCTGTTAAAGTGCATTCTTCTCCTGAGGTGGCTACTTCTTTGGGAGCTGCCATTGCAGCAGGAATAGGCGTAGGCATTTTCAAGGATTTTGCTACAGCCGTTGATCCGGTTTTTGAAAGACAATATCCACCTGACCCTGCTCAGCATGAAGAGTATGAAAGATACTATGATATTTATCGATCCATTTATCCGAACATAAAACCGGTATATAATAAAATTGCTGAATTACAGCCAAGGCAATAAAAGTTAAAGGAGCGGGCTAAATGAAAAGATACAAAAGAAGCTTTGCCAGTGATAACAACAGCATAGTTCATCCTAAGATAATGGAAGCTTTAAATAATGTCAATAACAGCCACGTATTATCCTATGGTGACGACCCCTATACGGAATCTGCCCGAAAGCGATTCAAGGAAGTTTTCGGGCAGGGGTGTGAGGTGTACTTTGTATTCAACGGCACCGGTGCCAATGTGACAGGCCTGGCCGCTATGGCAAGGCCTCATCAAGCTGTTATATGCACGGAAAATGCTCATATAAATGTAGATGAGTGCGGAGCTGTGGAACGATTTGCAGGATGCAGGCTGTGGCCTCTGCCATCAAAGGACGGCAAGCTTAAACCGGAACAGATTCAGCCTGTCTTGAATGTTTTGGGAAATCAACATCATTCCCAGCCCGGCGTTGTTTCCGTTTCTCAATGTACTGAATTGGGGACTGTGTATTCAATAGAAGAGCTGAAGAATCTGGCAGCCTACGCCCATTCAAACAATCTGCTGGTTCATGTGGACGGAGCCAGAATTGCCAATGCTGCTGCCTTTCTTGGTGTTTCACTTAAAGGGGTTACAGCTGATACAGGAATTGATGTTTTGTCCTTTGGCGGTACCAAAAATGGTTTGATGTTTGGAGAAGCGGTTGTATTCTTTAACAGACAATTGGCGGAGAATTATAAATATATTCGTAAACAGGGCACCCAATTAGCCTCAAAAATGCGCTATATTGCAGTGCAATTTGATGCTTTGCTGTCCGATGAGCTTTGGTTGAATAATGCAAAGAAGGCTAATGCCATGGCAGCTTTACTGGCCGGGGAAGCGGAAAAGATTCCGGGACTCAAAATCACTCAGCCGGTGCAATCCAACGGCGTATTTGTATCCATGCCCAGGGCGGCGGCTGAACGGTTGCAGCAGCAGTATTTCTTCTATCCGTGGAATGAAGAAAAAGGAGAATACCGATGGATGACCTCCTTTGACACGGAAGAGCAGGATGTCATGGAGTTTACAGCAGCGATTAAGGCTGCAATGCATGGTCAACATTAAATATGGTCAACATTAAATATGGTCAATATTAAATATGGTCAATATTAAATAAGAAAAAACATGAATCAGGGGAAAACAAGAGACGTTTGCAATCCGGAGCAAACGTCTCTTTCTTCTTTAGTAAGTTCAGGCTTGATTAGATTTTGTTATTGCAGCCCAATACACTTACAATCTTATGACGAACTAACTTTTTAATAGCTTCCCTTGCAGGTCTGAGATATTGCCTGGGATCAAAATCTCCGGGGTTTTCTGCAAAATGTTTACGAATACTGGCTGTCATGGCAAGCCGCAGGTCGGAGTCAATATTAATTTTGCAGACTGCCATGGAAGCTGCTTTTCTCAGCATATCCTCGGGAACACCTTGTGCACCGGGCATATCCCCGCCATATTTATTTATAATTTCAACGAATTCAGGAACAACTGAGGAAGCACCGTGCAACACGATGGGGAATCCAGGAAGGCGCTTTCCCACTTCTTCCAGGATATCGAAACGAAGTTTGGCTTCGCCTTTGAATTTATATGCACCATGGCTGGTGCCGATTGCTATTGCCAGGGAATCCACCCCTGTTCTTTCAACGAATTCCTGTACCTGATCAGGGTCGGTGTAGATGGCATCTTCTGCGCTGACATTTATGTCGTCTTCTATACCTGCCAGGCGGCCCAGTTCCCCTTCAACAACTACACCGTGGTCATGAGCATAGTCTACTACCTGTTTGGTAAGCCGGATATTCTCTTCGAAGGAATGTTTGGAACCATCTATCATAACGGAGGTAAATCCGCCGTCAATACAGGATTTGCAGATTTCAAAGTCTTCTCCGTGGTCGAGATGGACGACTATGGGTAGATCAGTATCGATTAAAGCGGCTTCAATCAGCTTCATCAGATAGGTATGCTTGGCATATTTTCTGGCACCCGCAGATACCTGCAGAATCAAAGGGGCCTGTTCTTCTTTGGCTGCTTCAGTAATACCCTGGACAATTTCCATATTATTTACATTAAATGCACCAATAGCATAGCCGCCTTCATATGCCTTTTTAAACATTTCGGTAGAGGTAACAAGAGGCATAGTCAAAATCACTCCTTTTATAGTATTAACATTAGTATGTTGAATTTTTATCATAATTATTGTATCAGATAAAATCGAAAAAGCAAGTTATATTTCCTATATTGCGTTTTGCTTCCAGATTTTAAGATCAATTAAAAAGCAGATTCCATCCCCATGATACTCCTTGCTTTTATTTGCAGTTACTCTAGAAATTGGAGATTACTTTTCCGGCGAGATGTGTTTCATACCATATAACATATAACACTTATCAAAAACCATTGGGCTAAAGGTATCTTTAGCTGATGTTAAGTGAATTGTCAACCTCATTCGATTATTAGATTGACATTAATAATATCTGTGCTTTATAATCAATCTGTTATTTCATATAGATAACCGTAACAAAGGGGAATGTAAGTTGAAGACAAGAGATATGTTGCTAATTGCATTATTTGCTGCATTGACAGCCGTGGGAGGCTTTTTGAATATTCCCACTCCTACCGTGCCATTTTCCCTGCAATTTTTATTCTGTGCCTACGCAGGTGTACTACTGGGGTCAAGAAATGCCCTATTGTCCCAATTGCTGTATCTGGCAATAGGTTTAATCGGTGTGCCTGTTTTTACCAAAGGCGGTGGAATCGGCTATGTGTTGCAGCCCAGCTTTGGCTTTCTACTTGGATTTGCTATATGTGCCTTTATCATCGGCTTCATTGTTGAACGGGCTTCTAAACCGGGAATTCTGCGCATATCAGCTGCTGTATTATTAGGACTGGTATCCACCTATGTAATCGGAGCATTATACTTGTATCTGATCACCAATTACCTGGCTGCTCCGGGTAACGAAATTGACTTCAGAACAGCTGTTGCCTGGGGAGTAACACCTTTTATTGTTTTCGATTTAATCAAGGCTGCCATTGTCTCCGTTACAAGTATTAAAATATTGCCTGTTTTGCGCAGGTTTTTCTGATATAAACAAACATTTCAGTCGCTTACAAATACTTTTCCCTTTTGGAATAGATAGCAATTACCCGGTTAAAATGAAATAGAAAATTGATTTTTGGTTATGTTTTCTATATAATGGTCAATGTCAAGTATCTGCCGCTGCAGCCTTGTGAAATTCGGGGAATCTGGAGGTATTCGGATGGAAGGTAAAACAGTAGCACATTCCAGAGCGGTTATGTCCCAGGTTATACTGCCCAGTCAGGCTAATCCCGCTGGAAATGTACATGGTGGTGAAATTATGAAACTAATGGACACCACGGCATATGTAGCGGCTGCCAGGCATGCGCATACCAATATAGTTACGGCACGGGTGGACGAGCTGTTGTTCCACACTCCTATCTTTGTTGGAGCCCTGGTTACCTGCAGGGCAGAGCTTGTATTTGTAGGCCGTACCTCTATGGAAGTATCCGTCATGGTAGAGGCGGAATACCTTCAGCAGGAAAGAGCTCCCGAAATTGCTCTGACCGCTTTGTTTACCATGGTCGCATTGGATGACAATGGGGTTCCTTGCCCGGTTCCGCCCTTGATTCTAACCACTCCTGAAGAGAAGAAGCGCTACCTGGAGGGAGAACAGCGATACGGACTTCGCAAGTCCCGTCGTAAGCAGTAACTTTAGAAAGGTGACTTTTGGTTATTATTTTGCTGATACACACGAAACCGTTTGTAGACAGTAAGGCTGAAATGATATAAGGCTAAATGAGTTTACTATAAAGGAGTATGAACTGTGAAAGACGCAACGATGAAAACAATTAAAGAGATGTACAGGCAGCCCGGGGAGTATTTTGGCAAAACCATTTCCCTTTGCGGCTGGATTCGAAGCAATCGGAATTCCAAAGCCTTTGGGTTCATTGAGCTCAACGATGGATCCTTTTTTAAAAATATTCAGATTGTCTTTGAGGAGGAAAAGCTGGAAAACTACAAGGAGATTGCCAGGCTGGGAGTTGGCACCGCCATCCTGGTGAAGGGGGTTCTGGTTGAGACGCCCAATGCCAAACAGCCCTTTGAAATCAAGGCAGAAAGCATCCAGGTAGAAGGCCATAGTCCCTCCGATTATCCCTTGCAGAAAAAACGGCATAGTTTTGAGTTTTTGCGTACCATCGCTCATTTGCGTCCCAGAACCAATACCTTTTCTGCAGTGTTTCGTGTACGTTCCCTTTTGTCCTATGCCATTCATAAGTTTTTTCAGGAAAGGGATTTTGTATATGTACATACGCCCATAATAACCGGAAGTGATGCGGAGGGCGCCGGTGAGATGTTCCAGGTTACCACCTTTGATTTGAAGAATGTACCTGTTACAGAAGAAGGAAGGATTGATTACAAAGAAGATTTCTTTGGGAGGGAAACCAATCTCACCGTAAGCGGTCAGCTGAATGCGGAAGCCTATGCCTTAGCCTTCAGAAATGTATACACTTTTGGACCTACTTTTCGGGCGGAGAATTCCAACACAGCCCGTCATGCCGCTGAATTCTGGATGATTGAGCCGGAAATGGCCTTTGCCGACCTCAATGATGATATGATATTAGCGGAAGATATGATCAAATACATATTTGACTATGTCCTGCAGCATGCCCCTGAAGAAATGGAATTCTTCAACAATTATATTGATAAGGGATTGCTGGAGAGGCTGGATAATGTTGTTCAGTCCGAATTCGGCCGGATTACCTATACGGAAGCTGTGGAAATACTTAAGAAGAACAATGACAAGTTTGACTACAAGGTTGAATGGGGTACCGATCTGCAAACAGAGCATGAGCGGTATTTAACGGAGAAAATCTTCAATAAGCCGGTTTTTGTCACAGATTATCCCAAGGAAATCAAAGCTTTCTATATGCGTCTGAACGATGACGGTAAAACCGTAGCAGCGATGGATTTGCTGGTACCCGGTATAGGAGAAATCATCGGGGGCAGTCAGAGAGAAGACCGTCTGGATGTATTGGATACCAGAATTCGGGGATTGGGCATGAGGGAAGAGGATTATTGGTGGTATCGTGATTTGAGAAAATACGGCGGTACCCGTCATGCCGGTTTTGGATTGGGCTTTGAAAGGGCAATCATGTATATGACGGGTATGAGCAATATCCGCGACGTGATTCCGTTTCCGAGAACGCCCAGATCCGCGGAGTTCTGAGAAGAGGGAGACAACAGGAAATGGCAACCTATAAGACAAGGGGAGTATGCTCCAGCATTATCGAATTTGAAGTTGTAGACGGGGTTTTGCACTCGGTAAGCTTCGAAAACGGCTGTGATGGAAATCTGACAGGGATCAGTCGCCTGGTGGAGGGTATGAAGGTTGAGGAGGTTATCAGCAAACTGAAAGGGATTCCCTGTCAGGGAAACACCTCTTGCCCGGACCAATTGGCTAAGGCATTGGAGGAGTATATGGCAGGGTTGACTGCATATGAGTCAGCTGTGGAGGAAACGGCTGTAGCAGAATAGTGGGAGTTAATAAGCATCAACGAACGGAAAAGCACAAGGGGGAATCAATCATGTATAAAGAAATGCTGAAGAACCTGGAGTATATTTCAAAGGAAGTAGGCCTTCCCATCGAGTATACACAAGGGGGCGGAGGCAATACTTCAGTGAAGCTGGATAATGAGCTGATGGCAGTAAAGGCTTCCGGATTCAAGTTAAAGCAGGTAAACGCCAAAGAGGGATATGTGGTAGTAAACTATAAGAGAATTCTGGAATACTATAACCAGGTTGACCTGAGTCAGGAAAGGGATTACGAGAAGGAAAGCGTTGAATTTGTAAACAGCAATATCGTGGAAATGGAGGGGCTTAAAACCCTCAGGCCTTCCGTAGAAGCCGGGTTTCATTCAGTATTGAAGAGATATGTAATTCATACCCATCCAGTCTATGCCAATATCCTTTGTTGCTCTCATAATGGCAGGGAATTGACGGACGAAATATTTAAGAAAGAAAGCTTTGCGGTTGCATGGGTTCCCTATATCAACCCCGGATTCAGTCTAACACTGCGTATAAAGGAAGTGGTTGAAAAATGCCAAAGGGAAACCAACCGGTTCCCCCAGGTCATCTTTTTGGAAAACCATGGATTAATTTCAACGGCGGATGATGCTGAAGAATGCGCGTCACTTCATAACAAGGCCAATGACTTGATAAAACAGCATTTTGGAATAAAGGAAGCCTACCCGGAAATACGGCTTTCAAGAATCGGAGAAAACAAATACGTTAGCAGAACAGGATACCTGATTGATTACTTCAAGGCCAATGGAATTACCCCGGATTTTTTTAATCGCATTGTCTTATACCCCGACCAGCTTGTTTATCTTAATGGCAGCTTTTCGGCGGACGGCAACGACAATAAAATGAACATCAATCCGAAAACAGGAGAGATTACTTATCTCGCTAATGAATCTGAAGCACAGACCATAGAAGAAACATTGCTGGCTTATATTTATGTTATTGATAACATTAAGAAGCTTAATCTGCGGTTAAAAACTATGAGCGATAAGGAAATAGACTTTATAATGAATTGGGAAAGTGAACGCTACCGCAAAAGCCTGGTCAAGAATCTGGAGAAATGATTCTTACGCCCTGGCCAATTATCTCTTTCTCCCAATCTTCCGGCAGTGAAACATCGGATATGAAATGAGTGATGTCAGACAGCAATGCGGTAACAATATATCCTAATCTTTGGAATTTTGTATGATCACACAGAAAAATAACCTCTTTTGAGTGTTGAATCATCAGCTTTCGAATGGTGGATTCCTGTTCATTGGAATCGGTAGCACCCAGCTGAGGAGAAAAACCCTTACAGGAGAAGAATACCTTGTCGGCATGATAACTGCTGACAGCAGCTTCTGCAGCCCGTCCCACACAGGACAGGCTTTTTTTTCGCAAAAAACCTCCGGTGGATATAATGTTGATTTCATTGCATTGAGCCAGTTCCAGGATAATTCGTTCTGCATTGGTGATAACTGTCAATCCCTTTTTTTCCTTCAGGTGTTTGGCCACATACAGAGAGGAGGTACTGGCATCCAGAAACAGGGTATTTCCGTCCTGCACCAATGAAGCAGCCAAGCTGCCGATAGTATTCTTGCCCTCGATATTGATGCCCTCTCTTACTTCTAATGACGGTTCCATGTTTATATCATCTGCCAGCACAGCACCGCCGTGGGTCCGAATTATCAGACCCTGGGCTTCCAAAGTCCTTAAGTCACGGCGGATGGTTTCCTCTGTTACTTTAAACCTTACAGCTGCTTCCTGCACGGTAATGCTTTTTTTGTCATGTAAAAGGGATAAAAGATGATTTCTTCGTTCTATTCCAAACACGTCTACACCTGCCTGTTATTTCCTTATGATCTGCTTAAACTTAAGCCTATTTCCTTAAATACCTGGATTCGTTGATCCAGATCCGGATACTTAAGAATAGTCTCTTCTGAGAACAGCCCTTTACCCTGGTCTTTTGCAGCAGCCAGTTCATGGCCTATCAATGCCCAGGTGGAATCAAAAAGGTTTTGATATTTTTCGTGCCGCATGGCAGTGCAGATAAATGACTGCCGTGAGGAATTGATGTCTTCACCGCTTATTTGGAAAAAACCATGTTTTTCGCATAGCCTCCTGATTCGATCCAGCTGTTGATGACTGTTTCTGGAGGGCATATATGTAACCGCGTTAAAATTGAGCTCCGTTATCACTTCAAAAAGCTCATCCAAATAGTCGTCCTCGAATTTTTGAGATTTTTTATCTCCGGTTACCGACTCTCCCACATCACCCAGGTATGCATAAGCTGAGATAGCACCGATTTTCTTTGACAAGGCAATAACTTCCCGTACATCAGGACATTCCTCTGTTGCATCAATATAAAAGCCGGCAACCATTTCTCCTTTCAGCAAACCCAGGAGATCGTACTCATAATGTGGGTTGGATTCATCGGATAGAAAGCCATTGATTTTTTCGCTGATGTTCAGCTTTAATTGGTTGCGCAGGTAGTCAAGCAATGACTGTCCCTTACCGAATTGTTGAATGAGCCGCAGAGAAAGTGCATATAGAATATGCCGCTCTGTGATGCTCCCTCCTTTGTTGTATTGAGACAGGGGTATCACATCCCGGTCAAAATCCAGTGCAAGCGCCTGCTCACTGACCAAGGCATTGATTTTATCCACCATTTTACGGTTACGACGGTTGCGGTGTTCCCGGTAAGGCCTAAAGTATTCTTCCACCGTATTAATCTGTGTATGTGGTATCCCATGAAGAGCAATATAGGCAACGGAATCCTGATCCGGATTATTGATTCGCCTGCCTGATAAAGGAGTACCGGAAAAGTCCACTCTGCATTCTATCCCGATGGTAGTAGCCATCCCTACAATTTTACCCGCCTCAATAAACTCCTGTGCACCGCTGATGGAATCATGATCCATAATTCCGGCAGTAGCCAAACCTGCCTGGTATGCCATCCAGACAGCCTTTGTGGGGGAATAGGGGGAAAAGGAAAAAGTGGTATGAATGTGGTTGTTCACATCTTTTCCGGTTTTCGGCTTTGTCAGTTCACCGTTATTGATTTTTCTCATCAGGCAGCGCAGACTATCCAGCCGAACTTCCAGAACATCGTCATTGAGATTTTGTTTAAGTTGTGCTACGTTTTTGGCCATATTAATCCTCCGTTTAGTTAGCTGAGCCTTATCTCATTTCCTGACCGCCGGTTACATTGATAGCCTGTCCGGTCATATAGCTGGCTTCATCTGATGCCAGGAACACCATTACATTGGCAACGTCTTCGTAATGGCAGGTTCGTCCCAACGGTACCTGTCCCAGATACTTCTGTCTTACCTCTTCTTCTGTTAGGCCTTGATTTCTGGCATATTGCTTATACAGGCTGTTTACCCAGAGCGGTGAGTCCATCAGATTTCCGGGGCAGATTGCATTGACACGGATTCCATGTTCAGCCAATTCCAAAGCCAGGCTCTGAGTCAGACCGATACCGCCAAATTTGGAGGCAGCATAAGCCGAATTCTTGTAAGAACCCTTCTTGCCTGATTTACTGTTAATCTGTATAATATTTCCCCTCTTTTGAGGTATCATCACCCGGGCTGCTGCCCTGGCACACAGGAAATAACCAATCAGGTTTACCTCCATCATCTTGCGCCATTCGTCGGGACTGAAGTCTGTTACAGGCTTTGCAATCAGGATAGCTGCATTTGCCACCAGTAAATCCAGTTTGCCGAATTTTTCAACGGCAAAGTCCACCATTTTTTCTACCTGCACATCATTGCTGACATCCACCTGGAATGCAGCGCCGTTTGATAGGCTTGAAGCAACCTTTTCGGCGGCACCTATGTTGATATCCGCTACCACTACATTGCAGCCTTCACGATCCAATCTCTGAGCAAGAGCCTCACCCAACCCCTGAGCACCTCCGGTAATTACAGCTGTTTGTCCTTTTAATCTTTGATGCATTTCTTTCCCTCCAATTATGTTGAAATTATTTTAATCCTATTATGATGTCATTTCTGTATGGATTGATGTGGTTTAAATATTCAGTTATGCTTTAATATATTACAAATGCCGGCAGTTATTAGGACTTAATAAACCTTTATTGCGTGGATTAGTTTATTCTATATTCAAGGGGTTACTAATATACATTATAGTATATATGTTGATTTGTGTCTATATTTTTGTTTTTAATGTTGTAATGTGTTGATTTTCACCATTTAATATGATAGGATAGTAACGAGTCCAGGGAGCTCTCTCTGGCTATCAATACAACATCTTTAATGGAGGTGTACATTTCCTATGAAAACAAAAGCAGTTCGAATGTATGGGAAAAACGACTTGAGATTAGAAGAATTTGAACTTCCTGAAATACAGGAAGATGAAATCTTGGCTCATATCATATCTGACAGCATCTGTATGTCTTCCTACAAGGCAGCAATTCAAGGAACCGACCACAAGAGAGTTCCAAAGGATATAGATAAAAACCCGGTTATTATCGGGCATGAATTTTGCGGCGAAATCATCCAGGTAGGAAGCAAATGGAAAAACGACTTTAAACCCGGGCAGAAATTTACTGTCCAACCTGCATTGAACCAGGAAGATGATCCCTATGCGGCACCAGGTTATTCTTTCCGCTATATCGGCGGAAATGCAACCTATATTATCATACCCAGCGTGGTAATGGAGCTGGGGTGTCTTCTGCCCTACGAGGGTGACGCCTTTTTCTACGGCTCCCTGGCCGAACCCATGTCATGTATAGTAGGCGCTTTTCGTGCTAACTATCACACAACCCCGGGCAGTTATGATCATAAAATGGGTGTGGTTGAAGGCGGAAACATGGCTATACTGGCAGGAGTAGGCCCAATGGGATTAGGGGCTATCGATTTAGCCCTGCACAATGAAAGAAAGCCCAGGCTTCTTGTTGTAACCGATATCAATGAAGAAAGGCTTGAACGTGCAGCATCCATATATACAGTGGAAGAAGCAGCAAAGAACGGAATCAAGCTGGTATATGTCAATACTTCTGCACCCGATAAGGGCGTAGATTATCTGATGAGCCTTACTGACGGAAAAGGCTATGATGATGTATTTGTATTCGCACCGGTTAAATCGGTAATTGAAATGGGCGACCAAATTTTAGGCTATGACGGCTGCCTGAACTTTTTTGCAGGTCCCAACCAGCAAAAATTCTATGCCAATTTTAACTTCTATAATGTACATTATAATGCTACTCATATTGTGGGTACCAGCGGCGGCAACACTGAAGATATGAGAATATCCCTTGATATGATGGGAAAGGGATTAATCAGTCCGGCTTCCATGATCACCCATGTAGGAGGTCTAAATAGCGTTATCGAAACCACTTTGAATCTGCCTAATATCCCTGGAGGCAAAAAACTCGTTTATACCAACATAGATATGGAATTAACGGCAATCAAAGATTTTCGGGAGAAGGGCAAGACCGATCCGTTCTTTGCCAAACTGGCTGACATAGTAGAACAAAATAACGGATTGTGGTGTGCGGAAGCAGAAAAATATCTGCTGACAAATTCCAAACCCATTTAGTTTTGTAGAAGCAATGGATGGCAGCGCTCCGGGAACGGATTACTGCCATCCATTTCACCGTATACAACTATTTTTCATTTTACCGGATAAAAAATATGTAAAAAATGCGTAATATTATATGCAAAGATTTTACCAAATTACGAACATGAAATTGTAATAAGTGCGGAAGGATAAGTTTGCACTGTATTACAGTTTTAAATATTATTAACCAACACATGGAAGGTAAGGAGGGTTCATATGGCAGAACCGATTATTATGCCCAAACAAGGTCAATCGGTAGAAAGCTGCATTATTTCCCAGTGGCACAAAAAGAAGGGAGATAAAGTATCGAAAGGGGACATTTTGTTTTCCTATGAGACCGACAAGGCCAGCTTTGATGAAGAAGCTCCGGTTGACGGAATTCTTCTCGACGTCTTTTTTGAAGAAGGTGATGATGTTCCCTGTCTTCTGAATGTTTGTGTAATCGGACAGGAAGGAGAGAGTACAGAGGAATTCAGGCCTAAATCGGAGGAAGAAGAAACTGCAGTGCAGGAAGAGGATACTGGCAAAGTCACTTCAGAGGATGTAGCTGCTGATGTTTCACAGGCAACTGAAGTTCAGACGGCGGAGACTGCTGCTGTCACTCAACCCATGGACGCAGCAGATGTTAAAATATCTCCCAGGGCGAGAAATTTGGCTGAAAAGCTTGGTGTAGATATTCGCTATGCCTCACCCACAGGTCCCTACGGCAGGATCATAGAGCAGGATGTTGTTGCACTTCGTGATTCCGGTCATATGCTGACACCGGCGGCGCAGGCAGCAGCGGCTTCAGGAATGGCAAGCGGCATTACCGGCACCGGATTGGGCGGCAGAATTACTACTTCCGATCTGAAGGTACCTGCGGTTGCAGGCGAAACAACTACAGCCCAGCCCGGCCTGTCTTCAGAAGATTGGCTGGTACTTAATCCCGCTTTTGAAGAAGTTAAAGTACCCAATATCCGAAAGGTTATTGCTAAGGCAATGCATCAGTCCCTGGCAACAACAGCACAGCTTACGCTGAACACCACCTTTGATGCAACTGAACTTCTGGCATATCGTAAAAAACTGAAGGAAGCCAAGGACAGGATGGGTCTGGAGAATATCACCATCAATGACATGATTATGTTTGCCGTTTCCAGAACGCTTTTGAATCACCGTGATTTAAACGCACATTTTCTTGGCGATACCGTGCGTTACTTCAGTAATGTCAATCTTGGATGTGCCGTTGATACTGATCGCGGGCTGATGGTTCCAACCATATTCGGCGCAGACAGGCTTTCCCTCAACGAATTATCTCTTCGCGCAAAACAGCTGGCTGCAGAGTGCAAGGCCGGTTCCATCAATCCGGATCTTCTTCAAAACGGCAGCTTTACCGTAACCAACCTGGGCACACTGGATATCGAGAGCTTTACACCCGTCCTGAATCCGCCTCAAACCGGTATTCTGGGAGTGAACAACATTGTGCAGCGTGTCCGTGAAGTAGACGGTGATTATGAATTCTACCCGGCTATGGGATTGTCTTTGACCTTTGATCACAGAGCGGTTGACGGGGCTCCTGCAGCCCGATTCCTGAAGGAATTGAAGATCAATCTCGAAAACTTCAGCGTATTACTTACGAGGTGAATAATATGACATATGAACTTATTGTAATCGGAGGCGGACCGGCAGGCTACCTGGCTGCAGAGCGGGCAGGTCATGCTGGCTTGTCCACCCTCCTGATAGAAAAACGCAGCCTGGGCGGTGTCTGCCTCAACGAAGGCTGCATTCCCAGCAAAGCCTTGCTCTATTCGGCAAAGATTGCTGACAATGCCAGACATGGAGAGAAGTACGGTGTAAAAGCCGGCGATGTGATGCTGGATCATCCTGCAGTAATCAAAAGGAAGAACAAAGTAGTTCGCAACCTGGTGTCCGGCGTTAAGGCAAAAATGAGGAAAAACAAGGTAACAGTAGTGGAAGACACAGCCTATATAGTTGGACGTAATGAGGAAGGCTATGAGGTTAAGGTAGGCGATACCCTATATACAGGGCGGAGGCTGTTGATTGCTTCCGGTTCCGTTCCCATTATGCCTCCCATTCCGGGAGTCAGGGAAGGCTTTGAAGCAGGCTTTGTGCTGACCAACCGCGAAATTCTTGACCTGGAGGAAGTGCCTGAAAAGCTTGTGATTGTAGGCGGTGGTGTCATCGGTTTGGAGATGGCCTCCTATTACCAGTCTGCCGGCAGCCAGGTAACGGTAATTGAAATGCTGGATCATATTGCAGGGCCTACGGATGCAGAAATATCACAGATTCTGCTGAAGAACTACGAAAAAAAGGGAATCCGTTTCATGCTGGGTTCCAGGGTTACCAAAGTGGAAAATAATGCCGTGGTATACGAATCCAACGGACAAACTTTCAGCGTAGAAGCGGATAAGGTATTGATGAGCATCGGCAGACGGCCGGCTACGGAAGGGCTGGGGCTGGAAAACATCGGCGTAGAGCTGGAACGAGGCAGAATCAAGGTAGACAGCAAATGTCAGACCAATGTGCCCGGAGTTTATGCAGCAGGTGACGTCAACGGGATATCCATGCTGGCTCATACTGCCTATCGTGAATCGGAGGTAGCGGTTAACAATATGCTGGGCAGAAAGGATATCATGCGATACAATGCCATTCCCTCCGTTATATATACCAATCCGGAAGTTGCCGGGGTAGGTGAAACAGAACAAACCGCTGCGCAAAAGGGAATTGAATTTGAAACAGCCAAGCTGCCCATGATGTACAGCGGCAGGTATATGGCGGAAAATGAAGGGGGAGACGGAATCTGCAAGATCCTGATTGATAAAAACCATAAAAAGCTGATTGGCGTTCATATGATCGGCAATTATTCATCCGAGATCATATATGGTGCCGCCCTGATGATTGAAATGGAAATGCGGGTGGATGACGTCAAAGAGCTGGTATTCCCCCATCCAACAGTCAGTGAAATAATACGAGAAACCATATTTGAATTTTAGAAAGTGAGGCTTCAACCATGCCAAGATCACAATTTATTAATCCCGCAGAGGTAAGAAAGAGCGGGTATATCAAATTTAAGGACATTCCTGTAAACCAATACAACAAAACCATAGAAGAGGAAAAATCCAATTTCTCCACAGAGGATTTCCTCCGCATATACCGTGACATGGTTATCATCCGGGAGTTTGAGACCATGCTCAATACCATCAAAACCACCGGGGAGTATAATGGGGTCAAATACAATCACCCCGGACCTGCACATCTGTCCATTGGTCAGGAAGCTTCCGCTGTCGGCCAGGCGTATATCCTGGATAAGGACGATTTCATATTTGGTTCCCATAGAAGCCATGGCGAGATTCTCGCCAAGGGTTTGTCTGCCATCGAAAAGCTCAGCGATGAAGAGCTGATGGAAATCATGGAAAGCTTCTTTGATGGTGCAATCCTCCGGGTAGTGGAAGGCAGACAAAAGAATAAGAACAATGTTAAGGAATTGGCCATAGACTTTCTGCTTTACGGAACCCTGGCTGAAATATTTGCACGGGAAACCGGATTCCATAAGGGCCTTGGCGGATCCATGCATGCCTTCTTCACACCTTTCGGTATTTATCCCAACAATGCTATCGTAGGCGGATCTGCAGACATTTCTGTAGGTGCAGCCCTGTATAAGAAAGTCAACCAGAAGAAAGGTATTGTCATTGCCAACATCGGAGATGCTTCTCTGGGTTGTGGCCCGGTATGGGAAGCTATCTGCCTGGCTACCATGGATCAGTACAAGAAGCTTTGGGAAGAGCCCTATCGCGGCGGCCTGCCATTAATTTTCAACTTCTACAATAACCTGTACGGCATGGGCGGTCAGACATACGGTGAGACCATGGGCTATGAAATTCTTGCCAGACTGGGTGCCGGTGTAAACCCAGAGCAGATGCATTCAGAAAGAGTGGACGGATACAATCCCCTGGCTGTCATCGATGTAATGAAGAGAAAGAAAAAGATATTGGAAGAGAAACAGGGTCCGGTACTGCTGGATACTCTTACCTATCGATTCAGCGGCCACTCTCCGTCGGATGCCTCCAGCTACAGAACCAAGGAGGAAGTTGAAGCATGGATGGAAGTTGATTCCATACCTACCTTCCGCAGGAATCTGACAGAAGCTAAAGTTGCCAAGGATGACAAGTTTGATGAAATTGTAGAATATGTAAAAGAATTGATTGGAAAGACATACACACTGGCTATCGATGAAAAGGTTTCCCCCAGAATGAACCTGAATGCCAACCCGGATCAAATTGCCGATCTGATGTTCTCCAATGAAAAAGTGGAGAAAATGGAGGATCGGGAACCTGAGGTCCTCATGCCCAAGGATGAGAATCCCCGTGTCAAACAGATCAGCAGAAAAATCCGTACCGCTTATCAGGACGGAAAGCCGGTATCTGCCAACCGGGTATTCAGCTATCGGGATGCTATATTCGAAGCCATACTGGATAAATTCTATACCGATCCGACCTTGATTGCCTATGGTGAAGAAAACAGAGATTGGGGCGGTGCCTTCGCAGTTTACAGGGGCTTAACCGAATCCCTTCCCTATCACAGACTGTTTAACTCTCCCATTTCAGAAGGTGCTATTGTCGGTTCAGCCGTTGGCTATGGAATGTGCGGCGGAAGGGTAATTGTAGAATTGATGTATTGTGACTTCCTGGGCCGTGCAGGTGACGAAGTATTTAACCAGCTGTCCAAATGGCAGGCCATGAGTGCCGGTGTTCTGAAAATGCCTGTTGTTCTAAGGGTTTCGGTAGGATCCAAATACGGAGCACAGCACTCTCAGGATTGGACTTCCCTATGTGCCCACATACCTGGCTTAAAGGTAGTATTTCCTGCCACCCCCTATGATGCAAAAGGTTTGATGAACAGTGCATTGATGGGTACCGATCCGGTAATTTTCTTTGAAAGCCAGAGACTGTATGGCATAGGTGAAGAGTTCCGGCCGGAAGGTGTTCCCGAAGGATACTACGAAGTGCCCATTGGTGAGCCCGACATTAAGAAGGAAGGTAAGGATATTACCATACTTACGGTTGGTGCAACCCTGTACCGTGCCTTGGATGCAGCAAAGACACTGGAAGAAAAATATGGGTTTTCCGCCGAAGTGATTGACGCCCGCACTCTCGTTCCCTTCAACTACGACAAGGTATTGGAGTCAGTCAGGAAGACAGGTCGCATTCTGTTGACCAGTGACGCCAGCGAAAGAGGCTCTTTCCTCAATGATATTGCACAAAACATCAGCGAGTTGGCTTTTGATTACCTGGATGCACCGCCTGTAGTACTCGGCGCACGCAACTGGATTACACCTGCCCATGAATTGGAAGAGACCTTCTTCCCGCAGCCTGACTGGATGATTGATGTTATCCATGAGAAGATACTTCCCCTGAAGGGGCATGTTTCAAAAAACAACTTCACTCCAAACGAACAATTGCGAAACAGCCGAAGGGGAGTATAATATACAGCCGGTTGATTTAATTGCTGAGGTTATAATATACCAAGACAATAAGAGCGGGCATCGCTTTGCTCAATCAGCATTGCGATGCTCGCTCTTTAAGTAATAACCATCCTGGATAGTACCTTGCTGCGAACAACCGGCGGACAAGGAAGCTTTATAGGGGAGAAAGCATATTCCTATAGGATGAATATTGACTATATATTAATTTTCTGTTTATAATATAACCAATGTTGACATGAAGTCAATGTAGTTATCAAATCGCAATGCAGGCTGTTTCCCGTGTTCCGGTTATTAGCGGCCGGTTAATCAAATTAATAGAATGATTAAGATTGCCACGAAGGGATCTGTTTTTTCAATAAAAACAAATTCTCGTGGCTTTTATTATGATTACAGCATTGAAATAGCCCGTTTGATTACCGGCAGGCGGATGAACAGTTTTCATTAGAAGGAGGTTTCCTATGAAAAAGTCTACTACATTACAATTGGTTCTGGCTGCCCTGTTTACAGCATTGGGCATATTGCTGCCCGCTGTTTTTCATCCCTTCGGGCTGGCAGGTTCTGTCTTCTTACCTATGCACATACCGGTATTGCTTTGCGGCTTTATTGTCGGCAGTACATATGGAGCTTTAACAGGCTTCATCATTCCGTTTCTATCCAATGCCTTTACAAGTATGCCGCATCTATACCCTACCGCGATTTCAATGGCATTGGAATTAGCCGCATATGGCTTTTTTGCAGGATTTCTTTCCAAGAGGCTTAATGTATTTGTTTCCCTGGTTGGCGCTATGCTGGCAGGCCGCATTGTAATGGGCTTTGCAAATTTCGTCCTCCTCGGTTTATCAGGTGATTCATATATATTTTCCACATTCATAACCGCAGCCTTTGTAACTGCCCTGCCCGGAATCATCATTCAGCTTATCTTAATTCCGGTTTTACTCTATGCACTTAAAAAAACCGATGTGATGAAAAGGTTGTTCACTGATGGCTGAGAAAACAACTGTCTCAAGTTCTGCAGGCATAAAAAGGATACTTGCCTTAATAGACAAGGCTGCCGCTGAAAAAGACCGATTTATACTTGCAGTTGACGGGAACAGCGGAGCCGGGAAAAGTTACCTTGCTGATTTACTGATGAGGCATTATGACTGCAATGTTTTTCACATGGATGATTTCTTTTTGCAGCCCCATCAGAGAACAGAAAAGCGGCTGCGTGAGCCGGGCGGGAATATTGATTACGAGCGGTTCAAAAGTGAAGTTATATCCAACTTGAAAAGCAATACGGAGTTTTGTTATCAGCTCTATGACTGCAGCAGGGCTTCATTTATCAGGCGGGTTAATGTGATACCCAAAAAATTCAATATAATAGAGGGTGTGTACAGCATGCACCCTCTATGGAATGATATCTTTGACACCAGGATATTCCTGACTGTGCAACCGGTAATACAGCTGGAACGCATCCGGAAGCGAAGCGGGGAAGGGATGCTGGAGCGGTTCCAACGAGAATGGATTCCCCTGGAAAATCTGTATTTTCGAGCCTGCAGAATTGCGGAGCAGTGTGACTTGGTTATTGATACTTCTTTCCACTCATTTCTTCCCTGACCTTGTCAACTGCCAGGCTTACATATTCAGTAAGGCTTAAATCCTGTGTGCCTACCACATGGCTGTTGCACTTGTTGCTGGGGATCAGGAATTTGACGGCTCCTGAAGAACTGACAGCGGCAGCCATGCGGGGTGTAACCTCTCCCAACAGGGAATTGGTTATAATAATCCCAATGGGGCCGACAATTATATCTGCGTCTTTACTGTTGTATATGACAGGGTTTTCCCCCGTTGCGCCCATATCGGCACCTGCCTTGAGCATGGTAGAAGTTGCAATGCTGTTGGTACCCACGGCGATGATTTTCTGCTCAGGGAAGGCGGCTTTCAGCTGTTCTATAATGGCTTTGCCCATTTTGCCGCCCTGGCCGTCTATAACCAGCAGCTTCATACTTATTCCTCCCGAATGCCGTATCATTTTTCTTATGATATATTACGGTAAATAAAAGCGAATGAGTGCAGTTTACCATCATTAATCCATGGCTGTAAAACAGTTCAGGCATACATCTTTCTTAGTATTAACTCCACCAGGCGGTTTGGGAATAATCTTTTGAGTTGAACAAAAACCTTGTAAATCATTCCCACTGTGATTCGAACAGGCGGATTTTTCTTATTCAGCAGCCTGCCGATAATCTTGGCTATGCCCGCAGGATTGGCACCGTTTCGTTCATCCTCTTCCATCCTTTTGATGGAAGATTTGCTTTTTGGATAGGCAGTATTTTCAGACTCCGCACAATAATAACGATTATCGGTGAAGCCTGTTCGGGTGTCTCCGGGTTCTATTATTACAGCACGAATACCCCAGTCCCGAACCTCCATGCGCAGAGCTTCCGTATAGCATTCCATCGCATATTTGCTGGCTGAATACATGGTTTGGAAGGGAATGGAGAACAGCCCTGCTACGGAACCAATGTTGATAATCAGGCCTTTTCGCTGCTTTCGCATGATGGGCAGTACGTTTCTGCACATGCGGTGCATACCGAAAAAATTGGTATTGAATTGGGAATAAGCTTCCTCCTCTGAGGTTTCTTCAATTGCCCCGGAAATACCGAAACCTGCATTGTTTATAAGAACATCTATTCGGCCTTCCTTGTCCATTATATATTTTACAGCTTCCTTCACAGACCGGCTGTCGCAGACATCCAATTTTACTATTTCAACAAAGCCTTGAGAATTATCATCAGAAAAAACAATACGTCCATTTTCACCCTTGCGGGAGGTTCCATATACCCTGTACCCCAGGCCGGCCAGATGCTCTGCCGTAATTTTGCCGATACCGGATGAAGCACCTGTCAGCAATACCACTCTGCCATAGTAAAATTCCATTAATATTTCCCTCCATGATTGCAATTGCTATATTTTATTGTACGAATAAGTCGAAAAAACAATGCATTAGTGTATATTTCTAGGGTTTTACATAAATTCCTGCTTTGCTCCGGTGCGATTTTTTTGATATAATACATAAAATAGTTGAAGAATGCCGGTAATAAACTAATGATAAGAAGTAAGCAGGCATAAGTTGCCTGTAATCAGATAGGATTGGGGGATAAAATTGCTGAAAAGGTTATGGGGAAGTTACGGTCATTTTATATTTGCTTTAATTCTTGTTGTCCTTAACCTGATATTCAATTGGCTGACGAAAACTATGGCTCCCAGGTATCAGATGGCTTCCAGCCTGGATCGCTTTATTCCTTTTTCAAAGGTTTTTATAGTACCCTATTTATTGTGGTTTGCTTATATCATAGTTGTACCAGTCTACCTGGGCCTGAAATCCAAAATACAATTTATACAATTTAATACTTTTGTGGTTTTAGGGCAGTTGGTTTGTATGCTCTTTTATTTTATTTATCCAAACGGCCAGAATCTCAGACCGGATGTCATGAGCAACGATATATTTTCCCGCACAATATTGGCAATCTACAAGAACAATCCCTTTTCCTATACAGCTCCCAGTATTCATGTGTTGTATTCTCTGGCTGCCTACATCGGATTAATGAAATATGAACCTTTCAACAAGAAAAGGATTCCTTCCGCGCTGTCCTTTATTTTCATGGTGATTTCTATTCTTTCCACACTGTTTATAAAACAGCACACTGTTACGGATATAATTTTCGGGTTGCTGCTTAGTGCCCTGCTCTATGTGTTGGTTTACAAGTTAATACCCGGAAGAAAAAACTGCAATGCAGTGAAAAGTGTATAGAAAAAGTTCGGAAAGGGAGGATTATAAATGAAATCATTTTTTTGGGGAATTTTCCTGGTTTCTTCCGGTTTGTTTCTGATGCTGAAACATTATTTTAATTGGAATATTCCAACAGCCCGTGTGTTGATCGGCTTGTTTTTGGTATCCCTTGGTTTATCCCTTCTCATTGGAGGTGTTGGTTACAGGGATCAATCCAACATTATACTGAACGAGGGCAGGCTGAATATAGGTGCAAGGGCCAAGGATTACAATATTGTATTTGGTCAGGCGGTTCTTGATTTTTCAGACGTCAGCTTGGAGGAATTGGATAAGAAAATAGAGCTGAATACGGTGTTTGGATCTGCTGAGATAGTGCTGCCTAAAGATGCGGCAGTGGAAATCAAGGCAAATTCCGCATTCTCCTCCACCCGGTTGCCTGATGGTACAAATCTATCCTTTGGTGACCGTACCTATTTATCCGATCCGCAGGGAAAGGGACAGGCTGATTTTACGCTGGAGATAAATACTGTATTTGGCAGCACCGAAATTCGGCACTAATAGGGTCGTTTTATCAGAATACAGGCTGTAAAAAAGTGTCATTGTTATAAATATATAGTTTTTAGTAATGGACATCAGGTATCAAAGGAGCTTATAGGGGGAAATGAAAAAAAAATTTCTCATACTGTTAATTTGTGTACTTCTCTTAACAGTTACTTTCAGATATGCACCTGTTTCTGCTTCATCATACAGCATAATCAGAGTAAGATTTCTGTAGGTGACAAGTCATCGATTAACATAAACGTAGATGGTGAATACATAATAAAGGAGGAGCCCTCCATTTCAATTCCAAGGGGCTCTTATACCGTATCTGCTTCCGGAAAAAATGTAAGGCTGCGAGGCCCGAATATTGATAAAGTAATAGGCGCAACCCTGACTTTTGTAAGGTGTGAATATAAAGGTTCGGGGAATAACCATCTGACTATTAAAGGCACAGAACACGGCAATATCAATTATCTGGGTGACTTTGTGTTTACTGTAAGTTCAGGGACGTTGAACGTTGTCAATCATGTGCCTTTGGAACAATACCTTTACGGCGTTGTGGCGTACGAGATGAGTGACAGCTTTCCCCTGGAGGCACTCAAGGTCCAGGCAGTATGTGCCAGGAGCTATGCAGTAAAGGCCATGTCTTCATCAGGGACCTATGACATAGGTGACAAGGCCAACCATCAGGTTTATAAAGGATATAATCCATCCTATAAGAATGTAATAAAGGCCGTCGATGCCACTGCAGGTGAAGTACTCAGCTATAAAAACAAGGTTATCTCCACATACTATTCCGCCTCCAACGGCGGGCAGACAGAGCTTCCCGGAAACATGTGGGGCGGCGGGGCTGAAAAAAACAAGGAATATCCATACCTTGTTCAAAAGGATGATCCCTACGATCTTGAGAATCCCAGCAGTAAGTATCAGAAAATCTTTGTGCCCAAACAAGTAGAGGGTACAGACTATGATCCCGTAAACATACCCGGCGATCATGTTGTCAGGGTTGTACATGTGAACGAATTTGCCAACGTCAGAAAAGGCCCGGGTACAAGCTACAGCATCATCGGGCCGGCGCCTATTAATTCCGTATATGAGTGGCTGGGAACAACAGGTAATTGGAACAAGATTATATATAAAGGAGAAGAAGCATATATCAGCGGCACCTATAGTCAAAAAGTGTCCAACGGCAGATATTTATACGCAAACAGTATACTGGCCGATATTCAGAACGAGGCCCAGGCTGGTCTTGAATCACAGGGTATAAAAATTTCTTCGCCAACCGATATAAAAATTATTACTGTAAACAAGCTGGAAAACGGACAGGAGAGGTATCCGGGTACAGGCAGCAGGAATTATGTCACTGCCAAGGCCACTGCCAATGTTAAATACATAGAAGAAGGCTCATCCGAATTATCCGGCGAGACAAAGGAAGTAAATGTAGTTTTGGAACTGATGAAAAAGTCAAACGGCAAATACACCTTGTCTCATGACTACCTTGACTCCGATTTGCGAATGCGAGGCGTGGAACAAGCTGAAAGTGAAGGCGGCTATTATATAACAAACCGCAGATACGGTCACGGTGTGGGAATGAGTCAGCGGGGAGCCCAGACCATGGCAGGCAAGTATAATATGTCATACCAGGAGATTTTGGACTTTTATTTCGAAGGTACAAAGATTATGAAGGTGGACAGCAGTATCCCAAGCCTGCCCGACCCTGCCGATATTCCTACACTTGCCAGTAGTAAATATAATATTGGCTCGAACAGGATAACCGGTTTGACAACCAACCTGTCTGTAGAAAAGTTTCTTTCCAATCTGACTGTATCCAACGGAACGGTCAGCCTAAGCTCAGCGGGCAAATCAAAAACTTCGGGTATAGTAGCAACAGGTGATATCCTGCAGCTTAGAAACAATACAGGCTCCATATACAAGGAATATCCGCTGGTTATTTATGGTGATGTAAATGGTGATGGAAATATAACTGTGATAGATTTACTAAGGGTGCAAAAGCATCTGTTAGGAGTCACATCTTTGAAT
>DUOI01000111.1 GCA_012838915.1 Clostridiales bacterium
AGTGACACTTATATTCTAACCGAGGTATGAGCTTTGGCTCAACTTCTTTTTACACCATTATATAGACTTAATCTTACCGGCGAGCTAGTTCAGGTCCTTTCGATTCAGCGAATTCTATCATGTTTCGACCGGAAACTTTGGCTTTATAAAGCAATTTATCAGCCATGGCTATAACTTCTGACGGGGAGATTTCTGATGAATATTGAACTGTAGTTACACCAAAGCTTGCAGTAACAAATTCCGAAACAGGAGATTTTTTATGTTCAATTTTTAGATCCTGAATTCTTTGCTGAATTTTCTCGGCTATTTTCACTGCACCATCAATACTTGTATCAGGCAATATGCAGGCAAACTCTTCTCCTCCATAACGAGCCGCCAGATCAACGGACCGGTTTACACTGCCTGCCAGTACCCTGCCTATCTGACGCAAACAATCATCTCCCATTACATGACCACAACAATCATTGTATTCCTTAAAATGGTCAATATCCAATAAGATGATTGATAATTTGGAGTTTGAGCGTCTAAGCCTGAAATACTCATGTTCCAGAGTAGCATCGAAGCATCTTCTGTTTGCTATTCCGGTCAGGCTGTCCTTGTTACTTAATTCTGTCAACCGGCGATTGGACTCTTCCAGTAAAAGCTCCATTACCAACTATGATACTGCGTCTTGCTATCATTATAGCAGGGATGGTAGTTCTTGCTATATGCAGTGGTGCTGCTTGGCAGGCTATAAAGATAAATCCCTCGTCAGACTATTTTGTTTTATCATATGTCTTGCTTGCCGGCACTTGCCTGGCAGCTGTACCATGTTATATTGCGCTGTACCAGTCATATAAATTGTTAGGTTATATTGATGCGGGCAGTGTTTTCTCTGATTTGTCAGTAAAGGCATTAAAGTTCATTCGCGCTCTGCCTTCGCAGAGTTTATTATCTGTACACTTGGCGGCTTACCTTTCTTCTATGTAGTGGCCAAGAAAGATGATGCACCGGGTTTAGTGATTATCGGAATGGCAATAGCAGGTGTTGCTTTTATAATTTTTGTATTTGCTTCTGTTCTTAATCGTCTTTTGCAGGACGTTATTGCTATGAAAACAGAAAATGATTTGACTATCTGAGGTGATACAAGTATGCCTATAATAGTTAATTTAGATGTTATGCTTGCTAAAAGAAAAATGAGCGTCACAGAACTTTCGGAGAATATTGGAATAACGATGGCTAACATTTCCATATTAAAAAACGGAAAGGCAAAGGCGATTCGATTCTCAACTCTTGAGGCAATTTGCAAAGCTTTGGACTGCCAACCGGGTGATATTTTGGAATACAGAAGCATAATAGATTAACTGTTTCAGATACAAAGCGACAAAAAAAAATGCTGACCTAAATCCATAATGCGGATTTGGTCTGCATAAACACAACCAGAAAGCATTCTTTAGTTCCGATTCCTGCTTACTCCCTGCTCACACCAGCGTTTATTAGAACACAGTAAACTGATATATTCCGCGCTTTAGCTTAAAAGTAAAGTTATTCTATGGCAATGTCATGACGCCGGCCCGATATTGCTCCACGAGGCAATTGCCTCCAACGCCTTCGTATTTTCTTCAATCAACTCCGGAGTGGTGCCGCCTACTACTGCCCCTGCCACGACCACGGTGCCGTCTAACTTAAACCCGGCTATGAAATTCGGCCCAACCGACACGGCTGCAATATCCTCCCACATATTCGCATCTTTCTGCCCTCTTTTGTCGCTACCCGCCACCACCACTGTGCCGTCACTCTTCAACCCGGCTGTATTACTATTAGAAGCTGAAATTGCAATAACATGAGTCCAGTCCTCCACATCATTTTGACCGGATGTATTCTTGCCCGCCGTCGCTACAGTTCCGTCAAAACGCACCCCTGCTGCGTGCCCGGTACCAATTGCTACATCTATGACGCCCTCCAGGTATTCAATGTCATCCATCTCACTGTACGATTTATTAATGTAACGAATATTGCCGCCTTCCAGTAGCACAAGGATGCCAGAAAATCCAGGACATACCTTTATCATGCCCTCTGCTTTTCCGGGAATTTGCCTGAGATAATCCTTACCTTCAAGTTCCCCTGTTGCTACAATAGTACCATCAGCTTTTACTCCCACAGTTTCGGTAGCGGTATTGCCCGCATAAACTGCCACAATGTCAGTCCAGTCTTGAACATCGCATTGTCCGTTGTTATTAGATCCGGTAGCAACAACGGTGCCATCTGCCCGCAGCCCTACCGTATACTCATACCCTGCGGCAACTGCAATGATATCCGTCCAGTCTTGCACATTGCCTTGTCCTTTGCCGTTGTTCCCGGCAGCCACCACCCTGCCGTCTCTGCACAAAGCCACCACATGGTTGCGGCCGGCGGCAAGAACCTGCAGGTTCAAACGAGCGATGCCCTTAAAGTCCCGCAGCGACACCGCTGCATCATAAGCCACACCTATTTCTCCGTTCTGAACTGCCAGATTGTAAACTCTTCCTATTTCATCCTTCACACCGGGATAATCGACGTCCAATATGAAAAGCTCCAGAGCATCCCTATATTTACCTTCGTCCGTAAGCGCTATCCCCCAGCGACAGCTGGCCTCACGATAACGCTCAGAGCTGTCCCTATATGATGCCAGCTCTGAAAACTCCTGCATTGCCTGTTCATATAAACCTTCATTCAATTTAGCCTCAGCTGCACCATAACGGGATTCCATCAGCTTGTCTGCGCTGTCTCCATAATCGCCCAAGGCGGTGAATGCGGCAATCGCTTCCTCATACCTGCCTTCGTTCAGTGCTGCAATGGCATTGTTGTACCTGATATGCGGCATCAAAACAGTTACTGTAAGCACTGAAACAGCAGCTACAACTGTCAGACTGATTATCAGAATCCATAACCATTTTCTCACAGCTTATTCTCCATTCTCAGATGGAGTGTACACGAATGAAAGCTCTCTGCCATCGGATGTGACTCCTGTGACCGCATCGCCATCTATCGAATACCACTCCGGGCATTGCTTGGGAAAATCGATTGTTTCGCTGCCTGTTAGTGCCGGCGGTTCTGCTGATTCTCTGGATATGCCCACCGCACCATTCTTGCCGCTTAATGTCAGCTTAAAAACAACCGTTGCGCCGTCTTCATCGACAGAATAGATTTGTGCTATATATCCGAAGGATGTTTTTCGGTAATCATATGTCAAGCAATGTTTGTCATCAATAAATGCTTTACACTTAAGTGCGTCTGCCGCCTTGTCGTACACACCTTGCAGCTCATATTTTTTACCATCATCCCTCGTATGTTTGACACTGTATTGGTTTCCGTTTTCGCTGTATTCTACATCCTGCAACCCAAAGAGACCAAGCGTAGCAATGGCCGCCTCCTGCCCCAGACCGAAGCTGCTTGCGGGCAGCAATAACATATCCACCATTGCTATACCGAGCAGAGACATTGAGTCCATTGCAGTATCGGGGTTGCTTGCCAGTGCATCAGAAAGTATGGAAACCACCTCACCTTTTGCCTCAATAAAGGCACCGTATGATTCCGATGCCGTAGCGGGCGAACCGGGCGTGTCTGAACCTGCATCCTGCTGCTGTTCTGAAGTTGCACCTTGCTGTTCTTCCGGCTGTATCGCCGCTTCCGGTTTCTCTGCTTCCGGTTTCACTGGTTCCGGTTTCCCTTCGTCATCAGGCCTATCTTCGCTTGAAGGAATATTTCCGCCGCAGCCAACAAGCAGCAACACAACCAAAAACATGGCGATTAATTGGTACATGAACTTAATAGAGCTTCTGTTTTTTGTTGCAAACATAGAATAATCTCCTTTCTTCTAGTTACTATTGGCGTTTATCAAGTATCTCACGCGACTTGCCGGAATTATAATACTTCTCCAAATCTTCGGGGTAACCGGGCAATCGGCGCCATACACCATCAAGGGTTGTCGAGGAACCGTCCGGCAGCATGATATGAATTTTCACATCGCGCTGAGTTGCTTCCCGCATGGGATCGGGCGCTACGTGTATAACATAACTGACATCCAGATCTGAAGCGCCGCTTTGCTGGTGTTCCAGCAAAATGTCTTTTTGGCTATCATAGCTATAAACATTAAGATTTCCATGAGTTGCGCTGACCACAAAGCTTCCTTTGTCAGCCAGTGCGTTATGATCAGGCTTCAGATAACCGCCCTGCCCGTCGGGGATATCAAAATTTGCAGTGGGATCCCTTGTGTATCCATCGCGCAGATAGAAGGACAAATTGTCCCGAATTCCCTCGGCTTCCGCATCCAGTGAGATATCTACGAATGGAACATCCTTGAGAAATTTTGAAAAGTATTCCCCAGTATCCACTGTCAGCTTTAACCAAAACACACCGGTATAAGAGCCCGTATCATCATGCATGTTGTGAGGTTCGATTTTATCCAGGTAGAGCTCACATTCATAGTTGGCGTACAAACCGGCATCGATTTCATGCTGCCAGGATCCTGAAGCTTCTATAACAAAGATACTGGGCCCGTAAGTTGTACTTCTCTTATCGGTTGCTGTCGGAGCCGGCTCATCCGGCGGGTTTTCCTGCTTCCCTCCTGGCGCAAGCACGCCGATGCTTCCTTCCGAATCATCCGATTCTGCTCCCTGCTCACTGCCAGGCGTAGGTGTAGGAGTTGGTGCAGTCGATGGAGTCCTGCCGCAGGCGGTATTTGTAATAACCAAAATTATCAGCAAGGCAGACAGCAACAGTATAGCTTTTTTCATTACTACACATCCTCTTTTCATGCAAATTCGGTAATGAGATCGTTTAGGTGTCACCTGATAATTATTCGATGTTAATATTCTTTGATATAAATATTCTATTTGTTGTCTTATTCTGTGAATAGTTGGAATATGCTTATATTTAGTAAGAATAATATTATTTTTAAGCGGCTGGGAGTTGCTTGACATATATCCCTTGCAGACAGCCTTTCATGTAAAAAAGCCGGCCTTACATAGCCTGGCTTCTTGCATTAATGCGGGCAAATTTACTTATTTGGGCATTTTCCGGTATTCTGAAGGGGTTACACCGACCTTCTCCCTGAACAACCTTGCGGAATGACCGTTATAGTTCATGTTGCACGCCGCAAAGGCCTGAGCTATAGAGAGGTTGGTATCCAGCAGCATCTCCTTTAACTTGCTTATTTTACAATTAATGTAATACTCATATGGGGTTACACCGGTATGCCTTTTAAACAGCTTTGTGAAATGTGATTTGCTCAGGTAAGCTGCCTTTGCTATTTTGTCAGCGTTAAATGGTTCCTTCCAATGGGTTCTTATGTATTGTTTACCTCGTCTGATTTCCTCTTTCCCTGCATATACGTTTTTAAAGATGAAAACTGCTGCAAAGTATTCTACCCTGCCATCCTTATTTACCAAAGGAAAACATGTGATGTCTGAGTTTATTATCTCCAAGTTTCTTTCTCTAACATCAAAATATCGGATCATGTCCTCGTAAGACGCAGTGAAATCGGTAAGATATACGGTTCTGCCTGCTAATACCTGCTTGATCTGATCCATAACGCCCAGCTTACGGACTATTGGGTCCTTAAAAACATTATACCGCCCTATATGAGATTCCCTGTTCTTTATACCTATCATCTCCAGCGCTGCATTGTTAATCATCCTTGCCGTCCCGTCAAGGGAGAAAATCTGAATTGGGTAGGGAAAGAACTCAAATAATTTTGCATGGAGATCCTGTTCCTTAAACTGCTGCATTAAACAACCGGGCATTCCCTTTTGGGCATTCTCGGCATAATAACTCATGGATATACCCCTTTTCAACAAATACATTCTCCGTTGGACCCCGGAAAAATAAACAGAGAGCCCCTTTCAACTTAAATTCAATTCCCTTTACCGCTTCCATAATATCAAAGGATTTTTCTACCCTGAAGCACTAATGAACTTATCCATGTTTAATGCCTACAAATGTTTTTGATTGGTATGTACGATAATTATTGATACTTAAATTATATATGTATTTTTAATTATTTGCCATATAGAATTTATAAAAAACCGCACTGGCTGCAACTCATCACTAAACTCCTTCATATTACCGAATAATGTGTATGACATGTTACCACTTTGCATCCAAACCCTGTGGCATGCCTTTTAAAGCTTGTCCATCCGTTATTCTCCCTTTACCATCCGGCTAAAGCATCCTAAAATGTGAAAATGCTTTCTTTATATCTTCTTGTTTTTCCTCTGGGCATGGATATTTTCTCTTTTTCAAATCTTTTCTATTGGCTGCAGTCTTTGGTGACAGGCCGTAAATTTCTTTTGCATGTGCAATCCAGCATGTTTTTGGTTTATACCCAAAATTCAACTGTACATATTCTTGTATCTCTTTGTACGTAGCCATATTTACTCTCCTCTCAGTTTAGCAGTATCCTTGATATTATGTATTATTATTCAGGCAAGACAACGCCCCGACAATAGTACAAGCGGCAGGGCAAAGGGTTCAACTTGCAATGTTGCTTTTTGCAAAGCTGTTCATTCGCTCATGGATTACTTTCATACGGAGCTTCGCATCGGTTTGAGAATCCGCATCTACAGGTTCAATGGGTTTTCCTACATGAAGTATCATAACCGGCTTTTTGCGTATAATTCTGTATACTCCCTTAGGCTGCTCAAAAGTAATTAACATGGGGACAATTGGAACGCGTGCTTGAGCCGCTAAATGGAATGCACCTTTTTTGAAACTCCTTAAACAGGTATCATATGGTCTTAACACCCCTTCAGGGAAAAAATGTACTATATGATTTTTCTTCAAAAGAAACTCCAGCTCATCAAAGAAGATTTTAACATCGCTAATATTCTCTGGAACGGATACTCCACCAAGTATTCGAACAATTTTTCCCGGCCAAAGCGACTTTACATTTTTTGTAAAGGTTGGGAAGGTAGCTTTTCTCGGGAAAAGTGCCAAACCTACCAGAACGCTGTCCAGGAAATGCACATGATTACAAACTGTTACTGCACTACGAAGCCCCTTCAGGTTCCTCTTGCCGCGAATTTTGGCTCCTAATACAACACGCATCCAAAATTGCATGAGAGGTATGGCAAAACCTGTATAGAACAATCGGGAAAACAATTTGAACATACTGCCTTTGGCATACTCATTCTTGTTTTGCTTGTTAGATAAAGATGAATACACACTTTCTATTCTCCTCATATTGCCTCCCAAGGAGTTTTGCTCATTTGATATAACATGAAGCCAAGCCTTATACCCATGACTGCGAAGTTGGGCAGCAACAGATTTGGATACGCAATGGATATGTAAAAATCTTCGGTAAAAAAACCAGCGTATGAGAACATAGATTAGATGGGCAGCCGGAGGAAACCAACCCAGCCCAATACTGCGAATCATATTTTCGGGCTGAAGGTAAAACCCGGCAATAACAGGTACACTCAATCGCTTAGCAGCTCTCTGTGCTGCCCTTCCAAGCATTGAAGGCTGGCAGATGTGTACAACGTCTGCTCCGGATATTGCTTTGTTCATATTGGTACGGCTTAACCCAGCAAGTAATGCATGTTGCCTGCGACTAGCCCAACTGGCGAAAGGAAGCTTCAGTTCCGATACATAAAAGAATTCAAAGCTGCTATCCCAAGCCTGGCCGCTTCCCTGCGGATCGCCATATGTGACTATACGAATCTTATGCCCCCGATTTGACAGCTCTTCTGCAAAATTTACGATTGAAAAGTCAGATGTATTGTCGTTTGCATGGAATATGTCAGATACAAGTGCAATAATCATCTTCCCCTACCCCTAATATCAATATTAAGATGAAACAACCCCTTTGTTTACTTTATTTAATAACTCGTCCAAACAAATGCTTTACCAATTTAACTTTCTGCTAATATTAATATATGGTCTATATTCTCTATTTTGCAATAAAAATCCTCTATTCAGCAATATAAATTGTAAAGCTAAGCTTACGTTCTCAGCAAGCAGCATTAGTCCGATACTTCTCTGATGGGAGTTATCACATCGCAGTTTTTTTTGGTCCCAACGAATAAACATCATTAAAGAATAAAGACCTGTTTTATAAAAAGAAACGCCTGATATCTGACATTATCTTCTTTCAGGTTCAGCCATTCGACAAGCTTCGGAATATCCTCTGTTTTATCCCAAATATTAGTCTCCAAGTCTACTTACATTTAATGGTTGTTCTATCCAACTGTACGCGGGTAATCTACTTTTTAATCTGCTTTTTTAATTTTGCTATGTCTTTGTATCGCTGCTGCTTTTTATGCAGATACCCTGCTTTGTCATCGGTAAATCTTGCTTCACGCTTCAGCTGCAGATACCTCTCCCAGCGCTCGCGCGGGAGTTCGCCTCTGGCAATCGCGGCCCTGACTGCGCAGCCCGGTTCGGTCAGATGGTTGCAATCGCTGAACTTACACCGCCCAAAATAACTCTCCACATCGCTGAACGCTTCATCCAAACCTGTACTTACATCCCACATTCCAAGCTCCCGCATACCAGGTGTGTCGATAATCATAGCTCCGTTTGGCAGCCTAATAAGCTGCCGATGAGTAGTTGTATGGCGGTCTTTTGAATCATCCTCACGAATATCATTTACCGCCATAATTTCTTGTCCTGCAAGTGCATTGACAAGGCTTGATTTACCAACGCCGGATGAACCCAGAAAGACAATGGTTTTGCATGGTTTCAGATAATCCTTTAGCTTATCCAGCCCGGAACCAGTTATTATACTGATTGCGTACACTTCGGCTCCTGCGGCAACCTTTTGCGCTGCCAGCATTTGTTCAGAATAATCCTCAACCAGATCGGCTTTTATCAGTATAATCACCGGCACGGCTCCAGATTGCCATGCCAGAGTAATGTAACGTTCCATACGCTTAAGGTTAAAGTCAAAGTTCAGCGATTGTATGATAAATACATAGTCAAAGTTAGCGGCAACTGCCTGCTCTCCCCGTCCGGGTGTGGGATCGCGCCTGGAAAAGAATGATTTTCTATTAAGAGTTTTTATAATCTGGCTGTCACCGTTTGGGTTGTAGTTTACCAGCACAAAATCACCCGTAGTTGGAAAATCTTCTAACCCGCCATAATATACGCTTGCTTTTAGCCTGCCATAAGTATGTCCACTTTCACAAACAAGCTCATACCTCTCTCTGTGTACTGCCGTAATGCGTGCCGGAGTTCCATTAACATCTCCTGACACCATTGTTGGGATGAACCCGTAATCTGCTAAGTTCAACTTTCAAACCCTCCAGTATTGATTTATTGTTAATAGCATAAATAATCACCTTCATAAATCGACAAATACATTTGATTTCGAATATTGTATGAT
>DUOI01000112.1 GCA_012838915.1 Clostridiales bacterium
AGGCCTGTAATCAAAACTCCCAGAATTGCACCAGATGAAGCAATACCTACCAAACCAAAGCTGTCTGCTTCGCCCATTTTACTGTCCTTTTTCATTGCTGAAATCCCGGCTGCCAATGCCATCATAAAGGGAACCATGATTGCCCCTGTGGTTGCTCCGGAAGCATCAAATGCAATGGCCAGGAAATCTGATGACGAGAATAAGGAAAGAATAAGAATCAAACCATATGCGGCTGTGAATACATACCTGACCCGGACACCTTTAAGTATACGAAGCATGCCCAGAGTCATCATGACTCCGATTCCTATTGAGACAACGACAACCATCAATATGTTGTTAAACTGACCTGAAGTCACTCTGCTCACCTGATTTGCAAGTATGTGCAAATCCGGTTCCGCATAAGAAATGAAAAAACCCAGAATCAGACAGACAGTTGTTATCACTGCCAAGCTGTTCGTTTGCGCCAATGTATTCCCCATATTGTGCCCAATCGGCTCAATTCCCTGGTCAATGCCTAGTAAGAAAGCAGTGAGTCCGATTATTACCAGAACTGAACCAATCAGAAAGGCAAGCAACATATTCGACTCCAAAGGACTTATCGTAAAATGGAGAATTAAAACAATTAATGTAACAGGCAGTACGGAAGATAGTACTTCTTTTAGTTTGTCTTTAAGTTCATTCAAATCATCACCCCTAAAAAGATATTTATTATATATCGTTCCAACTAGTATGGCATTATATCTTAAACCTGTTAATTTAATTTTAATGAAATTGCTGATCCATTAAAGGGCTTTCGTTTTCCCTTGTCAGAACTCCCATAGTTTCTGCGGATATATGCCGGAAAGCTGCATCTGCTGCAGAGCGGCAACTACCAAAGGCTTGTCCTCTCTGTAGGTTATACCGTACCATTTATCCGGTGTGTATAAGACCCTTACAGTGGCTTTTCCTTCCTTTAACAGGGAGTCAACCACGCTGGGAAGGAAATACTCTTTACTAAGCGGGCTCTCTCTTAATGCGCGATCCAGGAAAGGAGGAAATTTTTGCTCCAGCTCCCTCATGAAACCGGGAGTAAACCCCCATAGATTCATGGACACAATACTTTCACCGGGAATGGTTATCCAATGTTCTCCGTCTTCAGTATATTGCAGTTTCCCTTTTCTTTTTTCGATTCGCGTCCGCTCATTTATATCCTGGAGATATCCGTCTTCACTTACCACACATACGCCTCTTGCAACATGGCCGTGCTCTGTTACGGTATTCTCCAGTGTATAGCCTACCATGGCACAGCGATATTTGTCATCATCCTGCGTGTGTACAAGATAGTCATAAATCAATTTAAATGCTTTCTTACCGTAATAATCATCCGCATTGATGACAGCAAAAGAACCTTTTATGATGTTACGGCAGGACAAAACCGCATGACCCGTACCCCAGGGTTTGACCCTTCCTTCCGGCAGTAAATATCCTTGGGGCAGATCATCCAGGCTCTGAAAAGCGTAATCAACTTCCATAAACCTGGACACTTTATCACCGATAATCTCTCGAAAATTGGTTTCCAGCTCCTTCTTTATAATAAATACGACCTTCCTAAAGCCGGCTTGTAATGCGTCGTATATGGAAAAATCCATAATGATTTCTTTATTAAGTCCTACGGGATCCAACTGCTTCAATCCCTTATACCGGCTTCCCATGCCTGCAGCCATAACCACCAGCACCGGTTTCTCCATGTAGCATTCCTCCCAGCAGCTTTTTTCAATCTAGCGCTCATACCCTTTTGGATTGTTTTTCTGCCAGTTCCAGCTGTCCCGGCACATTTCTTCCAATGTGTATTTCGCCTTCCAGCCCAACTCCACACGAGCCTTGGACGGATCAGCATAACATACCGCAATATCCCCCTGCCTGCGGCGGGTAAATTCGTATGGAATACTCCTTCCAATAACCTTTTCAAAAGCATGTACTACTTCCAATACCGAATATCCTCTTCCGGTGCCCAGGTTGTATACTACCAAGCCGCAGTTCTGTTTCAGCTTTTCCAAAGCGGAAATATGGCCATCTGCCAAATCGACCACATGAATATAGTCACGCACACCGGTTCCGTCTTTGGTTTCGTAATCATTGCCGAAGATCTGCAGCTTTTCCAGCTTTCCAACTGCTACCTGTGTTATATAGGGAACCAAGTTATTAGGAATATCATTTGGATCTTCACCTATTAATCCGCTTTTATGGGCTCCTATCGGGTTAAAGTAACGTAGTATAGCAATATTCATATCCGGACAGGCATGATAGAAATCCATTAGAATATGCTCGTTCATGAGCTTGGTACGACCATATGGGTTGGCAGCCGCGGTAGGAAAATTTTCACGTATGGGTACCGTTTCAGGATCACCGTATACCGTTGCAGAGGAACTGAAAACAAAATTTCTGATATGGTATTCTTTCATTGTTTCCAGTAAAGTAAGGGTGGATATGAGATTGTTGCTATAATATTC
>DUOI01000010.1 GCA_012838915.1 Clostridiales bacterium
GCATGCTTCAGCCTCCCTGTACGGATCAGTATCCGGAGTCACTATATCATATCCAAAATGCTCTATACAGGCTAACTGAGCTTTAACCAGCTGTTTATAATCGGTACAGTATTTTGAATAAGGTATACCGGCAAATTTTGCAGCAAAAGCCATAACAAACGGACATACGGGAATCCGATCCGGTTTTCCAAACTCCAGTACAGTCAAAAATCTTTCAAGTGAAGTCAAACTATCCCTCCTTAACACAGAAAAAGTATTTTGAGTGCGTTTTAATAAAGAGAATTTAAAGGTACTGATTCACAAAATCACAAAGATATGGTGAATACATTCTCAATAAAATACTCTGCGATACCGATGCTGTCGCCTTTCTCACCGGACATGGCATAGCTTATGGTAACATCTTTCATGAGGAATCTGTTTCCGCTTTCTTCGCCCTGCCGCATCAATTCATTTAGCAAACCCGCTCCGAGACGTTCAATACCGCCACCCAGTACAACTTGCTTTATTCCCGTGATACAAACGATATTGTTAATACCGGCATAGAGCATATTTGCAATATCATGTATAAAGTTCTGAACCACAGCAACACCTCTGTCATAGGCTTCTGACAGCAATTCGAGGGTGATATCCTCATAGCGCTCTAGCAGCGCTTTCAATATTCCATTACTTTCGTTTTCGGCAATCAATTTTCTTGCAGTTTTAATAATTGCATCGGTATTGATATATTGCTCCAAACATCCGCGATTACCGCATGAACAGAACCTGCCCTTAAAGTCAATGGAAACATGGCCGATTTCACCGGCTGAACTATCACTACCCATCATTACCTGATTATTATACACTATGCCCGCTCCGACTCCGTCACATACATTGATGTAAATCAGGTCTTTTACTTGCCTTCCTATTTTAGATAAGGTGTTTTTTTCAGCATAAGCAAAGCACATGGATGTATTTCCAAAATACACGGGTAATGAAAGTTTGCTCCTAAGAAGATTAATAGCGTCAAGCTTTATACTCACCCGCATAGCCGAGTGAGACAACATTTGATCTTTTTCAAGATAAAGACCGGGATATGTAATACAAACGGCAACTACCTTTTCATAATCAATATGTTTTGCTTTATTGGTAATAACATCATATATAAGTTCACAATAATCATTTCCGCTGTCAGGATCAGAATCAGGGCTGCTGCTGTCAAAACCTCCATATTGGTCTGATGGATGTTCAACAAAACATGTTTCTATTTCATTCAGTTCCAGATCATAAAGCGTATAGAGCACACCCCATCTGCTTAACGAAAAGACCGCAATTTGCCTTCCTCCGGCACATACCTTCAATTTGATAGGCTTTCTGCCCGGCATATCAGAGGCACCAAGTCCATTTTCGATTAGCAGATTTTCCTGCAAAAGCTCGTCAACTAAAGTAGAGACCGTAGTTGGACTAAGCTTGGTTTTTCTGACCAGCTCGGCTCTTGAAATTTCCTCATTCTGCTTGACAAGATTAAAAAGTAATTTGATGTTTTCTTCCTTAATTGTTTGTTGACTGCTGATTCTCATAGTCGATTGATTAGGTAAAAATCTCACTGCATCCACTCTCATTCTTTAATTCAATAAAACTAATTCAGCCCGGAATGTAAAATACAGATTTTTCCAAAAGAGAAGGTGGGGGCGTTCCCCACCTTCGCGATGATTCATACTACGACATTAATTAGTGTCTGCGCAAAGCGGACCCGCCAACTCTTGCATAAAGAACAGTTTGCCCGGAAGAGTTGGGATATAACTTGACGTTATTGCTGTATTGGGACCATAACGCAAGGTCATCCACAAGCTCTGCCCCTGCCATTGCATACCGCGGCTGAGCACACCGTCGGCTCCGCCAATAATATAGTCAGACTTGAATAGAATTCCCGGCCCTACAGTATTGGCATAGCAGGGAATGAGTGTCCAATTACTGCGGAAACTGGTAATTGCATTTTGCTCAATGGTTAAAGGATGTAGATTTGCCCCGACTCTATGAGTTGCTGCCAGCCATTCTTCTTCACTTGCATAATCAGCTGCAAAGTGAGGCTCCCAGAAAGCAATATGGCACGCACGACCGATACCGAAAATCATTACCTGCTTAGCTCCTTTTGCTCTGAGTGCAGCTATTTTTTCAGGATATTGGGGGAGATTGTCTTTTGTTGCAAAATTTCTTTGATTTTCAGGCACTGTGAGTTCACCGAGAGGACCATAGAATGCATTTGTCATGGCATATGTAAATGATGTCGGACTGCTGGCCGGTACGGTATTTCCTTCTGCATCGCTCCACTCATCCATATTGAAACCATGAACATGATTACAGCTCACATTCCATTCCTTGAGGAAATAAACCAACCACCTGTACATGCCCATTGGCCCGACGGGAAGGATTAGAATAAGCTCACGGCCTTCTTCTGCAGTGGTTTTAATTTGCATGGCAATTTCATGCCCCATATAAACCCCAAATTGTTCAAGACTGGTGCAGGCTACGGGTTTGAAATCTTTATTCCAGAAAGGCTGCGGATCAAATATGCTGGATGGATCATTGCTTACACACTTTTCTATTCTTTCTATGTCCCATCCATCCGGCAGGTACTGACTAAAAAAAGATCCTTTCAACGTACTCTTCATGTCCATAATATGAACCCTCCTTATTTAATATTAATAGTTTTAAGACATGTTTGATGAGAATTATTAATAAATTTAATTAGTTTGTTCTTTGGATATATTAAAATCTTATTATATTTTCATGCTTTTGTCAATTAAATTAGAATTTTATACAAACATCAGCCTGTTCTTCACAGACTCTTAACATTAAGAGCTCACAGAAAATTATCCGAACATACTTGCCTCATATATATTAATTGCAAAAACCCAGATAAAACTATCTTTATCTGGGTTTCCACCATTCCGCAGCCTGGTTGTATTAAAGAAACGAATTCTTCCAACTTAGTCTTCTCCAAATTTTGAGTTTATCAGTTGTACTAATCCTGTTACTGCTTCGATTTCGTCTTCTCCTTCCGCTATTATTTCCACCTCAGTGCCCATTTCAAGCGCCAAAGACATCAACATCACAATGGATTTGGCATTTGCGGTATTTTCCTCGCCTACCCGGCGAATTTGAATATTGCTCAAATATTTCCCTGCCTCAGCTACAAAAATCGAAGCCGGCCTGGCATGTAACCCGGTTTTGTTTTGAATCAACGCTTTTGCAGCATACATAATGATCAGCTCCCTTAATTGGTATGGTTTAACTGACATGCCAACGTAGCATCCAAGTATTGCATGATTTCTTCAGCTGTTTGCATGCTTAATATTCTTTCAGCAATACGACGTGATTTTTCCAGCGTTATTTTAGAGAGCATGCGTTTAACGGAGGGTAATGCATCCGCGTTCATGCTTAACTTATTTATGCCTAAGCCAAATAGCAATACAGCTGCCTTAGGTTCTCCTCCCAATTCACCACATATGCCTACCATTTTCCCTGCAGACGAAAATGCCTTGACAACAAACTTTATGCAGCGAAATAATGCAGGGTGATAACTCTGATAATATGTGTTTAGGCGGGCATCCAACCGATCACTGGCTGTAAGGTACTGACAAAGATCATTGGTCCCGATGCTTGCAAAATCCACCAAATCAGCAGCTTCCTCAGCCATCAGTGCAATAGAAGGTACCTCGATCATAATTCCCAATGGGACCTTACTGTTAAATTCAATATTCTCCCGGTATAATTCATTTCTTGCCTGTTTCGCATAGTCCAGGCATCGCCGGACATCATCGATACTTGATACCATTGGAAACATAATCTCAAGTTTCCCAAAAACACTGGCACGATAAGCGGCACGCAACTGAGTTAAAAATAACTCCGGGTGCTCGAAACATAAGCGAATGCCGCGCACCCCCAGAAAAGGGTTGTTTTCTCTCGGTAAAGGCAGGTAGGGCAGTTCCTTATCTCCTCCTATATCGAGTGTGCGCAGAGTAACCGGCTTGCCTTTGGCTCTTTCCAAAACCATGCGATATTTTTGGAATTGTTCTTCCTCATTCGGCATTGAATCTTTTCCAAGAAACAAAAACTCTGTTCTAAACAACCCTGACCCATCAGCAAAATCCAATGAAGCCAATTCAGCCTCACTGGCTGAACCGATGTTCACGCCAATATTAATCCTTTTCCCATCTTTGGTTAATAAAGCACCTTTTCTATACCTGGCATTTTCTTCTCTCTCTTTTATCCATTTTCGTCGCAAAGAAAAGAAGCTCTTTTTTTCTCCATTATCAGGCTTATGAACAAGAATCCCGGCGATTGCATCTACAGCCACCTCATCCTCATCAGCTAATATCTTCAAGGCATCACCCCAAACCACAGCGGGGATACCAATGCTGCGCGCTATAATACCGGTATGAGAGGTAACACCACCCTCTTCTGTCACAATAGCCACGACATTTTCAAAATTCAGTGAAGCAGTATCAGATGGAAAAAGCTCCTGCGCTACCAATATTGTCTCAGCCGGCAAGTTCGACAGATCAAGGCCTTTGAAATTCCCACAGAATTTTACAAGGCTTTTTTTTACATCCGCCAGATCTGATGCTCTCTGTGCAATTAACTTATTGGCAGAACCCGAAAGCAAGGCGATATACTTGTCATATACGTCTTGCACCGCCTTCTGTAAGCTTACCAAGTCTTTTTTGATAGTTGTGCGTATTTCCTGTACCAATACTTGGTCATTAAGGATATCACGCTGCGCATTGAATATTTTAGCAGTGTCCGGGTCACTCTTGGCTATTTTCTTACTCAAGGCACTGAGCTCCTCATCAGCCCGAGCACGAACGATATCGTATCGTTGAAGCTCGTCCTCTACCTTAGCCAATGGGATTGCCTGCTTTCCCTTCAGATGATTGCAAGGCTGATAAGTCTTCACCCGGCCTATGGCTATGCCCGGTGAAACGGGCGTCACAGTATAATGCATGTGTCCTCCTTATCAAGCCATCCGTTCCTTCAATTCCACCACACACTCTTCCACTGCACTGCGCCAGTCGCGCATTACAAGATCCGGAAAGGTGTGATTGAATGAGATGCTGGCAAATAGTGTATTTTTAGGCCGGCGTGCAGGTTTTTCCTCCTGCAGTATCGGCTGAATATTATCAGTGGAAAACCCTAATTTTTCAGCACAGTAACTATAGAAGCAGTAACGCGAGGCTTCCCCCTGGTTGGCAAGATGATACAATCCATAGTATTCGCTGTCCACCATTTGTACCAAGGTATCCCCAACGTCTTTTGTATACGTAGGGGAACATAGCTGATCAGTGGTAAACTTCAATCGTTCACCATCTTTAAGTCGCCGGACCATCTGATATATATAGTTGCTTTCTCTATATCCCAATGCCCCAAACAAAAGGGGTACCCGAATGATGAAATGTTTGTGGCAGTGTGTTCGCACCTCGCATTCAGCCATTAATTTACTGTGGCCGTATACGTTCACGGGATTCGGAGGATCAAATTCGGTGTAAGGTTTATTGCTTTCACCATCAAACACAGAGTCTGAGCTAATGTGAACCATGGGAATATCCTGCTTCTGACACGCCAGTGCCACATTCTTACTGCCTAAGGTATTAACACTATAAGTCGTAACGGGGTCCTTTTCCGCTAAATCCACCATACGAAATCCTGCACAATGTATTACAAGGTCAGGTTTCTTTTCAGAGACAAATTCGATAACATCCTTCGCCTTGGTAACGTCCAACATCTTACGGCCCATCAAACCGATTACTGCATGACCTGTTTTTTTGAAACTGCGAACAATATCCGCTCCCAACAGGCCGGATGCTCCGGTTACAATTACTTTCATAATAAGCCTCCTTTCTGCAGTATCATTGCTCAAATATCCCTGAACAGGTAAGCCCGGCAAGGCGCACCTTCAGCGCCACGCACTTTAAGAGGAGCAGCACTTAGCCAATACTCCCCGTTCTCTATACTGTTCAATTCGAGGCCTTCCAGCAATGCCATGCCTGCCCCTAAAAGCAGATGATGCACTGTTTTCTGTGCACGGCCCGGTTTGTCCACTGAAAAGGAATCGATCCCTACTAAAACCGCTCCTCGCGCGACAAGTCTCTGAGCTGCTTCATCGCTGAAAAAAGCACCACGCTGTCCGTCTTTATCTGCCTCCGAAAAAGGCGTTCTGAACAGCAACCGTTTATAACCTTCAGGAATACTGTCCACTGTTTCTGATTGTATTACCAGGGACGGTGAATGTGCCACCCAGGCCTTACCGACAAATATAGACAAGTCTATTTTATCAATGCTTTTTCCCTTCTCCTTGTAATGCAAAGGGGCATCGGCATGAGTGCCAATATGCATTTGCATGCACATGTTACTTAAATTCACCCCGTCATTTTGATCAAGGCGGCGGTCCCAATTGAGCTCAAAGTCCCGTAATGAAGGATATTTTGGCATGCCGGTAAACAAGGGTGCCGTGATATCATATATTTTCACATTATCGCCTCTCTTACAATGCTTTTAACTCGATGAGGGCCTTTCTAATACTGTCCTTTTGTTCTTTGGTAGCACTGATAAAAGGTGCACGTGGATAAGCAGTTATTATGCCGCGTATTTCCAGCATAGCGTAGACAGCCAACTGGGTGGACTTAGCCAAATACATGATTTCTCTCATTTCGTTTACCTTAAACAGAGTCTCGCGGCATTTTTCGTATTCACCGGCAATACCTTCCTCATACATCTTTCTGACGATTTCAGGGAAGGCATTAGCCAGCCCGGGGATAAATGCTTTGGTTCCCAGTACACAGGCAGCCAGCCACATGGCTTCGGTACCAAGTACCACATCAAAACCTTTTGATCCTAACAGGCGATGATACGTAGCATGGGCCATTATGTCAAAAGTTGCATCCTTAATACCGTGAACACCAATACCATGAAGCCGTTCAATAAGTTTAACTGACATGGGGTATCCCTGAAACTTAGGGTTATTATACACATAGACGGGTGTATTGGGAGCGGCTTTTATGATATCCTCAAAAAAATACAGCACACTGTCTTCGTTATGCTGATAATAATATGGCCCCACTGCTGCTACAGCCTGTGCGCCAATGCTTTCTGCATGAGCCGCCAGCTCAGCTGACTGTCTGTTACTAGTGGTTCCAACCTGTACTATTACATCAATACGCCCATTCGCAGTTTTTTTAGTTATTTCAGCGACTTTTTTGCGCTCCTCCACGCTCATTAGTGCGCCACAACCATAAGAACCATTGATAAAAACACCGTGAACATTTTCACTGAGAAAGTCCACCAATTTTTCCAGATTTGCAACATCCAATGATCCATCTTCCTTAAAAGGGGTAATCATAGGAGGGATGCAGCCATTCATTTTATATTCATGCATTTGTGTTCATGCTCCTTTCACTTACAGTTGTTTTATCTCATTTATTAAGGCAATTCTTACTTCAATGCCATTCATCAGGCAGCTTTTTTCGATTTCCTGCTCCATTTCCCCGGGAAGAAATATCGATTCAGTGCCTGGTGCTTTCTTGCTCTCTTTGATTATAGAGGTAAAATCCTCCATCCTTTTCTCATAAGACTCTTTGTCCAGCAGCGGCTTAAGTGGTATAGCCTGCATGTATACACCAAGGTTCTGTTGCTTATCAACAGCTGAATGTAAGGAATATGTATGCTTTGAATAACCTGCTCCGCTCACAAGGCCGGCAAGAAGTTCCACTGCTATGGAAATTGCATATCCCTTGTGTCCGGCAAAGGGAAGCAACATGCCGTTAATTGCTTGTCTGGGATCAGTAGTGGGATTGCCGTTTTTGTCAATTGCACAACCCTGCGGCAGTGTTTTTCCGCTTTCTTCGTACTGATATATCTTTCCCTTGGCAATAGACGTGGTTGCCATATCGATCAGGATGCAATCATCCTTCCACGGAACAGCAACAGAAAACGGATTGGTCCCCAGCACCTTTTCAGCTCCGCCGAATGCCGGTACATTGGGATTGGTGTTGGCAGCCATGAATCCCAATGCATAATGCTTTGCCACCTGTCTTGTGTAATAGGCTAACATACCGCAGTGGTTAGTGTTATGAATTGTAACCACCACCGGATTATTATACCTGAGCTGTTCAATCATAAGTTCGGTAGCCGCCTGAGCTGCTACCTGTCCGAATCCGCCTTTTGCATCTATCTTATACAGTCCATCAGATACTTTATGTATCTCCGGCTGAACGTTGGGAATTATTCCTCCTCCCCGTACCCGCCTGATATATACCGGAAGCATTTGGAGTCCGTGAGAGGAAATGCCTCGAAGTTCCGCTGCAAGCGTAGCTTTGGATACAATTTCTGCCTGCCGTTGAGGTACATCGTTTCTTATAAGAGCCTGCTCTGCAAGCGCCAGAATCTCTTCCGGCATCAATCGCATCATTCAGACTTCAACCCTTTCATTTCCATTATGTGCTGTACAATGTTTGCCGCAGCAGCGCGACTCATTTTGTCTATTGCTTCTTTTGTGTAGCCTCCTATATGAGGTGTCATAACCACGTTATTCAGTTTTGTCAGCGGGCTGCTGAAGGGCGGCTCATCCACAAAGGTGTCAATGCCTGCTCCCGCTATTTTTCCTGTTTTCAGTGCTTTGTAAAGCGCAGCTTCATTTACAATACCGCCGCGGGCGGTATTTATCAGGTAAGCGCCTTGTTTCATCTTATCTATCTGTTGTTCATCTATGAGGTTCCGGGTATCTTCCGTCAGCGGAAGATGCAAGGAAACAAAATCTGAACAGCACAGCAGTTCCTCAAGTTCAACATAACGCCCGCCAATCGTTGAAATTAACTTTGTATCCGGGAATGAATCATAAGCCAGTATCTTCATGCCAAATGCCCGCATCCGCCGAATTACTTCCCTGCCGATAGCGCCTGTACCCACAACGCCGAGTGTGGAGCCCGTCAATTCAATACCCCGTTGTCTGTTCCATCGGCCGGCAGCAATTTCTTGCGTGTTTATTACAAGTCCCCGTGCCAGAGCCATTATCATGGCACAAGCCAGCTCTGCTACAGCCACAGTATTGGATCCTGCAGCATAGCACACCTTGATGCCAAATTCTTTTGCAGCATCCAGATCTATGTTGTCGAGGCCGACACCGTGCTTTGAAATAATTTTAAGGCGAGGAGCCATCTCCATAACCTTTCTGCTCACAATGTCAGCCCCGACAATCAGACCGTCAGCGTCTTCGATGATACCGGTAAAGTCCTCTTCTCGCAGCTTCCACTTCGGGCGGACATGTTTAACTTCTATGTTCATGTTTTTCAGTTCTTCCATAAGCCCCATGCTGCAACTAGCGAAAGACGGGGATACTACAAGTAATCGAAACATATTTGAACCCCCCTGTTTATTCGATGATCAGGACTTTACCCTGTTAATCTACATCAGGTTATCAGTTACCGCCGAAAATCAGTTTAACAAACCACTGGTACAGTAAACCGATGGTACTGGAATCAGTATAGTCGTTGGTTGCATTAAGTGCTGAGAATATTCCTGAAGTGGGATATGCCAGCGCCCATCCAAAGGGAGCCAGGAATCCCAGAATCAAGTTAACAATAATGCAAGCGCGACGTCCGCCGTAGGCATCCGCAAATACGCCCAATGTACCTCCAGTCCAGAAGTTCATCCAGACTGCAGGCAGTACGACTACCGGCATTCCGGTAAAGGTCATAACCAGTGTGGCAAGTATTCCGCCCACTAAGTTTGCCAGGAATCCGATAAATACTGCCATGGGAGCAAATTGGAATACAGTGGGATAATCCAGGCCTGGTATTGCCCCTTTGATTAAGCGTGTGGAAATACCCTTAAAGGCAGGTACGATTTCTGCTAACATCATACGTACGCCAAACAATACCACGGTCAGACCCATTCCGAAGTTGAGACCCAGGAACAGTAAGTAGATTACCCAGTTTTGACCGTCAGCATATGCGGCAACGCGCTCAGGACCGGCTATCAAACCGAAAATTGTCCAAATCACTGTGGCAATTACGGAAACACTGACAGTGGTGTCACGCAGCCATTCCAAATTCTCGGATACTTCGATTTCATCACAGCGCTTATCCTTGTTGCCAACTATCGGTGACAGCCATGAAGTCAAGGCAATACCGGTTATCTCAGGTACATACAAACTGAACTCATCAGTCATGCGGCCGCTTTTTTTCATAAAATGATAAGAAACAGCTGAAGACAGCCAGCTATAGATTCCGCAGAATATACCCGCAATAAGAACTACCGCAAGGAAGCCGACACCGGGATAAGCCACCAATACACCAACAGCCCATGAAGCCCAGATAACAAGGATGTGCCCGGTTAAAGCTACGTTTTTTAACGTTGTTATTCTTGCCAGAATAAGATTAACAATGAAGCCTACCAATACAGCCAGTCCGATTTGGGAACCAACCTGGGCAGTGGCTGTACTCATGATGATCCAGTTCTGGGGTACAATTCCCTGTACACCCAACATATCGTTGATCCATGCACCTACCGGTGTGGTAGCACTCTGCAGTGGACCGCAGCCTAATACCAGGATAAGGTAACCAATAATCGTTTTGACAACACCCATTACAATATCAGGAAATGACTTCTTCAGCAGAAGCATTCCCAGCAGGGTAATAAGAGCAAACAGGATACCCGGGTTGCCAATAATCTCAGTAGCAATAAAATTGATTACTTCCATTATTCCTTCCTCCTTTTATTTTTCTTTCATCCTTTCCAACACTTTTTTACATGCAGGTACTAACTTTTCCTCCAATTCCTTCATGCTGACCATGTTCTCCAGAATCACTACCTCCCCGGCTTTGATGTCCTTAATCACCTTATAGATATCCAATGTAGTTACCAGCACATCCGGTGAGTTGCCTTTCGCACTGGTGATATCAGCCGCAGTGACCCTTGCACGAACGCCATGCTTTTCCAGAACTTCCTCCGCGTTGGCTTTCATCATGATAGATGAGCCTACTCCTGCACCGCACACAGCCAGTACAGAAAGGCGTTTTGCTTTAAAAGCCATTTCTTCCCTCCTTTCACCCTTTTTTTACATACTGCTCTTCAAACTGTTTTATTCGGTTTAGCAGTTCTTCCGGAGTTTTACTCAATATCACTTCCTCCAGTATTTCCTCCCTGGAAATCAAAGTGGATAATTCCCGCATAGCTTGCAGGTGGCTTTTGTTGTCCGTTGCAACAAGCGCCAATATAATTCGTACCGGGTCGTTCTTCTGATGTCCAAACACCACTGGCTTATTGGGCACCAAAATAGCCAAGCCTGTCTTTTTTGCTCCGTCTTCACTGCGCGCGTGGGGCATTGCCACACCCGGGGCGATTACAATATAAGCACCAAGTTCATTCATCAGGCGTATCATAGCATCTACATATCCTGGAGAAGCTAACTGGCCTTCCACCAGTAGTTGGCCGACCTTTCGCACAGCATCCTCCTTGTCTTCTGCTGAAACCCCCACTCTGATTCGATCCTCTGTTATCATGTCAGTTAACATCAAATTCCTCCTCCAAGAGTCTTGTACTTTTCCATAAAGTTGTTTTTCCAATGCCTGTGCCAGAAGACTTTCGTCTTCAATTTTACTGTACTTCCGAACTATATCCATTATCTCAACAACTCGGTTTTGTGGAGCATCTGATCGACGACCCCGCAATTTATCGATAGCGTTTCGTATTTTAACGAGCTCTGCATCGGTCAGAAGCGGACTGATGGTAACCACCGGAATAAGCAGCACTTCATTCACTGGAATGGTACTGATGACAATGTCGGCCGAATGGGCATATTGCCGCACCAGACTGACCGGTATTTCTCCAACAATCTCCAGTTCCTTGAATTCGCTTCTGATTCGGGCACTTAACAATTTAGACGTACCCAACCCGGAGGCACAGGCCAGCAAAGTACGTATTTTGTTTGCTTGATTTTCGCTCTCGAAGCGCTGCAGCGCTCCCAGAATATGCATGGTAATATAGGAAATTTCATTCTCATCATTAGGATAAAAAGTAGTCTTTCGAATCGAATCAGTAATTTTTTGTATTATTTCGAAGTGTAATGGGTATTCACGTTTTACCTGCTCTGTTACAGGGTTTTTGATGGCAACACTATGTTGTACGCACGCCAGGGTAATATGTATATGCAGCAATAGGTTTTTCCGAAGTATGGGATCCTTGTCCAGGGGCGCGTCAAA
>DUOI01000113.1 GCA_012838915.1 Clostridiales bacterium
AAAGAACAGCCCGCCATATCCATGCCTTAATGGGGCATCAGGGTGAGACAGAAAATCATACGGCCTCTCACGAAGCATCCCTGGAAGACCAGGTGGAGAATTATCTGGGCATGTGCTCGGCTTATTCAGAATATCAGGAAAAGGTGAAAAAAAGGGATACCTTGCGCCAAAGCCTGGAAAGGGCTGCTTCATCCGACAGAATCCAAAAGGCATTTTCCATGCTTGAATCAGAAGGGGAAGAACAAGGGCAGGAGCAGCTCTTCCGTATTTTCAATAAGTATCCTGTCAGGGATGCCCTGGAGCGGGAATATGAATCCCTGCTTACAGAAATAGCAAATCAGGAGCAGGAACTGGAAGTCTGCAGGAAGAATATACATCAAACCAATATGATTCTGGAGCAGTTAAGCCTGACCAAAGAACTGGAAGAAGCTCATGAAATGATTCAAAAGGGGCGCAGCGGCCTGTTTCAGGTATCCTATGATTACGCGGTACACAGAGCGGCTGCCTGGCTGTGCAGTGAAATCAGAAATGAATTCATGACCGGCATGAAAGATGAGCTTCTTGTTAAGGCTGACGGCATTTTACGGCAGCTGACAGGGGAGGATTACCAGCGAATTATACCCAGCGACAACTTATCCGACTTTTCCTTTGTGCTTAAAGACGGCTCCCGGCAGGAAACCAGCCAAATTCTCAGCCGCGGCACCAGGGAGCAGGTATTTCTGGCAGTGCGGCTGGGCCGGATTTTGGAAATGCAGCCGGCCTTGCCGGTTATTATCGATGATTCCCTTGTGAACTTTGACTGCGATCATTTAAAACAGGCAGTCGATGTGATTGGCAGCCTGAGCCGAACCCACCAGGTATTTATTATGACCTGCCACCCTCACCTGGTGGAGCATTTCATGGAATTAAGCAGTGAACTTGGTTCACCTGCCCAGTTCTGGAGGCTGGACAAAGGGCGTTTCTTCCCTTCCAAGGGATTGGAACTTATGGAATATCTAAGCTGACAAGCGAATTCATGTAGGAAAAAACCTGGTAATAACCAGGTTTTTTATTCCTGTCAGGCAACAGGTTGAATATACCTGTAAATATCAATCTGAAAAGCCAATCCGGCAGGATTTATTGTGTCTGTGGTCTTATAGTTGATGACCTCCCAGGAGAAAACGAAAAAGTTGCTTAAACTGTCCGGACGAATATCATCACTGGACCAGATGTGAATCTTCTGCCAGTTGAAGGGTGCGGCTTTATCCTCGTTTTCTGATGCATTGGCTGTTATAGGTCCGTCAAACAAGCCGCCTTCCGGGGTAAAGGAACTTACCAGGTCTCCGAAGATATTCCGTTCCTCTACGAACAGCCGATGAGCATTATCAGCAAAGGTAGTAACGGCAATTACATGCTCTTCAACACTTCCAACCCGCAGGGCAACGGCAAAATACCTGATTTCTCCCTGCCCGAAGGTATTGTCGTCCCAGATAAACTGAGGCGGCGGCGCGACAAATAAGAATTCTTCAAAGGCAATACCTCCGCTGGTATCATTTTCATAGGTTGAGAGAACAGGCCAGATTCCTCCCGGTGCATTTCCAATTACAACTGCATCCTGGGTGCCGATAGACAAGGTTACCTTGTGGATTGCCTTTTGTATTGCGTTTTCCCGGGAAGTGGAATCAACCTGAGTATTTGTTCCGCTTGTTATTCTTTTTAGATCTACAAGTGGCACTTAGTTCACCTCCTGAATGAATTTATAAGGCTATATTAGGTTTCGAGGGCGTGATAAATATCTATAAAATATGCCAGGCCTGCAGGGTTAAGGGTATCAGCGGTTAGATAATTCATTACTTCAAATGAAACTACCAGGTAGTTATTGGTGCTTTCCGGGATGATATCGTCACTGGACCACAGGCGGATTTTCTGCCAGTTAAAGGGTGAAGTGGTGTCATCGGTTTGTGAAGCCTGGGGCACCATAAGGCCGTCTGCCAGTCCTCCGACAGGGGTAAAGGATTGAATCAGGGCTCCTCCCGGCCCTCTCTCTTCAATAAACAAACGATGTGCATTATCGGCAAATACAGCTGAAATAACAAGATGATCATTCGGACTGGTAAATTTGACTGCATGAGCAAAATAACGAATTTCGCCCCCCGGGAAGTTTCTCTGATCCCAAATAAATTCAGGGGGTGGAACTGTTATTATTGCCTGATCGCCGCCACCGCTGTCATCATTGGCATATTTTGAAAGCACCGGCCATATACTCGGTACATTGCCAATCAATACTGAATCCTGGATTGGCGAAAGCCCTTGTACCTTGCGGAGGGCCTTTTGTATAGCATTGGATCTGGAAACGGAATCTGTCTGGGTGTGGGTACCGCTGGTCAACCTGGCAAGATCTGCAATAGCCAACCTATTCACCTCCGATCAAATAATTGGATATATGTTGTCATATACCATGGTATATAATATTCTTCAGCTCAAGTTTGGTGATCGCTGAAATGCTGATTATAAATGTAAACCTGGCGCCAACCCCTTCTTTTTTTTCATACTTCATGATAGAATCAAAGGATAAGAAAAGGAGGTTTGGGCATGCAGAATGATGTAATCACGTTTACCAGGGGTGAAACTATCCAGGGCTATTACATGCTCAAGACAGTTACCCTGAAAACATCCAATACCAACAACAGGTATTTTGACCTGACCATAGCCGACAAAACCGGAGAGGTGAACGGCAAGATTTGGGATACGGAAATGGTTGGGGATATGGAATTATACGACGGTATGCTGGTCAAGCTGAGAGGATTGGTCAACGATTGGCAAGGTCAGCTGCAGGTGAAGGTGGAGCGCATCAGAAGGGTAAATTCCGGTGATAAAATCAGAATAGAGGATTTTGTCCCGTCAGCGCCCCATCCTCCCGAAGATATGCTGGGTGAAGTCCTCAAATACCTTGTTAAGATAAAGAACGGGGATATTAAGCAGATTACCGGCATTTTACTGAAAGAAAACAGGGAAAAGCTGCTGCACTATCCGGCAGCCATGAAAAATCATCATTCTGTCCGCGGCGGGTTGTTATATCATATTTCAACCATGTTGAAAATGGCTGAACGGGTTTTAGAGATATATACCCACTTGAACGCAGACCTCCTTTATGCCGGTGTAATCCTGCATGATCTGGCCAAAATAGATGAGATGAATGCAAATGACCTGGGCATTGTTTCGTCCTACACTACGGAGGGAATACTGCTGGGTCATATTGTTCAGGGCATCAAGGACATTGAGCGGGTGGGCAGTCAGATTAATGCTGACAGGGAAACCATAGTTTTGCTTCAGCATATGATCCTGTCACATCATTATGAACCGGAATTTGGCAGCCCCAAACGGCCTATGATTCCCGAAGGGGAAATACTGCACTACCTGGATATGATGGATGCCCGCATGTATGACATGCAGAAAGCTTTGGAGGCTGTCAAACCGGGTGAGTTCTCTGACAAGGTCTGGCTGCTGAACAACCGTCAGATGTACAAGCCGGCGGCAAAAGAGAAAGAAAGCAGCAGCCGGGAACAGCAAAGCGTTTAACCAGGAGTTGAATATTTTTGAATCAGAAACAGTGGGAACTGGAACAGGAACACCTGCAAAAAGTTTATGATAAAATATGCCGGGAATTGGCTCGCCGGAGCAAGGAAGTCAGGGATTTTCGAAAAACGGTAGCCAAAACCGGCCGCACCGTCTGGGAGGAAGCCGACCATGTCTGGGAGCGGGGAGATATGGATGCGGCGGTGGAAATCAAGCAATACATGGACGTATTGAGGCAGGAAAGCCGGAGCTATGATATTGCCCGGCGGCAGCTCTCCAAATTGGAACGATTGGAAAATTCGCCTTACTTTGGGCGGATCGACTTCACAGAAGACGGTTACGACGACACAGAAAAAATCTATATCGGTATTACATCCTTCTTTGATGAAAAAGGCAATATCCTAATTTACGACTGGAGGGCGCCTGTTTCCGGCATTTTTTACGACTTTGAGCTGGGACGGGCTCAATACCTGTGCCCCGAAGGTGTTATTGAAGGCACGGTAAGCTTGAAGCGTCAGTACCGTATAAGCCGGAATCGATTGGAGTTTATGCTGGATACCGGCGTTAAGATAGGCGATGAGGTGCTCCAGGAGATATTGAGCAAAAATACCGATGAAAAGATGCGAAATATAGTCAACACCATTCAGAAGGAGCAAAATCGCATTATCCGGGATGAGGACCATCAGCTGCTCATGGTACAGGGGGTAGCCGGAAGCGGAAAAACATCAGTTGCCCTGCATCGGATTGCCTGGCTGCTGTACCACTACAGGGACACCAATATGACTTCCAGTAATATTTTGATTTTTTCTCCCAACACGGTATTCAATGACTATATATCCAATGTACTGCCCGAGCTGGGTGAAGAAAACATGCAGCAAACCACCTTTGATGAATACCTGGAAAAGGTAACGGATAAGGGCTTGTTCTTTGAAAGAAACAGCAGCCATATGGAATATGTTCTGATTGCCGGGAAACGGAGGAAGCATCTGACCAGGCTGCAGGGCATTGCATACAAGTCTTCAATGGACTTTTACCATCTTCTGAATGACTATATGGGTTATCTGGAACACCATGCCATTAACATAGGGGATATTGTATTCCGGGGCAGGGTAATTGTATCCCGGCAGGATATCAAAAAGCTGTTTTATGAAGATTATGCCTCCATGCCCCTGGCAAAAAGGCTGGAAAAACTTAAGGCCCGCCTGCACTATCTTATCCGCCCTGCCTGGGTGCAAAGGCGGCTGGAATTGGAAAGGCAGCTGAGTGAAAACCCGGATTATAAGAGGAAAGCCAGGGCATACAGCCGCTTGTTTGTGTATCGGGAATTCAGAGCGGTACGTCAGCTTATTGAAGAAATGCTGCGGTTTGACACATTTCAGGCCTTCCTGAATCTATTTGAGGATGTGGATTTGTTTGTCAGCCTGGCAGGAGAAAAGCTGCCCAAAAACCATATCAGCATCTGTTCTGATACCGCAGACAGAATCCGCAGGAAAATGCTGGGCTACGAAGACATTACCGCTTATATTTACCTGAAAGGCATGCTGGAAGGTGTTCCTCGCATGGATCATATTCGCCATGTTGTTGTGGATGAGGCCCAGGATTATACACCGGTTCAGTATGGAATTCTCAGGCAGTTGTTTCCCAAGACCCGGATGACTCTGCTGGGGGATTTCAATCAGACAATCCATCCCCTGAGAGCCCCCTTTGGCTACCAACAGGTATCGGAAATTCTTCTGCCGGACAGCCATGCCATTATTCGCCTGACAAAGGGTTACCGGTCCACCTCGGATATCGTTAAATTTACCCGGCATATCCTGAAGGACAGCAAGGTTGAATCCGTGGAGAGATCCGGGCAAAAGCCCCGCCTGATTCTGGCAGCTGATGAAAGCCTTCTTACAGACAAATTGGTGGCAGACATCAAACAATTAATCAACAATGGCCTGGAGTCAATCGGGATTCTGTGTAAAACTGCCGAAAGAAGCAGACAGGTCTACAATGCAATCCGGGGAAGGCTTGATGTCACCCTCCTTACCCGGGATGACGCTGATTTCGGCAAAGGAATTATAGTGCTTCCGGTCTACCTGGCCAAGGGGCTGGAGTTTGACGGAGCCATGGTATTGGATGCTGATAAGGAAACCTACGGTCCGGAACAGGACAGGAAGCTGTTTTATACAGCCTGTACCAGGGCGCTTCACAGGCTGCACCTGTATTGCAGCGGTGAGGTTTCAACCTTTATGAATGATATCCCTGCAGAATACTATGAAACAGTAAATATCTAGAATACATGTTTGACAGAATAAAAGCTTAGTTACAAAAACTTAAATTTTACCGACAGAGAAGTAAAAAAAGACGCATTTCTACATTTATAGCAAGTAAATTTAACAGCTTTGTTAATGACACATAAAAAAACCTTATAATTATATTATATCAATAATCAAAGGGGAGATTATATGAGATATTTAATGGGGATTGATAATGGAGGGACATATTGTAAGGCAGCCATCTTTGATGAACATGGCAGGCAGATTTCCGTAGCCAGTGCTTCCATAGAAAACATGACACCAAAACCCGGATACACGGAAAGGGATATGGAAGATCTCTGGAGAAAGAATGCGGAAGCTATCAGAAAGGCCATTCAAAAAAGCGGAATTGATCCCGCCGATATCATAAGTGTTTCATTTTCAGGGCATGGAAAAGGCTTGTATATGCTCAAGGAAGATGGGAGTCCCGCATATAACGGTATTCTATCCACGGATACAAGGGCATGGGAATACGTGGAAAAGTGGTTTTCGGATGGTACATACAAGAAAGTATTCAAAAAGTCTTTCCAGGAGATAATAGCCTGCCAACCTGTCAGCTTATTGGCATGGTTTAGAGATCATCGACCCGACATATTAAAAGAAACCAGGCATATTTTATCCGTCAAGGATTATATCCGCTACAGGCTTACCGGAAGGATCTATGGTGAATATACGGATTTTTCCGGATCCAACTTATTAAACCTGTCAACCAAATCCTACGATAGGGAGCTGTTATCTTATTTTAGACTGGAGAGTATTTATGATAAGCTGCCCCCTTTGCTGTATTCTTCAGATATCGGCGGATATGTCACCAGGGAAGCCGGTAAGGAGACACTGCTTCCTGAAGGGATTCCCGCGGCAGCGGGTATGTTTGATGTAGATGCATGTGGAATTGCCTCGGGTTTGGTGGATGAAAAGCAGATGTGTATGATTGCAGGAACGTGGAGCATAAATGAATTTATTGCCAAAGAACCGATAACTAACGGTACGGTGGCTTTAAATTCCTTGTTCTGTATTCCCGGGTATTTTCTGATTGAAGAAAGCAGTCCCACTTCTGCCGGAAACCTGGAGTGGTTTATTCGCAATCTGATGAGTTATGAGAAAGAAGAAGCCGGGACAGCAGGTGCTTCTGTTTATGATCTTGCCAATGAGTGGGTGGCTGCTATAGATCCGGAAGACAATAGTGTTATTTTTCTCCCCTTCCTGAACGGTTCCAATGAGGATGCATTGGCCAGGGGTACTTTCATCGGGCTGACCGGGTATCATAATAAGAAGCATATGTTGCGGGCTGTTTATGAGGGAATTGTATTTTCCCACCTTACCCATGTAAAGAAACTACTGCAGAATCGTGAAATTCCGGCCAGCATCAGGCTGTCCGGGGGAGCTGCCAAATCAGATGTATGGGTACAGATCTTTGCTGACGTATTACAGATTCCCGTTGATGTTATCGAAGATAAGGAGCTGGGAGCCCAGGGTGCAGCCATGGCAGCAGGTATTGCAGCAGGCATTTACAAAGATTATCAGGAAGCAGTTTCGAGAACCGTGAATATTACAAAAACAGTTTACCCGCGGCCGGAATATAAGCGTATTTATGAGAAAAAATATCAGGCGTACCGGAACGTTATTAATGCACTTAGCGGCTCATGGGAATCATTTATTGATTAGGTATCTTAGTAAATGATATTTTGGACATGTTCGGAATTGCATTAATATAAATGAGCAAATGCCTGTGTAAAGCTGTTTATATATCAGTAAAGTCAGAGTAATATCAATGATGATTATACTTCGGCCAACAAGCTGTGGTAAAGAAAGGAAAATGTATATGTCTGTTCCAAGAAAATATTCATTAGGACTGTATGAAAAGTCCATGCCGAACAACCTGGTGTGGGAAGAAAAGTTGCAGGCAGCCAAAAATGCAGGATTTGACTTCGTTGAGATAAGCATCGATGAAACAGATGAAAAGCTTTCAAGACTGGATATGAGCAAAAACGAAAGGCTGCAGTTGGTAAGAACTATGATGGAAGTTGAGTTGCCCATTCGTACCATGTGTTTAAGCGGACACCGGAAATACCCCCTGGGCAGCAGCGATCCGGCTACCTGTAAAAGGGGAATTGAAATAATGGAAAAAGCAATTCAGCTGGCTGAAGATTTGGGAATACGCATCATTCAACTGGCCGGCTATGATGTTTATTATGAAGAGTCGACACCTGATACTGTAGCCAGGTTTGAAGAGAATCTCAGGAAATCAGTACTGATGGCAGCTAAAGCCGGTGTAGTATTAGGCTTTGAAACTATGGAAACGGAATTTCTGAACACGGTTGAAAAGTGTATGAGATATGTAAACCTTATTGGCTCCAGTTATTTAAAGATATATCCGGACTCAGGAAACATCACAAATGCTGCCGTCAGATATGGGACTGATGTATTGAAGGATTTGGAGACGGGAACCGGGCATCTCGTAGCCATGCATTTAAAAGAGGCCCTGCCGGGCAGATTCAGGGAGATAAGATACGGAGAAGGCCATGTGGATTTTAAGGCTATGATTAATAAGGCCTGGGAATTGGGCATAAGAAAATTTGTGACAGAATTCTGGTATACCGGAAATCCCCTGTGGCAGGAGGATCTGGTGTATGCACAAAATTTGATGACAGGTATATTGGATAAAATTAATTGAGACAGCCCGCATACGGGAGAATAATTCTGCAAGAGTATCTACGTTTCTGTGACTCATGTGTTTATTATCAGGCTGCATGATATCACAGGGGGGATACTCTTACTTTTTTGGACTTTTGCCCAACACACATATCAATCCGGGAATTGATGTACCCATGAAAGAAATAAACGTTCATATAATTTATAAATGAACATATAATATGCTTGAAATGAACTAAATGTTGGTTTATAATACATATAAACGATAAATGGATAAAGTATACGCCTTAAATATATGTACTAATTGAATGATTGGGGGAATTGCGTGAGCAGAGTAAATGAAATCACCAGAGAAAAATGGATTCTAAGCGTTTTCCCGGAGTGGGGAACCTGGCTGAATGAAGAAATTGATGCAGAAGAGGTTCCGGCCGGGCAGGTGGCTATGTGGTGGTTAGGATGTACCGGTATTTGGATTAAAACCGAAAAAGGTACAAATATAGCTGTTGATTTGTGGTTTGGCAGCGGAAAGAGAACCCAGAAAAACAAGGAGATGGACAAATACCATCAAATGCGCAACATGACCGGCGGGCGGATGACCCAGCCCAATCTGCGTGCTGCACCTGTGGTATATGATCCTTTTGCCGTTACACAGGTGGATGCAGTCTTGTCCACTCATTACCATAACGACCACATTGATCCGTTTTTTGCAGCAGCCGTGCTTAAGAACTGCCCCGGTGAGCCTCCTTTTATAGGTCCGAAAAAAAGCGTTGAAAGGTGGCTGGAATGGGGAGTACCTGAAGAACGCTGCAAGGTAGTTGCTCCGGGCAGTGTTGTGAAGGTGAATGACGTTGAAATCGTCGCACTGGATTCCTTTGATCGTACCTGCCTGGTAACTGTAGATAAATCCATTTCCGGCATTTGTCCGACTGACATGGATGAGAAAGCGGTGAACTATCTGATAAAGACACCGGCTGGAAATATTTATCATAGCGGTGACTCCCATTACTCAATCTATTATGCCAAGCATGGAAAAGATCACAGGATCGATGTTGCTTTCGGTTCATACGGTGAAAATCCTGTTGGTTGTCAGGATAAAATGACCTCAGTTGATATACTCCGCATGGCCGAAGCGCTGAAGACGAAGGTGGTCATACCTATCCATTATGATGTCTGGTCCAATTTCAAGGCAGATCCCGCTGAAATTCTGAAACTCTACAACTTTAAAAAACATGTGCTGGATTACCGGTTCAAACCGTTTATTTGGGATGTGGGCGGTAAGTTTCTATATCCTCAGGATAAAGATACATTTCAGTACCATTACCGCCGCGGATTTGAAGACTGTTTTACTGATGAGCCCAATGTTCCGTTCCGTTCAATTCTGTAAGGCTCGCTGTCTTCCGACAAAGCAAGGGGTGTTTCATGATGCTGTTAAGAGAGTTAGTTGAAAAAAACCGGGTTTGTTTTCATCATTCATTCAACAACTGGGAGGATGCCATCCGCGCTGCCTGTCAACCTTTACTGGATGACGGATCAATTGAGCAGGCATATGTGGATTCCATTATTGCTACTGTACACAAGTATGGTCCATATATTGTTTTTGCCCCTGATGTTGCAATGCCCCACTCCAAACAGGGGGCTGAAGGTGTTAATAACACTGCTATCAGTTTTATGAAAGTGGAGGAGCCGGTAAGGTTCCTGGAGGACAATCGTGATAAGGACGCCAGATTGTTTTTCACCGTGTGTGCTGTGGATCAGGACAAGCATCTGGAGAATATGGAGAAACTCTCAGAGCTTTTAACTATTTCTCCGGATATCATCGGAGATTTGCTTGACGCCAAAGACGCAAAAGATCTTTTGTTGATTGACCAAAAGTATGACAATCCAGCATCGAAAATAACAAAAGATAAAGGATGAAAGGGATAATGATAGTCGAAAAAAAGAAACTGGGAGATATACCGCGTTGTTATGCAGTTTCGGCGATAGAGGTAAACGGAGAGCAGCAGCTGGTGTTTGCCGGTGAAGGCGAGGGTGGACCCTGCTATGCCTATTCAGGTGAGGATTTTGACACCTGCACTGCGATTTGGGAGCGCGGCGGCGGCACTATGTCATTTGTGCCTGTTCCAGGCCGGCAGAATGAATTCCTGGCAACGCAGAATTTTTTTCCGGGTTTTAAAGCTGAAACTTCCAGGGTGGTTTGGGGTAAGTTTGCAGACGGTCATTGGGTGGTAAGGGACTATATAACCATACCCTATTTACATCGTTTTGATTTGTTGGAGGCCGATGGGATTACCTATTTCTTAGGCGCCACACTATGCAGTTTTAAGGCCGAGAGAGAGGACTGGCGCTATCCCGGAAAGGTATATGCCGGCATTTTGCCCGGCGACTGGGATGAACCTATGGAGGTTGTTCCATTAAAGGAAGGGCTCTATAAAAACCATGGATACTTTCGGGGTGCCTGGGAAGGCCTTCCGGCGGGTTATGTTGCTGCTGAAAACGGAGTATGGGTGTTTTCAGTGCCGAAATCGCCCGGGAGCTCCTGGGGACTGATTAGGCTAATGGATCAGCCGGTATCCGATATTGCGGTGTTTGATTTAGACGGAGACGGTGAGGATGAATATGCGCTTTTGCACCCTTTCCATGGAGATTCCTTTGATATTGTAAAAAAGCGCGGCTCTGAATTTGAAACTGTATACAGCTATCCTAAAACGCCGGAATTTTCTCATGCCGTGTGGGCAGGAATGCTGAACGGGCATCCGGCTTTAATAGGCGGTTACCGGAGGGGAGCCGCTGAGTTGTTTATTGTCCGTTTCAATCAAAGGAACGGCTCTTTTGAAACCCAAGTGCTGGATGCCGGCGTTGGTCCTACTAATGTCTCGGTTCTTCATCGTCCCCAGGGTGACATTATAGCCGCAGCCAACAATCGAATGCACGAGGCGGCAATCTACTATATATACTGATGGGATGTCTGACTGTGGGAAAAAAGCTTTTGGTCTGTGATCTTGACGGTACACTGCTGAACAGCGAGGAGAGAATAACCGCTTATACTCAGGATGTATTACTGCGGGCGAAGCGTGCAGGAATGCTTATTTGTTTTGCGTCCGGGCGAAACGAGCAGCTGATGAATGTATACTGCAGCCAGATTGGCAACTGCGACTATATTATCAGTGATAATGGGGCACTGGTTCGGTGCGGACCCGGTGGTGAGGTCATCAGGGCATCTGTTATGCCTCAGCATATAAACGCAGCCATAATGAACCATCTGTTTCGCAATGATATAAAGTTTGCACAATACTCCAAGGATATGATTTACTGGACACCGGGCAACATTCGCATAGAAAGGCGATTCAGGTTTTATGAAGCGCTGAGCCGGGAGATGGGCTGCCCGTTAATATTAAAAAAAGAAATCGTTAACATGCAGCCTGGCAGAGGGTATCCTGGGATTCTTAAAACAGTGGCTTATGAAGAAAATGATTTAAAAATCCGGGAGATCATCCGGTTTACGCAAAACTACCCGGAGTTGCGCTGTGAGGCTACCGGATACGGACAGACAGGGCTGTTTAATGTATCCGTTTCAAAAAAAACCGCTCTTATACAGGTTATTCGGCATGCGGGTGTTTGTGTTGATCGGGTCTATGTGTTCGGTGATTACGAAAACGATTTGAGCATGTTTGAGTGTGCGAAAAACCGCATAGCCATGGCAAATGCAGTGCCTTCTTTGAAGGAAAAAGCTGATTTTGTCACCAGGAGCAACGACGAAAATGGCGTAGCCTATTATATCGAAAATTTTCTTCTTTGATTATACGTTTGTAAAAAACACAGCTAATGTGCATGCGTATAATCCAGTCTACTTGATATAAGGGGGTGGAAACGATGTAATCCCAGCAGGAGGAACTGCCGGTACAAGTAACACTGTAAAGACTGTCTGATCAACCAGTAAAAAGAGAAAATCAAAACAAATGAAATTGGAAAGGAGTAGTGTGGCGACACACTTTGCCGCTGCATGGTGCAAATTATGATGGATAATATCTTGGATCTTCTGTTAAAGTAAATCTTCGGACAACCCTTCATGCTCATGGCAATAATTGTTTTTATTGGATACCTGGCTATGAAACAGGGTGTTGGAAAAGCTCTGGGCGGTGCAGTAAAGGCTTCCATCGGCATCTTGGTAATGGGCATGGGTTCGGGAGCCCTTATCGCAAACTTTGGAAAACTACTGACAGCTTTGCAGAACGCCACCGGAATCCAGGGGGCCGGGCTCAATACCTATCCCACAATGACAGCAAGCTACGAGGCCATTGATGCTGTTCTGGGTGCAGGTACAGGTGCGACTTGGGGCATTTATACCCTGCTGGTTGCCTTCATCATTAACCTGGTTTTAGTTGCGTTGCGCAGGTTTACCCGCATCCGTTCCGTATATCTCACCGGCAATGCCATGATCGTCCAGGCAGGCATCAGTACTTTTGTTGTATGGAAATTCTTTGGTTTAGGCATGATACCTACCGTTCTCATCGCCTCCCTGATTACCGCATTATACTGGGGTATTTTCTCAACCTTGCTGATCAAACCTACTCAGCTTATCACCAATGCTGACTTCACTGTGGCTCACCAACAGATGTTTGCAGACTATCTGGCCTATAAAATTGCACCAAAGCTTGGTGACCCGAAAAAAGATGATATTGAAAAGAAAAAACTGCCCACTTCGCTTAATTTCCTGCAGGATAACATCATAGCCACTGCTTTGGTAATGTTTATCTCCGCAATAGCCATTTTCCTGGTTATCGGCGGCGAGCAGCTGAATTGGCTGCGCAGTGCTGAAGGACTGAATCAGGGCGGTTTGAAAAACAATGTAGTTTTTGTTATCTGGACTGCGCTTACCTTAACCGCTAATATTGTGGTGCTGCTCAGCGGTGTTCGTATGTTTGTCGGAGAACTGATGCTGTCCTTCAAGGGCATCTCTGAAAGACTACTCCCGGGTGCGGTTGCCGGTGTTGATTGTGCAGCTATTTTCGCCTTTGCACCGAAATCAGTAGTCCTGGGACTTATATTCGGTGCTGTGGGCCAAATCCTGGGCTTGATTTTACTTCTGGTTTTCAAATCCCCTATATTCCTGGTGCCTGGCTTTATACCCCTGTTCTTTGATAATGCCACTATATCCGTTTATGCCAATAAGTTTGGCGGCTGGAAGGCTGCGGCGATTCTCGTTACGTCACACGGTATCATACAGATTCTTGGTTCAGCCTTGGCCGTGCACATGACCGGACTGAGCTGGTGGCAGGGCAGCGGTGACTATGCTACTATATGGGTGGGTATCATTGCCGTACTGAGAGCTGTCGGCAACGCTCTGGGCATTCCTGTCGCCGGCTGATAATCTTTTCGGAGGCTGTTAGTGGTTTACCTGCCAGTGATTTACCTGCTGTCTAATTTAGAAAGGACGTGTAAAAATGATTAACATTCTGTGCGTGTGTGGAAATGGAATGGGAACCAGCACCCTATTAAAGATTAATGTCAGGAAGATTTGTGCTGAAAAAAATATCGAAGCCAATGTTGAATCCTGTTCCTTTGGTGAAGCCTTGTCCTTCCTGCCCAATACTGATCTTATCCTTACCAGCCCCGAGTGGGCGGATATGATTCCGGCAACCGGCTGCGTGATGGCGACAACTGAGAACCTGATTGACGTGCCGGTAGTTACCGAAACTCTTTTGAAGGCTGTCAGGGAGCATTTTCCCGATGAGCTTAAGGAATAAGGAAGGAGCCGAATTGTGACCGGATATGACATTGTGAAGGGAAACATCAACTTTACTTCACCGGAGCGCATCGGTTTAAGGTTTGATCGCATCGCGGGCGTCAGCGACGTTTACAGGATATTCGTCCTGCCGCCCCGCGAGGGTCGCGCTCCCGGAGCAACGGTGGAAAAAAAGGTTCGTCCGTCGAGTGGCAGGTATGATGAATGGGGATGTATGTGGACCAGCATCAGTGAAAGCGGAACGGATATGGGTCAGGTAACCAATATCCCTATAGATGACTGGGACAAGTGGGAGAGCTATGCTATGCCTGATCCCAAGGCCGAGGGACGTTTTGACGGCTTGGAGGAAGCATTGAAAAAGGCTGAGAAAAAGGGGTTATATGTACAGCTTAACAGCCCGCATTGTATTTTTGAGCGTATGCACTTTCTTCGGGGATTTGAAAATACATTGATGGATTGTTACTTGGAGCCTGGTATGATTTCAGATATGGCCTCAAAGTTGGCGGATTTTCAAATAGGCATTATTGAAGAGGCATACCGCCTATCCCGGGGACGGATTCACTGCTACGACACCACTGATGATTGGGGCTCGCAAAATTCCCTTTTAATATCTCCCGATATATTCCGGAAGATTTTCAAACCCCAGTACAAGCGTATTGTAGATCGCTGCCATGAATTAGGAATGGATGTCCGTTTTCATACCGATGGAAAGATAAACGACATTATTCCGGACTTTATTGAATTAGGTATAGACATTCTCAATATTCACCAGCCACGCCTCCTGGATATTGACTTGGTATCAAAGATTGCTCAAGGCAGGATCTGCTTCGAGGCTGCAGTAGACATACAAGCTACAATGCCCTCCGGCAGCAAGGCTTTGATCGAGGCGGAAGTTCGGGAGTTGTGTGACAAATGGGGCACCCCGCAGGGAGGCCTGATCGGCGTGGAATACGGCTATCCGGAAGCTATCGATACTACCAGGGATTCAATGCTGTATGCCCTGGAGTGCTTCCAAAAATACGGCAGACGAAGGTAGGAGGCAAGAATATCTTAACCTCCGATCAATACAGCTGCATCCTAGTTTGACATGTAAATAACAGGCTGTTATAATCCCATGAAAGCAGAAAAAGTTTATGAGTATTTTATAGATAAGCGGAGGAGAATATGAAAGTCCATCGTGCCCTGGTAGAAAAAAGGCGCAGGCAAATCCTGGATTTTATAAAAAAAGAATCGGAGATAAATGTAAATGACCTGGCCGCTAAATTTCAGGTCTCGCCTATCACTATACGCAGGGATCTCCAGTTCCTGGAGGATAATAAGAAGGTTATTCGGTTTTATGGCGGGGCGCGCCTGCTGCCGAACAAAACCGCAGAAAAAACAAAAATAGATGCCTGCAGGGAACAGATTGCAAGATATGCTGCCGGTCTGGTGGAGGATGGGGACACAATATTTATAAACACCTCTTCCACCGCCCTGCAGATGATCACTTATATTAAAAATAAGCGGGTTACTGTAATTACCAATAACGGTAAGGCCTTGTACACGGATCACGACCCCTGCGTCACCATTGTGCTGACAGGCGGAGAAGTCAGGGAAATAAAAGATGCCATGGTGGGAGAGTTTGCGATTAATAACCTGAATCGCGTTACCGCTAAAAAATCCTTCCTTGGATGCAGCGGCCTCAGTCCTGAGAACGGTATGACCACTGAGGTTATGAATGAGGTTAATGTAAACGAGCTGATGATTTCCCGGGTTACCGGACAGTGTTATATCCTTGCAAGCCATGAGAAGCTGGGTGTGAACAGCAGCTTCATCAGTTGTCCTGCTGAAAACCTGACAAATATTATAACAGATGTTTATGCCCCTGAATCTATTTTGGATGCCTTACGGGCAATGGGTGTAAACGTTATGATAGCGGGATCATAAAAGGCCGGCAGGGAGCTGATTCCACAAGGAGGAAAGATATGTACTATCTGAATCTTGCAGCCTGTGTTTTTCTGATAGGAGTTATTATAGTAGAAATTTGGTTTATTCTTCATGTCAATAAACAAATCAGGATAAAAGGCAAAGATGATTTTTTTACCGGCGCTCTTGTTATGCTGTTTGTTATTTTGATCTTTCCGCTGACAGAGAATCTGCAAATGATCGAGATTGTACGCAACATACTTTTGCTGGCAGCTCTTTTTGCTACCATGGCTGTTCGCAGAGGTTTGACAGATCGAGGCGTACAGAAGCTTTTTTTCACCATTCCCTGGGAGAAGCTGGACGAGGTCCTTATTTCCGAAGGTCAGATGAACAAGGTACAGGTAGTATTTCGCACCAAAACAATGCGCTTTAAACTAATCTTTCCAAGATTTAAGCTTAAAGAGTTAGTGTTTGAATTACAAAAACATGTAGACAAGGTATCTTTACAGAAAAGCCTGCAAAAACAAATATAATACCATACTCTTATGCGTAGAGGTGAATACAGATAATGGTAAGACAGAAAGTTGTTATTAAGAATAAATCGGGGCTTCACCTTAGACCTGCCACAATTTTTTCCAAGATCGCTGCAGGTTGTGCCAGCGATATTAAACTGATAAAAGGCGATAAAACCGTTAATCCAAAGAGCATATTGTTTCTGATGAGTGCCGGTGTGAAATGCGGTGATGAGATCGAGCTTGTATGCAGCGGGGAAACAGCACATGATGACATGCAGACCCTGATTGACGCAATCAACAGCGGTTTGGGCGAAGATGATGAGTAATATGAAGAAGATGAGCATCATAAAAGTCAATACTGTTGCAAGCCGTGGCATGGCTATGGGTCAGGCAATGATATTCGATAAACCCCAATTAACTGCCAGCAGGAAGATAATATCGCCGGATAAGGTTGAAGGGGAGTTGGCCAGATACAGGCAGGCTGTGGATACGGCCGTGGCCCAGGTCTCCTCCCTTTCCAATCAGTCTGACGTGTTTGCGGCATATGCTGATTTGATACAGGATTATGCTCTTACAGAGCTGGTGGAAAATAATATTAAAAATGAGCTGCAAAACTGTGAGTTGGCGGTAGAAAATGCCATAAGGACCTTTAGTGATATGCTGGCTGCCATGGATGATGAATACATGCGCGAGCGGGCTGTTGATATCCGGGATATCGGCTACCGGTTGCTGAGCATTTTGCAGGGCCGGGATGTGCATGCTCCGGTCAGTTGTGCCGGCGAATCCGACAAGCCGTTGATTATCATTGCCGATGACCTGTCTCCTTCTGATACGATTAAGATGGATAAAAGCAAAATTGCAGGTTTTGTTACCCAGCGCGGGGGAATTACAGGTCATGTGGCTATCATTGCCAGGAGCATGGGAATTCCTGCATTTGTAGGTGTTTCGGGAATAATGGATTTAGTCGCTGATGACAGCTCCGTAATATTGGATTCGGTGAATGGGGAAATCATTCTGAACCCTGATGAAGTAATGCGGGAGGAATTCCTGGGCAGGAAGCTGCGCTGGGAAGAAAAGCAAAAGCTGTTACTGCATTATGGAAAGAAACCAGCTTTTACAATTGACGGAAAGCCTGTCAAAGTGCTTGCTAATGCAGGTTGTGTTGAGGATGTGAAATGCGCTGCGGAATATGGCGCAGACGGAATCGGACTGTTTCGTACGGAGTTTCTATATATGAACAGCAAGCATTTTCCGACGGAGGAGGAGCAGTTCGCTGTATATAAGGAGGCTGCGGTCAGTTTTAACAAAGAAATCACCATACGTACTTTGGACATCGGTGGTGATAAAGCCCTGCCTTATTTCCCGTTTGAGCCGGAGGAAAATCCTTTTCTTGGATGGCGGGCCATTCGGATAAGCCTGTCGATGCAGTCAGTGTTTAAGACCCATTTGAGGGCAATTCTGCGAGCCGGCTTTTTCGGTAAGCTGCGTATTATGTACCCTATGATTACCGGCTATGAGGAGCTGGTACAGGCTAATGAGATCCTGGAGGAGTGTAAAGCTGAGTTAGCTGCCGAGGGTAAACCCTTTGACAGGGATATCCAGGTAGGTATAATGATAGAAACACCTGCAGCAGTGATTTTAGCCCATGACTTTGCACATCATGTGAACTTTTTCAGTATCGGCACCAATGACTTGACTCAGTATATATTGGCCGTGGATCGGGGAAACCGGAATGTAGCCGGCCTGTATAACACCTTTCACCCTGCCGTACTTAAGAGTATCCACCATATTATAAAGGCCGGTCACTCCGCAGGGATAGAAGTAGGCATGTGCGGTGAGTTTGCTGCTGATTTTGAGGCAACAAGGCTGCTGGTGGGAATGGGGCTGGATGAATTCAGCGTGGCTGCGGCAAGTGTACCTGAAATCAAGCAGAGGATAAGAAATATCAGCGTGGCAGAGGCTAATGCTTCTGCAGCGGAACTCAGGGATTGCTATACACAAAAATGCGTTGATAAAATTATTGCAGATAGCTGATTTGAAATATCAAAGCCGGATACAGAGAATTTACATCATAATACGGAACATTTACCTTAACCCTGTTGAAATATATAGCAGGGTTTTCGCTTTTTATGTCACAATTATTACAAAGTTTACACCTTTGTTAAATCGCTGCAAAGCTGTTCATTTCACCTTTTTATTGCTTTTTTTTCTGATAAAATAGTATATGTAAATGATGCCGTGATAATTGATGCACCATTTATTATACATAATGGACAACCGTTTTTACATATGTTTACAGTAACAGTTATACTGCCATTTATGGATGCATATCGGGGGCACTGCAATGAAACTGATAAATACCGGGCAACTTATGGTTGCCTTAAAAATAGTTGTGTTAATACTTATAACAGGTCTGACGCTGCCCTTCTACGGAGGCAATACCACCTCCGCATTGAATCATATTGCCTTCGTACATGACTGCGGTGAAGCAAACAAACTCCCTTCCGAAAGCGGCAGTCAGACACCGCCTCCTGCCAGGGTGGATTATAACAAGTCGGATGTCGGGACAATTGCCCCGGTGCAGGTTATACCCCTGCCTTCCGATCAGCCGAATCCCGGTCCTTCACCTGCTCCTGAAAGCTCTTCAATTGATTTTCCAATGCCCTCTTCAGGCTTGAATCCGGAAACCGGGCCTGCATTAAATCCTGGCACCAATCCGGCCGATGAGGGGCTCAACAATCCCGGCGGTAAACCATCCCCCGATCCGGCTTCCTCGTTGGATTCCCCAAGCAATGGCGACAGCCTGGAAGCAGGGGAAGCACCTGCCAATGCAGGGGTGCTGCTGCAACACCTACTGGATCAAAGTTATCGGCATGAAGACGAAAAGGTGGCTTATCTGACCTTTGACGATGGTCCCACCCCTCGCCTGACCACACGAATACTGGATATTTTGAAGGAGGAAGATGCAAAGGCAACTTTTTTTACCATCGGGTCCAATGCAGAGCTTTATCCGGAATTGATCAGGAGAGCATTTGATGAAGGACACGGCATAGGAAACCACACCTATTCCCATGTATTTAAGGATATATATGCCGGCCCGGAAAGCTTTGTTGATGAGCTGTTTCAAACCGAAAAGGTTTTACAGTCAATTCTGGGGGAAGATAAAACCTTCAGGCTGACCCGATTCCCGGGCGGCTCCTTCGGAAAATCGCTTAAAGCCTTCCGGGAAGCGGTTAACCAAGCCGGCTTCGCTTTTATAGACTGGAACAGCCTGATCGGCGATGCAGAGTCCGTTAAATCCAAATCTGCCAAACAATTGATTGCACGACTTAAGGAAACAGTCAATAATCAAAGCGGATTGATTGTTTTGATGCATGATGCACCCTATAAGAATACAACTGTGGAAGCCTTGCCTGAAATCATACAATTCCTGAAATCGGAAGGCTATCGGTTTGAACTCCTTCCCGGATCACGCTAGGCAGCCCGTTGTCCGAATAATCGGGTTAACTTGGATAAACAGGTGTATAAATAAGCAACATAAGAGAAAACCGAGGTGTATAAAAACCTATGTTGAAGAAGACTTGGAAGATATTGCTGGAATTAATACAAATGGTTGTTTTTGCCATGGTGCTGGCTGTTTTGATAAATCTGTTTCTGTTTCAGCCTGTAAGGGTGGAAGGCAACTCCATGGAGCCCACACTGCAGAACAAGGATTTCGTCATTCTGTCCCGTATCGGGAAAACTTTGAACCTGGAATTGGATTATGGAGATATTGTAGTCATCGACCGCCGCATTGAGCGAAAGCGCTCCCTGCTGGATGATATTCAGGATCTGGGCCTGTTTAACCGGATGGGAAATCGGAATCTGTTAATAAAGAGGGTTATTGGTCTGCCCGGGGATACTGTGGAGATCAGCAGTGACGGTGTTCGACGAAACGGTATTCTTCTGGACGAGCCTTATCTTGTGGAGGAATATGTTTACCACTCGGAAGAACGCTACTTGGTACCGGAGGGCAATGTTTTTGTACTGGGCGACAACCGGAATAACAGCATGGACAGCAGGGTGATTGGGTTTATCCCCATTGACAATATCAAAGGTACCATGGTACTGGATGTCAGCAAATTGCTTCGTTAGCTGCCGGCAGTGCCGGGCTGTATTGACTCCGCGCCGGCCCGTGTGTTATGATTTTCTTCGAAAACTAAACAGACAGTTCGAGACCATCCTGTCGTTAAACAAAACTAGGGGCAGACATTGAATCCGATTCAAAGGGGATTCCAATGTCGTGTTTATCAAAACAGGGGGGCAAGCAATTTGCTCCTTTTTCTATTTTGCTAAGTCCCGTGCAGGATGTCCGAGCGGCAAGGAGGAAACATTTCAGTGAGACCCCGATTGAACTATGCACGCTTTTTAACACAGGCTGCCATCATTGCAGCTGTTTATACGGTGCTCACCCTGGTCTTTGCCCCCCTCAGTTATGGGGAGAGCATGATTCAGGTAAGAATTTCGGAAATGCTGACAATCCTGCCCTATTATACCCCTGCGGCTATTCCCGGCTTATTTGTGGGAGCCATCGTTTCCAATTTGTTCAGTCCGGTTGGAGCCGTGGATGTCATATTGGGCAGCCTGGCTACACTTATAGCGGCTTACCTGTCTTACCGCATACCTGACAAGTGGCTGGTACCCATTCCGCCGATTGCAGTAAACGGGTTGGTGATCGGGGGCATGCTCCATTATGTTTATGAATTTCCGCTGCTGCTTTCCATTCTGTCCGTTACCGCCGGGCAGACAGTTTCCTGTTATATTTTCGGCGGCATCTTAATGGCAGCATTGGAGAAAACAAGGCAATATATTTTTCCGGAGCAAAACAGGGGGTAATGCCCATGGTATATTTGAGCGTATATACACTTATGGTATAATGCTTATAATGATATGCTTATATGCTGTATAGCAGCTGCAAATAACGAATGAGCTTTAGCCTGAGTTGCCTGAATCAGCCGCCGATATCCCAGCGGTGGGATTGCTTCAAAAGCTCACTCCAAAGCCACAAGGGGGTTGAATATTAAATGGGTATACATTATATTGTCGGCCGATCCGGCAGCGGGAAAACCATGCAGATATACAGTGAAATAGGAGAAGCTCTCCGAAACGGGGAAGGCCGTTTAATTCTGATGGTACCGGAACAATTTACCCTCCAGGCTGAAAGAGATTTGATTCAGACGCTGAACCTGCCCGGCATTCTGGATGTGGAGGTACTCAGCTTCACGCGTCTTGCTTATAAGGTATTCAATGAAGCAGGGGGTGTTACCCGCACCCATATCAGTGAGCAGGGCAGACATATGATCCTTCGCCGGCTGCTTGACGGCCTGCGGGATCAACTCACCGTTTACAAAACCGTTTCCCGCCAGAACGGGTTTATCAGTCAAATCAATGAACTGATTTCAGATTTTAAGAAACATGATATTACACCTCAGCAGCTCCGGGATAAGGCAGCTGAACTGAAAGGCTCCGCCGTTCTGGCCGGTAAGCTTCGTGATGCCGCTGTTATTTATGAAGCCTTCAATCAATATCTCCGTAACAGGTATATTGATTCGGAGGATGCCATCAACGCCCTGGTGGATCGGGTGGATCAATCCCGGTATCTTTCAGGTGCCCGGATATGGCTGGACGGCTTTGACTACTATCCTCCCCAGACCCTCAGAGTATTGGAAAAGCTGGCTGTTATGGCCAGGGAGCTTACCATTTCATTTACCCTGGAGCGGGAGCAAAAAAGCCGGGATTTCGATCTTTTCAAGGTACATGCCCTTTCCCTGAAAAAGGTCAGGGCTATTGCCGGGAAGCACCGCCTGGAAGAGAAATTCACCGAAATGACCGGTCGGATACAAAATCAGGACATAAGCAGCGGGCAATCCCCCGAAATCAGGCACCTGGAACGTGAGCTTTATCAATACCCCTATCAATCCTATCCCCGGGAGGTAAAGCATATTCATGCCTTTGCCGGCAGCAATCCCGAGTCCGAAGTGGAGAGGCTGGCTGCCTGCATCATTCACCTTTCCAGGGAAAAGGGCTGGCGGTTCAGGGAAATGACGGTGGTTTCCGGTGACCTGTCAGTGTACGGCAGCATTATCAAGCGCATTTTCCCCGAATTTGGTATCCCATACTTTATCGATGAGAAGAAGCCCGTAATACAAAACCCCATTGTGGACCTGGTGCTGACCGGCTTGCGGGTGATAGACAGGGGATACCGGTATGAGGATGTATTCAAGCTGCTGAAAACAGGGTTTTGCGGCCTGGCAAGGGAGCAGGTTGAATTATTGGAAAACTATTGCCTGGAATATGGCATCAGGGGCAGAAGGTGGAAGGAGCCCTTTGTACCGGGTGAACGGAAATACCCGTTGGCAGAGCTTAATAAATACCGGGAGCGGTTTATTAATCCCTTTCTGAGGCTGGAAATGGCGCTGAAAAACAGCAGCAGCATTCGGGAAATGATAATCGCCTTATATGCCTATCTGGAGGAGATAGAGCTCAGGCAGCAATTGGAGGGCTGGGTTGAAGAGCTCAGGGAATCAGGCCAATTGGAACAGGCAGAGGAAAATGCCCAGATTTGGAATATCGTTATTAATACCTTTGATCAGCTTGTGGAAATTCTGGGTGATCAGAAGGTTTCTCTGGATGAATGCCACCGGATTCTGGATTCCGGCTTTTCTTCACTGGAAACAGGCATTATTCCCACAACCTTGGATCAGGTGCTGGTGGGAAGCGTGCAGCGTTCAAAAAGTCAACATGTAAGAGCATTGTTTGTGCTGGGCCTGAATGACGGAATTCTCCCTGCGGGGAGCCGGGAGGAGGGGCTGCTGGCTGCCGATGAAAGGGATGTTTTGTATAACCAGGGCCTGGACCTGGGCGGATATTCTGATATGCTGGCTGCGGACGAGAAATTTGAAATTTATACTGCTCTGAGTAAGCCTTCGGACTTTTTATGGGTCAGCTATGCCCTGTCGGATGCAGACGGGAAGGCTTTGCGGCCTTCTATTCTGATTGACCGGTTAAAAAAGCTGTTCCCCGGGCTGGGCATTGCCGGTGATTTACATATGGATGAAAAACAGCAGGAGCAAATGGTATCCACCCCGGAGGGTACCTATAAATTCATGTCGGACCATATGCGCAGCTGTGCGGACGGCAAGGAGGAATCCCTGCTGTGGTGGCTGGTTTATTGCTGGTATAGTGATCAGCCGGAATGGGAAGCCCGGAGAAATGAACTGATAAAGGCTATTTTCCATTGCAACCAGGAAGGGCCTTTAGGCAGGGAAAAGGCGGCTGCCCTTTACTCACTGCCGGTCAGGGCCAGTGTGTCCAGGCTGGAGCAATATGTAAAATGCCCTTATGCCCACTTTGTCAGGTATGGGCTGCGACCGGAAGAAAGAAGGGAATATACGGTAGCTGCACCGGATCTGGGTGAGCTCTTTCATCGTTCCATAGAGGGCTTTACGGAGCGCATCGCCAGGGAACAGCTGGACTGGAGAAGCCTGGATGATTCGCAATGTGAGGATATACTGGAGCAGGTAATGGATGAGATTCTGCCGGAACATAACCATGGAATCCTGTTCAGCACCGGCCGATATCAATACCTGTCCAAAAGGCTGAAGCGCATCACCGGGCGGGCAGTGTGGCTGCTCACCGATCATATCCGCCGCAGCCGGTTCAACCCCATAGGCCACGAGATAAGCTTCGGTTTAAAGGGCACCTATCCCCCCATTGAGGTTGAGCTTCCCAATGGTGAATACATGCTGCTGGAAGGCCGGATTGACCGGGCTGATATCTGCCGCCTGGAAGATGATGTATATATCAATGTCATAGATTATAAATCCGGTACTGAAAGCTTTGATTTATCCGACGCCTGGTTTGGATTGAAACTGCAATTGCTGGTGTACCTGGAAGCTTTGCTGGAGCTGGAGCAGAGGCAGACCAGGGGCAAGGTAAGGCCCGGGGGGATTTTTTACTTCCGTATTGATGACCCCCTGATTAATACCCGGGAAAGCATGGCAGAGGCCATACAGGATAAAATCCGAAGGAAACTTAAGCTCAGCGGCCTGGTTTTAAAGGATGTCAACATAGTCAGATGCATGGACAATAAAATCAGCAGCGGATGGTCGGAAGTACTGCCCCTTTCCATATCCGGTAAGGACGATTCCTTCCATAAGGATTCCTCGGTATTGGGGGAGGAGGAATTTTTCGCTTTGCTGGCTCATGTCAGGCAGCTGGCAGGCCGGATAGGCATGGAGATACTCAGCGGTAATATCCGGATTGAACCCACTAAAAAAGGTCAGGATACAGCCTGCAAATACTGCCCCTACAGCGGAATCTGCCAGTTTGACAGCCGGTTGGATGACAACGGATACCGGTATATTCCCAAACTGGACCGAAACGCAGTGGCAGACCGGCTTAACCGGGGAAGGGAGGAAGGGTAATGCCAAAGTGGACAAAGGAGCAGCAGGCAGCAATTGATGCCCGGGGATGCAATCTGTTGGTAGCAGCGGCAGCCGGCTCCGGAAAAACTGCAGTACTGGTGGAACGGATACTGCAGCTCATACTGAAGGACGGTGTGCCCATCGACAGGCTGCTGGTAGTAACCTTTACCAATGCAGCTGCCGGCGAGATGCGGGAGAGGATCGGTTCCGCCCTGGTAAAAGCCATAGACCGGGGCAGTGGAGATAATGAACATCTCAGGCAGCAGCTTAACCTTCTTTCCAGGGCATCCATCAGTACCATTCACTCCTTCTGTATCAGCGTTATCAGGAAGTACTTTCATGTAATAAATCTGGACCCGGGTTTCCGTATTGGCGATGAAACTGAGTGCAGTCTGATTAAAATGGAAGTGATAGAAGATCTCTTTGAAAGGGAGTATGATAAGGGATCCGAAACCTTTTTAGGGCTGGTGGAACGATTCAGCGGCAACAAACAGGATACAGACCTTCAGAACCTGGTGCTGCAGCTGCATAAATTTATTCAAAGCAAGCCCTTTCCCCGGGAGTGGCTGGAGGAGCGGGTTCAGGATTTTGCAAGGGATGCCGGTGAATTGAAGGACAGCCCCTGGTGCCGTACTTTACTGGACACTCTGCAAATGGAGATTCAGGGCATCATGGATATATTTAAGGAAGCATTGGGGCTGTGCAGCAGATCCAACGGACCTGCTGCCTATGAATACAATTTATATGACGACCTTAATCAGATGAAGCATATACTGGCCCTTGCTGCTGATAATGACCTGGAAGCTTTCATAGGTGCCTGCGGGCGCATTAAGTTCTCCAGATTGAGGTCATGCGGAAAAGATGTGGACGAGGATTTGAAGTCGAGGGTCAAAGCGCTGAGAAATAAGGCAAAGGATGAGTGGAAAAACCTGGGCGGCGGTCTGCTGACTGCCGGGCTGGATAAAGGCCTGGAACAGCTGAATGAATTGTATCCCTATATGCAATACTTATGCGAGCTGGTTTTCAGGTTCGACAAGGAGTTCAGACGTCAAAAGCAGGAAAGGGGAATTGTCGACTTCAATGACCTGGAGCATTATACCCTGGAAATATTGCAGCATGCCGAAGTTGCACAGGAGCTGCAGCAGAAATATGAATATATATTCATTGATGAATACCAGGACAGCAATCTGGTCCAGGAAACCATTCTCAGCTATGTCCGCAGGGAAGACAATCTGTTCATGGTGGGAGATGTAAAACAGAGCATTTACCGGTTCCGTCTGGCTGATCCTACTATATTTCTGGAGAAGTATGACACATATGTTCCAAAGGAAGGAGCATTAAACCGGCGCATTGATCTGAACAAAAATTTCAGGAGCCGGCCAAACATTCTCAATGCCGTCAATTATTTATTTGAAAACATAATGTCCCGCCGTTTCGGTGAACTGGACTATGACGAAAAGGCAGCCCTATACCCGGGGCTGGAGATGCCGGATATGGAAAATTCGGAAGTTGAGCTTCATTTGATAGAAAAAAAGGCAGACCCGGAGGAGGAACTGGATCCCGAGAATGAGAACCTGAGCGACTTGGAAGTGGAAGCCTCCGTTGCTGCAGACCGTATTTTGCAATTGGTGGGCACGGAGATTTATGATGCCGGGCTGGGGGCATATCGAAAAGCAGAATACAGGGATATGGTGGTTTTGCTCAGAAGCACCAGGGACAGGGCAACCGTGTTTCAGGAGGTATTTGCCGCCCGTGGGATTCCGGTTTATGCAGATATCAACACAGGGTATTTTGAGGCCCTGGAAGTGAAAACCATAATAGCCCTGCTGAATCTGATTGACAACAAATACCAGGATATTCCCCTGCTTACCGTGATGCGCTCTCCCATAGGAGGCTTTAATGCGCAGGATATGATCCGTATACGGACGGAGGCAAGGAGCAGGGCCTTTTACCAGGCGGCTGCGGAATATGCCCAAAACCGGGATGATGACCTGGCTGAGCGGCTGAAGGAATTTTACGGAAAAATCATTAAATGGCAGACAGCGGCCCGTTACCAGCCCATGGAGGAGTTTATCTGGAGGCTGTATAAGGAAACCGGCTACTACTATTATGTCGGTGCCATGCCCGGGGGATTGCAGAGGCAGGCCAACCTTCGCATGCTGCTTGAGCATGCCCGCCGGTTCCAACAGACGTCCATTAAAGGCCTGTTTCAGTTTATCCGGTTTATTGAACGATTGCAGAGCAGCAACGGGGATATGGGCGTGGCTAAGACCCTGGGCGAAAATGAAAATGTATTGCGCATTATGAGTATCCACAAGAGCAAGGGTTTGGAATTCCCTGTGGTCATTGTGGGAGGCCTGGGCAAGCGATTCAATTTAACCGACATCAATGCCTCGGTGCTTTTTCATAAGGACCTGGGCCTGGGTGCCAGGTATGTGAATCCGGATACAAGGCAGTCCTGTGAAACCATTGCCAAAACAGCCATCAAACAGGTAATCCGGCTGGAAAGCCTGTCCGAGGAAATGCGGATTTTATATGTAGCCCTTACCCGGCCAAAGGACAGGCTGATACTGCTGGGATCGGCTGACAATTTGCAATATCAAGCGCAAAAGTGGGCGAAACCCATCAGCCCCTATTCCCTTTCCAGGGGAATGAACTTTTTGGATTGGATCGGGCCTGTGCTTATGAGGCATCCGGATTGCAATGTCCTCAGGAATTTACTTGAGGAAGCCTTCGATCAGCCCCTGCTTCACAGTGAATCCGGATGGAGAGTGCAATTGCATCGCCGCAGCGAGGTTGAAGCATACAAGAGGGAAGATGCCATAAGAGGGCAGGAGCTTTTGTACCGTCTGCAGCATCCCCATGATTACATTCACAGCATAATAAGGAAAGCTGAGGAAAAGACGCAGGGCGATAACCGGAAAACCCCCGGGGAGAATGCGGAAAGGATTTGCAATATGATAAAAGAGCGTTTTTCCTGGAAATACCCCCACCGGTATGCGGTAAATATTCCCTCCAAGCTGACGGTTACTGAAATAAATAAGCTATACGGCCTGCGGGAAGCACAATTGCCGGCAGAAAGGGAGGAGTTTGTCCCATCCTTTATCACAGGCACTTCTTCCCGGCTGGCCCGCCCGGGTTTTCTGGAAGGCAGCAGGCAGTTTACCGCTGCTGAAAAAGGAAGCATAGTGCACTTTATTCTTCAACACCTGGAACTGGATCGGGCAGGGGATGAACATGAAGTAGTGCAGCAATTGAATGAGATGGTGCAGCGGGAGCTGTTAACGGAAGAGGAAGTACAGGCCGCAGACCTGAATATGATAATGAACTTTCTGAACAGCCAAACAGGACGCCGTATTCGGAACGCAGAGGGCGTACGGCGGGAGGTTCCCTTTAATCTCCGTAAGAAGGCCTGTGAGTTGTTTGCGGATATGCAGTCAGGCAGTGATACTCTGTTAGTCCAGGGCGTAATAGACTGTTTTTTTGAAGAGGAAGGTCAGTGGGTATTGGTGGATTATAAGACGGATTATGTGGATTCCCCGGAAAGGATAAATGAATTGGCACAGCGTTACCGCATTCAGATGGATTTATATGCAGAGGCACTGGAGCAGATCACCGGAAAACCCGTAAAGGAGCGTATCCTCTGTCTGCTCCATGCAAATCAGGCGGTAAGCATGTAAAAAGCATTATATCTGCCCGGCAACCGGCCGGGAAAAATTGAAACGATTTTTAAGATAGGGTGAGGTAATTATGATTCAAATGATAAAAAAATGGATGCTGAATATTGGTTTTTCAAAAAGCTGGGCCTCGCCCCTGGCCAATGCTGTCATGGTTTTATTGATTGTTCTGGCCTGCATTCTGTGCTGGCTGTTTGTTAAAACCATTCTTATAAGGGTAATCGCTGTATACATCAGACGCAGTAAAAGCAAATGGGATGATATTTTTCTGGAACGCCGCCTGTTCTCCAGAGCTGCCAATTTGGCTCCTGCCATTATCCTGCATTTGTCTGCACCTGTATTTCCCGGCATTCAGGTATGGATTCAGCGGCTGGCTTTATCCCATATTGCTCTGGTTACCCTGCTCATCATCTTTTCCCTTTTGGATGGATTGGAAGAAATTTACCGGACCTTTGAAATCTCCAGGGAAAAGCCTATAAAAGGGATTTTGCAGGTATTGAAAATCATTTTCTCTGCAGTTGCTTTTATTATTATTGTTTCCATTCTGGTGGATCGGTCTCCCTGGGCACTCCTCAGCGGAATCGGTGTGTTTTCTGCTGTTCTGCTGCTGATTTTTCAAAACTCCATTTTGGGCTTTGTAGCAGGTATTCAGTTGGCGGTCAATGATATGGTACGAGTGGGTGACTGGATTGAAATGCCCAAATACAATGCGGACGGAAACGTTATTGAGATTACATTACATACGGTTAAGGTACAAAATTGGGATAAGACCATCACTATGATTCCCAGCCACACAATGGTTTCCGATTCCTTCAAAAACTGGCGGGGAATGAGGGAATCCGGCGGCAGGAGAATCAAGCGGACGGTTTATATTGATATAAACAGCATAAAATTCTGTACGGATGAAATGCTGCAAAGGTTTGAAAAACTAGATTATACTGCCGATTATATAAAGGAAAAAAGAAAGGAAGCAGATGAACACGGCAAGGCGCCGGACATGGGCCCGGAACAAGGGGTAAAGGGCAGACGGATAACCAATATTGGAATTTTTCGCGCCTATATGCAGAAATACCTGGAAAACCTGCCCGGCCTCAACAGGAACATGACTGTAATGGTAAGGCAGCAGGCGCCCACCCAGTACGGACTGCCCATTGAGATTTACTGTTTTTCAGCAAGTACTCAACTGGCAGGCTATGAATCCGTACAGGCTGAAATCATTGATCATGTGCTGGCGGTAATTCCCCAATTTGATCTGAGAATCTACCAGAGCCCTTCCGGCAAGGATTTCATGTCTACCCTTGCTGCCGGTAATCAGCCAGGAAGGAGCCTATCCGATTAATGGCTTTTTTCAAATCCTCTTTGGGCGGCAGGAATACTAAACGGAAATGATCCGGATGGGGCCAGTTAAATCCGGTACCCTGTACCAGGAGAACTTTTTTAGCCAATAGGAGGTCCCTTATAAACATCATATCGTCTTTAATATTGAACCGTTCTACATCCACCTTAGGAAAGGCATAAAAGGCTCCTTTGGGTTTAACGCAGGACAAGCCGGGAATGTCATTGAGCATTTTATATGTCAGATCCCGTTGCTCCCTCAGCCTTCCTCCTGGGACAATATACTCATTTATACTCTGATACCCGCCTAAAGCAGTTTGAATGGTATATTGAGCCAGGGCATTGCTGCACAGCCTCATGGAAGCAAGCATGTGAATGCCTTCGATATAGTCTTTTGCTCTATCCTTATCACCGCTTAAAACCATCCAGCCGGCACGGAAACCGGCAATGCGGTGAGATTTGGACAGCCCGTTGAAGGTTACGCAAAGAACCTCATCGGTGAGAGATGCAAGGGCGTAGTGTTCATCATCTTCATAAATAATCCGATCGTAAATTTCATCCGAGAACAGTATCAAATCATGTTCTTCCGCCAGTTTGACAATCTGCAGCAGTATTTCCTTGGGGTATACGGCGCCGGTCGGATTGTTGGGGTTGATAACCACAATTCCCTTGGTATTGGGGGTAATTTTTTTCTTTATGTCATCAATATCCGGGCACCAGTCAGACTGTTCGTCACACAGATAATGCACCGCCACTCCGCCGGCCAGGTTGGTGGATGCGGTCCAAAGGGGATAATCCGGCGCGGGAATCAGGATTTCATCGCCGTTATCCAGCAGCGCCTGCAGGGCAATCATAATCAATTCGCTGACTCCGTTCCCCAAATAAATATCATTTACCGTCACACCTTCAATATTCTTTTCCTGGCAATAATGCATTACAGCTTTTCTGGCGGGGAAAATACCCATGGAATCGGTATAACCCTGCGCTTTTCGTATATTGTAAATAACATCGTGTATGATTTCATCCGGTGCTTCCAAGCCAAAGGGGGCCGGGTTTCCGATATTCAGCTTCATAATATTATAGCCTTCTTCTTCCAGGCGTTTGGCTTCATCCATTACCGGGCCTCGTATGTCGTAAAGAACATTATCAAGCTTGTGTGACTTTTTTATTATTGTCATGGCTTCCAGCCTCCCTGCAATAATTATTAGATATTCCTTAAATTATATACAATACATGTGCTGAAATCAAGAAAACAAGTGGAATTGTTGGCGTAAAATTCCTATGAGTCGTTTCCTTTTGCAGACCTTCTTCTTTTTTAGCTTACCATAGATCTTTTGAGGCTCACTTCTTTCATACTTTGTTGACAGAGCCATATATAATTTGAAAGGGCAAGATACAAATGCGCCTGCCCTTGATATACTTATCAGCCGAACAGTAATGTAGATAACCATATGATTATGGGCATGGTTATGATACAAAGGATAGTTGACTGACAGATAAGGATAACCGCCCTGATGTAGTCTTTTTCTAACCTTTGAGCATATATTGCCACATTTATGCCTACCGGTGCGCATACAGCTATAAGCATTATCTGCTTTATTGATACGTCAAGCCCGGGTACGAGATATAACAGCATCATACTGAGAACCGGAATAAATATTAATCTGCCAAATGTTACCCAGTAGCCTTGTTTAAATATAAATATATCCTTAAATGGTGTCTCGCTTAGATAGTAACCCAAGATGATCATTGCAATTGGTGAATTGCAGGCAGATATGGCAGTGATGCAGGATTGGATCTGTATTGGGAGCCTGAGCTGAAGAAAATATACCAGAAGACCCAATCCAAGGGCAATTACCAAGGGATTCAATATCACTTTCTTAAGGCTGAGCTTTTTGTCCTTTGAGAGAAGCCGCTGGCCATATGTCCATTGGAGGATATTGAGAAGTGCAGTAAAGCCGGCGATATAGAACACGGCATCACTGCCGTATGCTGCAGAAACCAGAGGCATACCCATAAAACCGGCGTTTGAGAAGCTCGAAGAAAATTCATCTACAGGATTCTTGCGATACAGGAGTTTTGATATTGCTATTGAAACGACGACAAGTAAGGCGCTTACCCCAAAGGATATTAATAGCTTCCACGTTGTTTCAGTATTGGATTCTCTAATGAATGAAGATATTATAACACATGGGAGTATTACATAAAGGAGAAGTGTGGAAAAAGCTCTGCAACCCTCCTTCGAAATCATATTTCTACGATGCAGTATATAACCTATGACACAAAAGATGGCCATTTTAATCAGCTGGTTTAAAATTATCAATGCAGATTCCATATGCCCTCCAAAATAAGCAAACAGTTTGTTCGGGGATAAAACTAAGCATGTAACAATAGTAACATCGTAATAGAGTGATGACAAGCTTGATAATATGGAAAACTCTTTTTAATGGGCGCAAAAAATATGAATTATTTAGGTTATTGTAATATTGCAACAAAAAAATGCAGATAATATTGTAATAATTTTATAATTGACAGCTTAAAATAGCAGATGTTACTATAATGACAGTAGTTTCGATGGGCGAACAAACTAATAAAAAATAAAAATATTAGGAGAGATTCTTGAAGTACTTTGGAATTAGCAACAACCATACAGCAATAAGCAGCCAGCAGGCTACCAAGGAAGCAAATGCGAAGCTTTTGTTTCGTATTATAGAGCGAGAAGGTCAGATATCGAGAGCCCAGCTATCAAGGATTTCAGGCCTGAGCCGTTCTACTGTTTCAGTACTCACTGAAGAGATGATTAGGAATCACATGTTATTGGAAGCAGGAGAAGGAGAGTCAGAACCGACAGGAAGAAAGCCTATCTTGTTAGAGGTGGATCCTTCAGGGCTTCAGATACCGTGTTTTGCCTTTAGGCCAACAGGTCTGTTATTTGTGCTGTATGATCTTAAATACCAAATAATAGAACAGTGCTTTCTTCCTTATGGTGCCAGGCTGGAGAGAGTTAAAGCTGATGCGTACAAGAAATATGTAAATCCTCCGGAAGATGACGTAATTGACTTGTTCGATGAAATCATAAATGAGCGGTCACGAAAGACGGAGTGGGACAAAGTCAGGGCCTTGACAATATCATTCCCGGGATCGTTTGATTGGAAGAACAATACATTTACATCTATTGTATTGGGATGGGCCTTCGGCTCCCGGTTCATAGATAATTTGGGAGCTCGCTTTAGTAGTATTCCTTTACTGGTAGGAAACCTTTCTGCGTTATTGGCATATGCAGAAAAGAAAGCAGATAACAGCAACAGAGATAATCTTTTGTATATACATATCGGTCAGGGGGTAGGTGCCGGTATTATTCTTAATAATCAGCCATTTACGGGGGAAAGCGGAATTTCCGGGGAGATTGGCCGTCATATTGTTTCCAAGTATCAAAAGAATGATGAAATTCATTGTACACGTTTAGAAGATATTGCATCTATCACTTCATTAATGCGAAGGGTCCGGGACGGAATCAAGAACGGCGAAAATACCGTCTTATTGCAAATGTGCGGATACAATGCAGAAGCAATCAACATCCCGATGATAAGAAAGGCACTCGAGCAGAAGGATGGATTCGTGATGGAAATCATCAAAGAGATAGCAGTAGAGATCAGTTCCGTGATATCCAATACACTTTGTGTATTGGGTTCGATGGATGTTTTTATTGGTGGTGGAATAGAGGAACTTGGTCCTGGTTTCCTTAAGCTGCTCCAGGATACGATGGCGCATATTGGATATCATAGAGTATTGGGACGCACAAAGGTACAATATACAAGATTGCCGATTAATGGTGATTGTCTGGGCGCTGCAAAGGCGTATGTCGATAACCAGCTAGTTGTAATTTAATCTATAAAGTAACAGGCTAGTTGGTTGTATTTTCCTTAATTAGTTTTAGCACCGAACAAACTAACATATAATATATTAATTGCTACAATTTGGGGGGCAGGAAATTATGAGAGTATTGGCTATAGGATGTCATCCTGATGATCTTGAGATTAATTGTTTTGGCACTCTTGCGATCCATGCAAAACGCGGCGATGAGGTTTACATTTGCAATATTGCAAATGGGTGCATGGGAGATATGTTGAATCCACCGGAGGTAACGGCTGCTATCCGTCTCAAGGAAGCAAAAGCCGCCGCTGAGAAGATTGGTGCAAAAGAGTATATCTGTCTTGGAGTAGATGATCTTTCAGTGAATTCATATGATGAGGAGCAGCTAAAGAAAGTTGTAGATGTAATAAGAAAGGTACGCCCGGATTATATCCTCAGCCATGGAATCGATGGCTATATGGATTATCAGCGTGATCACAATGAGGCAGCATCTTTAGTATTTAACGCCAGTTTTGTAGCGACTATTCCTAATTATAAGTCAAAGTATCCTGTTTATGAAACTATAACACCGATTTACTTCTTTGAGCCATCGGCATCAAATGCTTTCCGTCCTACTGACTACGTGGATATCTCAGACGTCATTGATCTTAAGCTTGAGGCGCTCCGCTGTCATGAGAGCCAGGTTAAGTGGTTGATGGAGCACGTCAGCAAGGATGTGGTGGAAACTACAAAAGCCACAGCGATGTTCCGCGGCAGGCTTTGTAAGACAAAGTATGCAGAGGCATTCAAAAGATGTGACCAGGTGCTTCGTATGACACCAAAGAGAATGCTTCCATAAATATTGATGAAAGGAAAAAGCAATGATTAAGACAAGTAATAAATCTTCAGTCCTTAATCTGAGAAAATTTTTTTCTGAGTATTATGCAGTAGTAGCGATTGTTATACTGATTATCGTTTTTTCATTCACATCACAATACTTCTTAAAATACGACAACTTAAAGAATATTCTGATTCAGACGGCTCCGGTATCTATTTGTGCTATAGGACAGGCATTTTGCATCATCAAGGGTGGCATGGATCTTTCTCTAGGCCAGAACCTTTGTGTAACAAGCTGTACAGTGGCTATTTTGCTGAAAGCCGGAATGAACCCGTGGCTTGCAATAATAATAGGCCTGGTACTTGGAGTTGCAATCGGATCCGGTGTGGGTTTTTTACATTCAATCATAGGACTTCCGACATTCATCGCTTCGCTTGCTTTTCAGAATATCTGCCGTGGTGCTGCGAAAATTATTACTCAGGCTACACCAATTTCAGGCTTTCCAAGGGAAATTGATTACTTCGGAAAGGAATATATCGGTCCGATTCCGATTTGCGTCATCATTATGGTGGTTTTCTACATGATTTTCGCTTTTATTTCAAGAAGGACACGTTTTGGCCGAATCCTCTATGCGATTGGAGGAAATAAGGAAGCAGCATTCTTTGCAGGAATTGATGTTAAGAAATACACGATGTTCGCACATATGTTGGCCGGTGGGCTTGCAGCTTTTGCAGGACTAATCACAATGTCACGACTCAGTTCTGTTGCTATCACAAGCGGTAACTTATACGAGTTCGACGCAACTACAGCATGTGCAATCGGGGGAATCGCCCTTTCAGGCGGCAAAGGAAAGCTGATATATGCGCTGTTGGGTATTTTATTCCTTCAGGTTTTCTTTAACGGAATGGTAATGCTGAATGTTGACTCTTTCTGGCAGGAAGTACTTAAAGGAATCGTGCTTGCGGTATCAGTGTCATTCGATGTTCTTAGAGGCAAAAAAGCGGCTGTAAAGAAAAAAGTAAACGCATAAACAGGAGAGTATGCTATGAATAATGTTTATGCATTGGAATTAAAAAACATATCCAAGAGTTTTCCCGGCGTAAAGGCACTTAATGATGTGACTTTCTCGGTTAAACGCGGGCATGTACATGCACTGGTTGGTGAAAATGGTGCCGGAAAATCTACACTGATCAAGATACTTGCAGGTATTTATATCAGCGATGAGGGAAAAGTCTTTATTGACGGAGAGGAAGTTCATTTTAAGGCCCCAATCGATGCTCAGAAAAGGGGAATCGGAGTAGTCCACCAGGAAATAAAACTTTCAGAAACTTTGACGGTTACAGAAAATATTTTTCTCGGAAATCTTCTATATAAGCATGGCTGGATAGTTGATTGGGAAACAATGAATAAGAAAGCACGTGCTATGCTTGACAGTCTTCATATGGAGGATGTAGACGAGAATGCTTTAGTTGAGACATTGCCTATTGCGAAAAAGCAGGTAGTCGAGATATGTAAGACAATCAACCTTGATTGCAGAATTCTGATTATGGATGAGCCATCTGCTACATTGACAGATAAGGAACTTAAAATTCTGTTTGAGATTATAGCAAAGTTAAAGGCTGAAGGTGTAACCATTATATATATCTCTCACCGAATGGATGAGATATTCAAGATAGCGGATGATGTTACCGTTCTTAGGGATGGATGTCATGTCCATACCGGAGAACTCAAGGATGTGACTCGCGAAGAGCTTATTGCAATGATGGTTGGCCGTTCTTTGAGCAGTGAATATCCAAGAGAGGAAAGAAAGAGAGGCCGGCTGGTAGTAGAGGCTAAGAACCTTGTGAATCAAAGACTTAACAATGTCAGCTTGAAGATATACAGAGGCGAACTTCTTGGAATTTCCGGCCTGGTTGGTGCCGGAAGAACTGAGCTTGCACGTGCAATCATGGGAATCGATCCAATTGATTCCGGAGAAGTATACATCAACGGAAAACTTGTTAACCATAAAAATTTCAGATCGGCAATCAATAATGGATTCGGGCTAATTCCGGAAGACAGACGTGGCCAGGGAATAGTGGGCATTGCACCTGTTAAGGAAAATATCTCCCTGGTTAATATGTCGGGCATTATTAAAAACGGAATAGTACAGCCCAAGATTGAAGAAGAAGTTGCAAAGGAATACATAAGAAAACTCAGTATTGCAACTGCATCAATTGATACAGAGATTCAGCATCTTTCCGGAGGAAATCAGCAGAAGACCGTAATTGCAAAATGGCTGTACCAGGACAGCGATATTATTTTCCTGGATGAGCCGACAAGAGGTATAGATGTCGGAGCTAAGGCTGAGATATATAAGCTCATCAATCATCTCTTAAATCTCGGCAAATGTGTTGTAATAATTTCTTCAGAACTTCCTGAACTTTTAGGAATGTGTGATCGAATCGCGGTAATGCGTGATGGAAAACTGGTAGGGGAATTCAGTCACAAAGAAGCAACGCAGGAAAAGATTCTTGCATTATGCGTCTAATTCCAGGGATATTCTCTGGCTAAAAATAAGGAGGGGGAAAGATGAAAAAACTAATAGCAATTCTAGTGGTAGCTGTCATGGCTCTAATGTTTGTTGCATGTTCAGCCGGTGACACAGCTACAACAGGGACAAAGGAACCGGAAGCGACTACTAAAACAGCAGACGTAGAAGTAACAGATGCACGTTTTGATGCTAATAACGATTATATCAAAGCTCTTGCAGGAAAGAAAGTTGGTGTCGCTAACATTTATCTTGGTGACGAGTGGTGCCGTCAGATTGCAGACGCATTCACAACTTATGGAGAGATGTATGGATTCGAGGTTAACAATCAGGATGGTGAGATCACGCTTGAGAAGCAGGTTTCTCAGATAGAGAACTTCATTACTCAGGAATACGATTACCTTTTTGTTGATGTCACTGATGATGAAGGAATCAAACCCACACTTGATGATGCAAAAGAAAAGGGGATTCCGGTAATTACATTTGATGCTACATCAACATGGGAAGGCAGGGTTGCGTTTGTTACAGCAAGCAACTTCAATTCCGGCCGAGTAGCAGGTGAAAAAGCCCTGGAATATATAGAGAAGGAGCTTGGAGGAAAGGCTAAGATAGTAGCCCTTACACTTGCTCAGCCACATACAATGGAGAGGCTTGAAGGTTTCAAATCTGTTTTTGAGGGAATGGATGGAATAGAAATCATTACAGAGCAGGATTGCCAGGGTAATCGTGAGACAGCTGCAAATATCATCAATGGTATCGCAGAGGACTATAATGTAATCTTTAGCGTTGTTCCCAATGGTGCGATGGGCGCTCTTTCAGCTGTTGAGGCACTTCAGAAGGAAAATGTTAAGATCATTGCAGCCGGCCTTTTTGCAAGTGATGCTTTCGATAAGCTTCGAGAGAACAGTCCATATCTTATGGGTGGATGTACAAATGACCCTGTTTCAATAGTTACTATGGTTCTTGAACTCGCAGGAAAGAATATTCAGACAGGCGAGGTACAGGAAGACACAACATATTTCACACCAACATGGATTGATGCCGAGAATGTAAACGAGAGATACCCGGTCGATTAATATGGCTTTTTGACTCCTAATTTGGTAACCGGTCTGTTCTATAAAGATACAGACCGGTTATATTATGAGGACATAAGCATAGTTGGATACATAATCACTCGAGAAGAATATCCCTGCCGGTATATCAGGGATTTTTTGCTTGTATTTTTCCGTTTATTGACGTATACTGTTTTTGGTTGTCATAATACAGGATATGAATAGCATAACAGGTTCATAAGGCATAAAAAGGAAGGAGGGACGTATTGATGACTGTTAAACAAAGGATTTACAATAAAGTTTTTAATCCATATCACGGTAAACAGGGTATATATAGAAATGACGGCATAACTGTGCCCGTTTATAACAGTTTAATAATTTTGCCCGTATGCGTCCCCAATTCCGCAGTGAAGGATTATGCTTTAATCTGAATGAAGGAAAGCCAGGGGAATGATACGGAAAACCTATGGCTTTCGTTTAAAACGCTGATTCGGCTGCATTTTGCAGCAGCATGAAAGGATTGTAAGCCATAGGAATAATCATCCTATGGCTTTGTTTTGTATGCCTTAAGGTTTACAGGCTTGATTGACAAACCTTTCTGCCAAGTCGGGCAAAACCCCTGCATATAAGGTCATAGGATCAGAGGCAATTGTTTTATTTGAAATGACGGAAATTGCGAAAGAGATAGGAAGTGACATCTATGTTAAAGAAGTTAAGGCTGCTGTTCGGCTATATGCGGGGCAACCGCCTGCTCTATGCAGGTGCAATTATATGCGTGGGCCTGTCTGCCGTTGCAGCCATGATTCCCACTTTAATAGTGCGCTTTACAGTAGACTCCCTGATAGGGGATCAGCCGGCACAGCTTCCCCGGATACTGCTTGGTTTAATTGACCGTATCGGAGGGCTGGAATTCTTAAGAAAAAACCTCTGGGTGATGGGCCTTTGCCTCATCGGGGTACATCTGGTGAATTTTCTCTTTGTATACCTGAGGGGAAAATGGTCTGCCACTGCAGCGGAATCCACTGCAAAAAGGCTGAGAGACAGATTATACGGGCATTTGCAGCGTTTGACCTATGATTTTCATGTGAAGGCGGAGACAGGGGATCTGATCCAGCGCTGCACCTCCGATGTGGAGACCATCCGCCGCTTTCTCGCGGTTCAGCTGGTGGAAGTAGGCCGTGCCCTGTCATTGCTGACAGCATCTCTAATCATCATGCTGTCGCTGGATGTGCGCATGACTCTTATCTCCATGATTGTTATACCCTTTATTCTGGCTTTTTCCCTTATCTTTTTCATGAAAGTGCAGAAGACCTTTTTGGAAGTAGATGAATCCGAAGGGCAGCTGTCCAATACCCTGCAGGAAAACCTGACCGGCGTAAGGGTTGTACGGGCATTCGGCCGTCAGGCTTATGAGATGAAGAAATTTGACGTAAGAAACGCTGAATACCGGGATTTAACCTATAAACTCATCCGGGTTCTTGCTGCCTATTGGTCCATGTCTGACGGCTTTGCATTATTGCAGGTAGGAATTGTATTGGTGGCCGGCGTATATCTGTCGGCCACAGGGGCTATTACCCTGGGTACCCTGCTGGTGTTCTTTTCCTATATAAATATGTTGATTTGGCCAATACGCCAAATGGGAAGAATCTTGAGCGGTATGGGCAGGGCCCTGGTTTCCGTCGGGCGTATTGAGGAAATCCTTGAAGTGCCGGAAGAAACCCAGGATCCGGATTGTGTGAAAGCGCCTATTGAGGGAGACATTGTGTTTGATAATGTGTGCTTTGAATACGAGGAAGGAAAGCCCATCCTGCAGGATCTGTCCTTTACGGTAAAACAGGGGCAGACGGCAGCCATTCTGGGGCCTACCGGGTCAGGAAAGTCTTCCCTGGTACATCTGATGCAAAGACTCTATGATTATAAAAGCGGTTCCATTACCATAGGCGGAGTGGAATTGAAGAAAATTGACAAGAGATGGCTGCGGCGCAATGTCGGCATTGTATTACAGGAACCTTTCCTGTTTTCCCGGACCATCAGGGAAAACATCGGAATTGCAAAACGGGGCGTTACCCAGGAAGAAATACTTGAGGCAAGCCGGAAGGCTAATGTTCATGCCTTTATTAAAGAATTTGAAAATGGCTATGACACCATGGTAGGGGAGAGAGGGGTGACCTTGTCCGGCGGTCAGAAGCAGAGGGTGGCAATTGCCCGGAGCCTGATTTCAAACACCCCCGTTTTGATATTTGACGATTCCCTCAGTGCGGTAGACACGGAAACCGATGCGGCAATCCGAAGGGAATTAAAGAAACGCAGCAGGCAGACTACCACCTTTATCATTTCACACCGTATCACCACCTTGTCCGAGGCTGATATGATTCTGGTATTGGAAGAAGGACGGCTGGTTCAGTCAGGGACCCATGAAGAGTTAATCAATCAGGCCGGGCTGTATCAGCGAATCTGGTCCATTCAGAGCTCTCTTGAGCAGGAGCTGAAGGACGACAGGCAGCTTGCCATGCAGTAAGGAGTGGAAATATGAACTATTTTGAAGAGCAGGAATATACCAGGCGCTTTGACCTTGGGCTGTGGAAGCAGCTTTTGAAATACGCCAGGCCTTATACCGGGAAATTGATCATATTGGCGCTGATCATGATAGCAGCAGCTGCTGTTGATGTTATTTTCCCGTTAATGACCCGTTATGCCGTCGATCATTTTATAATGTCCGGCAGCATGGGCGGACTGGTACCCTACGGCCTAATCTACGGCTTGTTGATTCTTATTCAGGTGCTTAATACCTGGTTATTGATAATAATTGCCGGTAAAATTGAAGTCAGCCTGGTTTATGATATTCGAAAAGCCGGATTCAGAAAATTGCAGGAACAGTCCTTTTCCTATTACGACAGGACACCGGTCGGCTGGCTAATGGCAAGGATGACTTCGGATTCCGAACGTCTGGGGGAATCCATATCCTGGGGCCTGGTGGATTTAACCTGGGGCTTTGCCATGATGATCGGTATTATGGCAGTTATGGTCTTTATGAATTTGAAGCTGGCTCTGATTACCCTGTCGGTTGTGCCCCTTCTGGTAATTATAAGCCTTTTCTTCCAGAAACGGATTCTGGGGGGCTATCGTCAGGTGCGAAAAATCAACTCGAAAATTACCGGAGCCTTTAATGAAGGCATCATGGGTGCCAAAACCTCCAAAACCCTGGTATTGGAAGACCGTAACCTGGAGGAGTTTCAGGTTTTGACGGGCGGTATGCGCAGTTCCTCCATCCGCGTGGCGGTGTTTTCCTCAATATTCTACCCCATTGTAGCTGCCCTGTGCGGTATCGGTACAGCACTGGCCCTATGGTTCGGTGGCAGCGGTGTTATGATGGATGCAATCAGTTACGGAACTCTGGTAGCCTTTATAACCTATACCATTCAGTTCTTTGAGCCCGTGGAGCATATTGCCCGGATTTTTGCCGAGCTGCAGTCAGCCCAGGCCTCTGCGGAACGGGTGCTTTCCATGATTGACACCCCATTGGAAATAAAGGACAGCACAGAGATTGAATCCAAGTACGGGGATGCTTTCCAACCCAGAAAAGAAAACTGGGAACCCATCAAGGGGGAGGTCACCTTCCGGAATGTCAGCTTTTCCTATAAAAACGGGGAAACGGTATTGGACAACTTCAATCTGCATGTCAAGGCAGGGGAAACCATTGCCCTGGTCGGAGAAACCGGTTCAGGGAAAAGCACCATTGTTAATCTGATTTGCCGCTTTTATGAACCTACGGCAGGAGAAATCCTTATTGACGGTGTGGATTATCGGGAGCGGTCTCAGCTCTGGCTGCAGTCCAATCTGGGTTATGTATTGCAGTCGCCCCACCTGTTCAGCGGAACCATCCGGGATAATATCCGGTATGGAAGGCTGGAAGCCGGTGATCAGGAAATAGAAGCAGCTGCAAAGCTGGTGAATGCCCATGATTTTATAAGCAGGCTGGAGAAAGGCTATGATACCGAGGTGGGAGAAGGGGGCAGCCGGCTGTCAACCGGACAAAAGCAGCTGATTTCCTTTGCCAGGGCGGTAGTAGCCAACCCCAGGCTTTTTGTTCTGGATGAGGCAACCTCCTCCATTGATACGAAAACAGAGCAGGTTATTCAGAATACAATTCAGAAGGTATTGGAAGGCAGGACCAGTTTCATTATTGCTCATCGCTTATCCACCATCCGATCAGCGGACCGGATCCTGGTAATCGTTGGCGGAAAAGTAATTGAAGAGGGAACCCATCATCAGCTTATCAAGCGTCGGGGCTATTATTACCGTTTGTATACCAATCAGTTCCTGGAGGAAGAGCAAGCCCGGATAATAAATCAGCAATCCGTGTAAAACCCGGTATCTTAACCGATTGGCAGGATGCACCAACAAGGGAAAGCGGCAAGGCAGCCCAATGAACCTGTTGGATTATATTAAATTATTGTAACTATTGTTAAAATATATGGTATAGTATTCTCAGGAAGTATCTACATATTTGTAGAAAATTACAAATTTGCCGGGAATTCACTCTGTTTTCCAAGTAAGAGAGGGAAGGTCATCCTTTGGTTGCTGACAGCATAAAATGTACTAAAGGGGTGTTTTAATTGGTTGGGGTAGAAATAGACATGGTTGTTTCGGACAGCTTGAAAGCATTGGAATTGTACGAAAAAATATTTGATATCGAGCGCGTTGAAGTTTCAGGCTTACACAAGGGTGAAAACGAAGTAATCTTTACCTTATACGGAGTACGCTTTCATATGCTGGATGAAAACCTCAAATTTGGCCTGAAAGCACCAACCCCGGATAATCCCAATACCACTTGGATTAACATCATGGTTTCTGACATCAATGAAACATTTTCAAAGGCAATCAATGCAGGCTGTACAGAGGTGCAGACGGTTACTGAGATGCCTGCATACGGAGTATCAAATGCCATATTCACCGATCCTTTCAACTATCAATGGATGCTGCATCAGGTACATAAGGCAGTGAGCCATGAGGAACGCACAGGAATCCGGGAAGAGAAGGAAAATAAATGAACATAGAAAGGCCCGCTCATAGAAGCTGTCTGGTTTGGAAAACTAACATACAGACAGGAGTGGGTTTTTATGAATGTTTTTTTCAAGCTTATCTTACTTATATCATCAGTACTATCGCTGGGCATCGTTAACACAGGTACTTGTCAAACAAAAGCAAGCCCGATAGACAATATTAATTGTTATACACAAACCGGCCCTGTAACCCACCGGCAGACAAAGCTTCAAGTCGGGCTGTTCAGGGAGGCTTTGGACAAATTAGGGGCGGCTTCTCCTGAGCAGGTTATAAACATCTGGATAAATGCTGAGAAAACAAGAAACCGGGTTTTTCATTATGCCGTTGCCGGCGACGAATTAAAAGCTGAAATTGTTCAGGAGATGGGCGAGCCGGAAGACAGCTGCTGGATATACGGTACTTCAAGCCCATGGCTTGATAAATACGAAATAGTGTATAGCAAAAGAATAAATGATCTGGAATATGAAGCTAAAATAAGGTATTATTGGCGTACTTCATCCGGGCCGTCAGAACCTTCTGAAACCATATTATCAATAGTAAGGGTGAAAGACATCTGGTGTGTGAAACAAGTAAAACAGCCAAACCGGGGGTTTTCTGCCCACAATTAAAGCCATTGCAGACAAGTGCAGCCCAGTGGGGCTTATATCAGGAAATACGGACTGTGGAGCCGATATACCCGGAAATACAGTGCCTCAGCTTGAAATAAGCCTGCCGCAGGAGTATAATTATTTAAAGAATCTTGCTCCCCATATTTCGTTTAGCAGCAGTTGTTTTACTAAATTTAATGGTATGACAACTGCTTTTTTCTCAGCAACCAGCAAGGGAGACACAAAATGAATCCAAAAATCTATGAATTTGAAGCTGTTATTCAAAAAGTTTCCGACATGGACGCTGCCTATGTGGAGTTCCCATATAATGTGAGAAATGAATTTGGCAAGGGCAGGGTAAAGGTACACGCCACTTTTGACGGTGAGCCCTATAACGGGAGTATTGTTAATATGGGTATAAAAAAAGACGATGGCAGCATTTGTTACATCATAGGCCTGCGTAAGGATATACGCAGCAAGATAGGCAAACAGCCGGGCGACAGGGTCAAGGTTACAGTCAAGGAAAGTGATAAGTAAGCATCGGCACTACGGAATGCGGGAACAAAGAGGCAGGGGGAGGCATCATGAAACAATCGCTGATTATTGTATATATTGCATCGGCTGTTTTAATAGCAGCGGCCTACTTTATCGGCGGCAGCAGTCTTGTATTGGAAGGGATAGTCATATCTGCCAATACGGCGATGAATTCTTTTTTAATGATTCTGGCATCGTTTATGGTAATAGGACAATTAAACGTATTACTGACCGGGGAGATAATAGAAAAATGGCTGCAAAAATTCAACGGGATAAAAGCTATTATAGTCAGTGCCCTGGCCGGCGGGCTTTTTCCCGGAGGACCGTATGTTTTCTATCCTTTTGTTTCCGGCTTCAAAGACAAGGGTTTACCCTTCTATATTTTTATTTCATGTGTATTTGGTAAACTGCTTTACGACTTTACACGACTGCCAATGGAAATAAGCCTGGTCGGCTTCAGGGTGGCTATCATAAGATACATAATTACCCTGCCCATACCCATTATTGTGGGATTATATTTTGAAAGGCAGGGACAGAAAGAATGGCACAGACAACGGTAGTTATCGGTATAGCAGCTATTATCCTGTTTATAATCAACATTAAAAAAACCGGAAAACAATTTGAGGGAATAAAATCCGGGCTGAATCAGTTCATAAAAATAGCTCCGGTTATAATAGGTGCTTTCATATTGGCCGGTTTTATGGAAGTGCTTATTCCAAGGGAATTTGTAAGGAATTGGCTGTCCAAAGAGGCAGGTTTAAAAGGAATAGTGCTGGGTACCTTTGGAAGTATAATGCTTGCTATGGGGCCTTATGCATTTTTCCCGATTGCAGCTTCAATAACGGCTTCCGGTGCAGGGTTGGGGACAATTACCTCAATGATTACGGGCTGGGCTCTTATGAACTTAAGTAAAATGCCTTATGAAACAGCTTTTATAGGAGCGGAGTTTTTTCTGAAGAAGCTGATAATCAGCATTCCTTTCAGTATTGCAGCCGGGCTGATAGCTTTTCTGCTGGAGCATATACTATTATAGGCAGTGAGGCTTTACCGGCACAGTGAATTTACATTAAAATGACGGAAAAGGGGTCAAAACATGTCAGATAATATCTATTGGGTTGACTTTGATACCATGGAACAATTCATGACAGATGTTTTCCGGGGTGTAGGCGTACCTGATGAGGATGCCGGGATCTGTGCCGATGTCCTGATTACTTCGGATAAAAGGGGCATCGATTCACACGGGATAGGAAGGCTGAAACCCATATACGTTGATAGAATTATTGAAGGCATCATCAACCCCGTTACCGAAATAAAGGTTGTAAAGGAAGGCCCTGCCACTGCCGTGCTGGACGGTCAAAACGGAATGGGCCAGGTAATTTCCAAAAGGGCAATGGAGATGGCAATAGAGAAGGCTGCAGCCTATGGCATCGGAATGACGGCGGTGCGAAATTCCAACCATTACGGCATTGCCGGTTACTATTCACTGATGGCAGTTGAGAAAGGCATGATCGGAATTACCGGAACCAATGCAAGGCCGTCAATTGCTCCTACCTTTGGGGTGGAAAACATGCTGGGCACAAATCCATTGACCTTTGGCATACCCACCGATGAGGAGTTTCCCTTTGTGCTGGACTGCGCCACCTCCGTCTCCCAGAGGGGAAAAATTGAAGTGTATGCAAGAGAAGGCAGACAGCTCCCGGAAGGCTGGGTGATCGGGGAAGACGGCACTCCAAGGACTGATACCGAGCAGGTTTTGAAAGACCTAATCAGCGGCGGCGCGGCTTTGACTCCCCTGGGCGGCATTGGTGAGGAATTGGGCGGCTATAAGGGATATGGATATGCAACCGTTGTGGAAATTCTATCGGCAGCGCTGCAGGGCGGCGCATTCTTGAAAGCCCTGTCCGGAATTGAAAAGGGAAAGAAAGTACCCTACCGCCTTGGTCATTTCTTCATTGCCATCAACATCGAGGCCTTTACTGAATTGGATGATTTTAAAAAGACAACAGGTGATATATTAAGACAGCTGCGCGCCTCCAGGCGGATGCCCGGTGAAAGCCGGATCTATACGGCAGGGGAAAAGGAATATCTGGCTTGGCAGTATCGGAAGGATAAGGGGGTTCCGGTGAACGAAGCCCTTCAGCGGGACATTATTCAACTGAAGAAAATGCTTAATCTGACACAATATAGATTTGAGTTTGAATAAATAATAAGATAGGAGGCATGATGCTGTGAAAATAAAATGGCTGGGACATTCCTGCTTTTTGATTACTTCCTCAGCAGGTGTCCGTATATTAACCGATCCTTTTGATTCAACGGTGGGATACAAGGTGCCCGAAGTGGAAGCAGACATCGTCACCACCAGTCATGATCATTATGATCACAATTATGTGAAAGCCGTCAAAGGGGAATTTGTGCACTTACATACCGCCGGGCAGCATAATGTGAAGGGTATTGAAATTACAGGGGTGGACACATTTCATGATGAAGCCGGCGGCAGCAAAAGGGGAAACAATATAGTGTTCACCTTTTTAGTGGATGGGATAAAAATATGTCATCTGGGCGATCTGGGCCATATACTGACAGACGGGCAGCTTGAACAAATAGGTCAGACAGACATCCTGCTCCTGCCTGTAGGCGGCACCTATACCATTGATTACATGCAGGCCACGGAGTTGGCTACCATAATGAATCCCAGGCTGGTTATACCCATGCATTACAAAACCCCGGTCATGAATTTCAATATAGATGGGGTTGACAAATTCCTTGACAATAAGGTCAGCGTTCAGTCATTGGACAGCCCTGAACTGGAGGTCAGTCTGGATTCCCTTCATTCGCTGGCAGAAGTTGTTGTTTTGGATTACGAATAAACAGACAATTCCACTCCTTCCGGGTTTCAAATTTCTTTGTCATGTCTATTAATAGACCAGGCAAAAGGCAGCAATCATGTTGCCTTTTTTTATGCCCTTTACTTGCGAGTTTTACAACATATTTCGCCGGTTTTATCCTATCGTTTCCCTATTACCGTTAAAAGCCGGTAAAATTTGCTGCCTTGCCGGTATAATTACGCGTATACTTTTCCTTGTTTTATCGGAATGGTATAATAGTGGAAAATTCAGCAAACAAGAAAAGAGGTTACCTGGATAAAAATGAACAGACTAAAGAAGCAAATGGAATTCATAGTAGAAATCGACAAGCTGAAATATATTTTCCGCCAATCAGCCCTGATCAGTGATGGCAGGAAAGAAAATTCTGCGGAACATTCCTGGCATCTGGGATTAATGGCCATGTTCTTGTCCGAATATATTAAGGATGGCAGCGTGGATCTGCTGAAGGTGATAAAGATGGTTTTGATCCATGACATTGTTGAAATTGATGCAGGCGACACCTTTGCCTATGATGAGCATGGCTATGAAGACAAGGAAGAGCGGGAGATACAGGCTGCTCAGCGGATATTTAACCTTTTGCCCTCCGACCAGGCCGATGAAATATGGAAGCTATGGCGGGAATTTGAGGAAAGGCGGACCCCGGAAGCCCGATATGCAGCCAGCCTGGACCGGCTGCAGCCCCTGCTGTTGAATTACTTTACCCAGGGGCACACCTGGAGAATGCCGGGTGTCACCAGTGAGAAGGTATATGAGCGAATGGCGCCAATCCGGGAAAGCACTCCCGTACTCTGGGAGTATGCTGTGGAAATCATTGAAGATTCCATTGCAAAAGGATATTTGAAACGCTGATTTTCCCGCAGGAGCCTGCCCTGGATACCGCTTCAGGGCATAAATGAAGCATGGATATTAGTATAATAAGGTGCTATAATGATACTTGATGGAAGTGAGTATCCCTGCTTTATAGGATCATTTTGGAGGTGCAAGATTTGAGTAAGATAAGAGTAGGTTTGCTGTTCGGCGGGAAGTCACCGGAACATGAGGTTTCCCTGCAGTCGGCGAAAAATGTCCTGGCAGCATTGGACAGAGACCGTTACGATGTAGTTTTAATCGGTATTGACAAGTCCGGAAAGTGGCATTGGCATCAGGGTTCCATGAATTTACTGAATGAAGATGACCCGAAACTGATTCGATTAAGTCCGGTGGGGCACGAGCTGGCAGTGGTGCCCGGGGCGGAGACAGGTCAGATAATCAGCGTCAGCGGGGGAAAGGATTTAGGCCGCATTGATGTCATTTTTCCCGTTCTCCACGGATCCTTCGGCGAGGACGGAACGGTACAGGGCCTGCTGAAGCTTGCTAATATTCCCTTTGTGGGTGCCGGTGTGCTGGGGTCCGCTGCGGGCATGGATAAGGATGTCATGAAACGGCTGCTGCGGGCGGATAATATACCAATTGCAGACTTTCTGACCTTTACATATAACGACAGGAATAAAATTGATTATGATGAGGTAACCAATAAATTGGGCTCCCCGGTATTTGTCAAGCCGGCAAATATGGGCTCCTCTGTCGGCATCAGCAAGGTATACGACAGGGGAGGCCTGGAAAAGGCCCTTGATCTTGCCTTCCAATACGATACCAAGATTATCATTGAAGAAAACATCGTTGGCCGGGAACTGGAATGTTCGGTTCTGGGCAATGAAGAACCTGCGGCATCCCTTCCGGGCGAGATACTGCCCCAAGCCGATTTTTATTCCTATGAAGCGAAATACATAGATGAAAAGGGCGCTTTGCTGGACATCCCGGCTAAGCTGAGCCGGGAAAAAACCGAGGAAATTCAGCACCTCGCCATAAAAACCTATCGTTCCCTGTGCTGTGAGGGAATGGCAAGAGTGGATTTTTTCCTGAAAGAAAACGGGGAGGTTTTAGTGAATGAAATCAATACCCTTCCCGGCTTTACCAGGATAAGCATGTATCCAAAGATGTGGGAGGCCAGCGGCCTTAGCTACAGCAAATTAATTGACAAACTGATCCAGCTTGCTCTGGAGCGTTTCCGCCGTGAGCAATCACTAAAGACGAATGTAGAATAACAAGGGTGTGAATAAATATGGCAGCCAGGCCAAGGACAAAAAAATCATGTTGGATAGGTGTGCCGGATGAGGCTTGGAAGGCTGCTGGAATTCCAGCAGGGCGTTCAGACAATATCACCGCTTATTTCCGCTATGGGTTCACCGTACATCAGCCAGGATCCCTGGTTTTTAAAATTACCGCCAACAGCAGATATCGGTTATGGATAAACGGAAGGCCTGTTCTTTCAGGGCCCCTGAAGGGCGACAGGTGGAGGCAGTATTATGAAACCGTTGATGCCTCCGATTACCTTAAGCCCGGCTTCAATTGCATTGCAGTAAAGGTAATCGCGTATCCCGCTTATGAGTCCAAGCTTCACGCCCGACAAGCGCCTTTATCCGTTATGACCAATGGAGCAGGCCCCCAGCTGATGGTGGATGGCGCCTGCAAAACCGATAAGGGCCGCGTGCTTGCAGATGTTACCACCGGATACGGAGGCTGGTACGTTGCTTTGGATCAGGCGATGGAGTGGATTTCCTGTCAGGATACCCATTGGGCAGGCCCAATGGAAAAGGTAAATGGAAAACTCCTCCCCCATGGATGGATGGCTGATCCGGAGCCGGAAGGAAAGTGGTTCCAGGCAGAAACCCTTTGGGTTGCAGCAGGCAGCCCTTTTGATACGGAATATGGTCTGATTCCACCCATGCCCCTGGAAGAGAGGCCTGTTCCCCTGCTCTATGAAGTCCGCAGGTTTTTCCAAAAGGAAATGCCCGTATTCTGTCCGGACAGGGAGCGGATGTTTTTTCCTTCCCTGATTGAGGGAACGGCGGTTACGCTGGAGCCGGACAGCCGTTATATAGCGGTACTGGATGCCGGGGAATTGACTACCGGCTATATGGTACTGAAGCTGCAGGGAGGTGCAGGCAGCTCTGTACGCATGCGATATTCCGAATGCTATTTTAAAATTGAGGAAGGAATTCCGGTAAAGGGTACCAGGGACGATGCCGGCAATGGGGTGATAATCGGCCATATGGATGAATACCTGCCCTCAGGCGGTACGGATACCTATGAGCCGTTCTGGTATCGCACATTTCGTTTCCTGCAAATTGAGATAGATACCGGGCCGGAACCTTTGAGCCTTGAACCGCCCTATTACCTGGAAACCGGTTACCCTCTGGAGGTGAGTACTTCAATACAATCCACCGCTTCCTGGGTAAACGGAGTCTGGGATATCAGCCTGCGCACCTTAAGAAGGTGTGTGCATGAAACCTATGAGAACTCTCCCTATTATGAGCAATTGCAATACCTGATGGACACCCGCTCTCAAATACTGTTTACCTATATGGTCAGCGGGGATACCGGGCTTGCCCGAAAGGCAATGCATGATTTTCGCTGCTCCCTGCTTCCCAATGGGCTGCTGCAGTCCAGATATCCTTCCAGGCAGCCCCAGGTCATACCCGTCTTTAATATATATTTCATCTTCATGGTGGAGGATTACTATTGGCAGACCGGAGAAACCGGTCATATAAGGGAATACCGGCCGGTTATCGACGGGATACTGGACTGGTTTGACAGGCGGATAGGCGAAAGCGGATTAATTGAGGATATGGAATACTGGCCATTTGTAGACTGGGTTGAAGGCTGGGACAGAGGTGTTCCGCCGGCAGCAGAAAAAGGGCCGGCAACCGTTCACAGCCTTATATATGCGGCAGGGCTGCAGGCAGCTGCCAGGCTGAATGAACTGACGGGAAGGAAATATTTGGCTGCCGAATACCAGAAAAGGGCGAAGGATATACTTCAGAAAGTGGAAATTTTGTGCTGGGATGATACCAACGGCCTGTATAAGGAAGGCCCAAAGCATTCCCGATTCAGTCAGCACGATCAGGTATGGGCGGTTTTAACCGGCCTTGTAAAGGGCAAACGGGCAAAAAGCCTCATGAAAAAATCCCTGGCCCTGGATGATATTGATAAGTGCTCCTATTCCATGCAGTTTTATCTTCTGCGTGCCTTGGAAATGACCAATATGTACGACAGAAGTGAAGTTATATGGGATGACTGGAAGGGGATGCTCCGGCAGAATCTGACAACCTGCCCCGGGGACAGGGTGAATATGAGAAGTGACTGCAGCGGCCGGAGTGCTCTTGCCTTATATGAGTTTACCCGTTGTATTTTAGGGGTGAAGCCCTTGGAGCCGGGCTGGGAAAGAATCGGAATCCAACCCAATGTTTTAAGCCTGCCGGATTTTTCCGGAAGTGTAATTACCCCCAAAGGAATGGTCCAGGTATCCTGGAAAACGGAGTCAGGGCTCTTGTCCATATCCGGCCAGGTACCCAACGGGATTCCGGTTGAATTGTATCTGCCTGACGGAGCAAAACAGCTTTACCTTAATGGAGGTTTTTTTGAATTCTAGAGCAAAAGCATGGCGGCAGGACGGCTGGACAGAGATGAGGTCAGCAGTATAGGAGTCGGTATGTAAAAGGTTGACAGTAAAAAAGGTGGTGCTCCACCGGGAGCTCCACCTGAATCCCATAATTCTTCATTTGATTCACAAGCTGAAATGGCTCTAAACAACAAGGATATCAGGCTGCCGCAAGGGCATTAATGGGAAAGCTCCTGTGAACGCTGCTCCCCGTCGCCCGGATCCTCAGAATCGTCATCGTAGAGTCCGTCATCATCGTACTCGCCGTCTTCATCATACATATTCTGGATTACTTCAATCAATTCGTCCATTTTATCCTCTTCCACCGGGACGAATTCCTCGAATTCCTCCATATTCTCGTCTTTCTTCACAATCACCTTCATAATATAGATATTCGACTCTTCATCATGCTCTTGTTGGTGCTCATGCTCATGTTCATGTTCGTACTCTTCTGCCTCGATTAACATGGCGTACAGTTCTCCGTCGTATTCAAAGTAGTCCAGTATTTCCATTTGAATTTCCTGTCCGTTTTCGTCGGCGAATACCAAAATATCCCTTTCATCCATAGGAAAAACCTTCCTTTCATAATAATAGGTTTATTGTACCCTAACTTTTCTTCAGATACAATGATTTGGGTGAAAAAATATGGTATCATATTCTGTAGTATTAACGGGATTATGCAAATTAATTACGGGTGAAAAGCATGATAAACAGACTGGAGTTTTTGAAAAAAATCCCCTATTTCAGCAACATATCGCAGGCGGAGCTGCAGGCTATTGCTGATATCATGATTGAGCGTACCTATGAGCGGGGCCGGGTGCTCTTTATGGAGGGGGAATTCGGTGAGGCCGTACACTTTGTCATGGAGGGCAAGGTGAAAATCTACAAAACCTCGGAGGACGGCAGGGAACACATATTATATATTGCAGTTCCGGGTGATATCTTTGCAGAGGTAATCTTGTTCAATGAAGTGAACTACCCGGCAACGGCGGAGGTTTTGGAAAAGGCCCGAATTGCCGTTATTCGCAATGAAGACCTGGAAAAGGTGCTCAAGGCTCATCCTTCCATGGCAGTTGCCATCATCAAGGTGCTGAATAAGCGGCTTATGGATGCTCAGCAGCAGGTGAAAAGCCTGGCCTTGCATAATACCCATGGCCGGACTGCACAGATGCTGATGAAGCTGGCAACGGAACACGGCAACAAAACGGAAAATGGCCTGGAACTGGAATTGGTTATTTCAAGACAGGAGCTGGCCAACATGGTAGGAACCACCCGGGAGACGGTAACACGGGTGCTGATGGCCTTTAAGAAATATAATCTGATTGAAATTGAGCGAAATACCATTCGTATTATCCAGCCTGAAAAGCTGAAGGAATGGATAAACTGAATACTTATCAAGGGCTACCGGTGGAACGGCGCCTAAGCTTACAAACAACATTTGAAATAATTTATTGGAGGTTTGAATATGAGTAAAAAGCTTTACCGGTCATCCAGGCAGCGGGTTTTTGCAGGGGTTTGCGGAGGGTTGGCTGAATACTTTAATCTGGATGCAGCAATAATCCGGCTGATTTGGGTTGTAACCGTCTTTTTTTGGGGAACCGGACTGCTGATGTACATCATTGCCGCTATTATCATACCCAAAGGTGAAAACTACGGCGGTACTGTGGTGACAGATGAAGACGGCAATGTCACATACGTGCAGGATGACGCCGGAACCAAAGTGAAGAGCAATTCTGCGCTGTTTATCGGAGGCATCCTGGTAGTAATCGGCGGCCTTATTCTATTGGATAAGTACTATCCTTTCCGCCAGCTCATCAGAATCCTCATCAGAACCTTCAGAGGTTATATATGGCCTCTTCTGCTGATTTTTACCGGGTTGATTATTATACTGTCTTCTCTGCGCCGCAGAAATTCCTGAGTATGTCAGATTAAATTCCCGGCGAATATATGGAGCAATAGGGAAACCACAAGCAGAAGGGCTATAGCCCGGTGTAATACAAGCCAATATCTGTCTTTGGACAGGCTGCCCCATATTCTTATTGCAAATAATACCAATACCAAAAACCAGGTTAGATAGCCTGTATGCAGTCTGATGGAACCCAGGGCCATATATCCATGCAGAAAACCCGTTATCATAAGGGTGACGCCAATAAACGGATGTATTTTACTTAAGGGTTTCAGGATGGCATCCAGCTTTTTGCCTGGTTTTTTTAGTATATACCTTCTGTAACGCCTTAACAAATAAGGCAGCAGGGATATGCTGACCAATACTACATTTAACCAGCAAAATATTCAGTAAATTAAACCCTTCGTCAAAGCAATAACAAATCAATTGTAATCATTATCTGTATTACCTGTTTCACCTGTTATATTTGAAACAAATCCAATTCAAACTGTTCCATATGTACTAATTTCTTTGTTAAATAAAAAACAGTATAAATTCAAAGTAAATCTTGATTTAGTTCGGGTATATGGGGTATAATTAAATTGAACATGGAGATTTAGTTTGGATTATTCGAATTAACTGTACTACATGTTCCATTAATACAACAGTCATTTGATGTCCTGCTTACTGATTTTCCAAATGCATCTTCTTAGCCCATATGTGAAACTCATAAATAAAGCATAATGGGGCAATGAAGCTTCTATGTGTAAGGGATCAGACAAGGTCGGGGAAATCAAGCAATAATACAGAATCAGGGGGAGTGATACTCCATGAAACAATGGAAAGGTTTCAGCAACGGATACTGGCGCAATGAAACAGACGTCAGAGAATTTATACAGGAAAACTACAAGCCCTATAAGGGAGACGATGCCTTTCTGGCGGAACCTACTGAAGCAACCAAACGCCTTTGGGACACCTTATCGGATTTGCTTAAAAAGGAAAGGGATAGAGGCGGCACTTTGGATGTGGATACACAAACGGTATCCACCATTACTTCTCACAAGCCGGGTTATATTGATAAGGAGTACGAAAAGATAGTAGGCCTGCAGACGGATGCTCCTCTTAAGCGCGCTGTTATGCCCAACGGCGGTATTCGCATGGTAAAGCAGGCTTGTGAAGCCTATGGATTCAAATTGGATCCAAGCATTGAGCAATTTTTCACAGAATACAGAAAAACCCATAATCAAGGCGTATTTGATGCCTATACCCCGGAGATTCGCCGTGCCCGAAAAGCCGGCATAATTACCGGCCTGCCCGATGCCTACGGCAGGGGAAGAATTATCGGCGATTACAGGCGGGTGCCACTCTATGGCGTTGACAGGCTTATTGAGGATAAACAAAGGCAGTTGGAAGAGCTGGAGCTTGCCTGGATGGAGGATGAAACCATCCGCTCCCGGGAGGAAATTACCGATCAGATTAAAGCCCTGCATGCTCTTAAGGAAATGGCACAAGGCTACGGTTATGATATTTCCCGGCCTGCCGGCAATGCCCATGAAGCAATACAATGGCTTTATTTCGCATACCTGGCTGCAGTAAAGGAGCAAAACGGTGCTGCCATGAGTTTGGGCAGGGTTTCCACCTTCCTGGATATTTACATTGAGAGAGATCTGAAGAATGGCAGCCTAACAGAGCAGGAAGCCCAGGAATTGATTGATCACTTTGTTATGAAGCTGAGACTGGTTCGTTTCTTAAGAACCCCGGAATACAATGAATTGTTCAGCGGCGACCCCACCTGGGTAACCGAATCCATCGGCGGTATGGGCCTGGACGGCAGAACCCTGGTTACAAAAAGCTCCTTCCGATTCCTGCATACGCTGACCAACCTTGGCCCGGCTCCCGAACCTAATATGACGGTTCTTTGGGCAAAGGGCCTGCCGGAAGGTTTTAAGAAATACTGCTCCAAAATGTCCATCCGGACCAGCTCCATCCAATATGAAAATGATGATTTGATGCGCCCGTATTGGGGGGACGATTATGGAATAGCCTGCTGTGTTTCCGCAATGCGCATCGGAAAACAGATGCAGTTCTTTGGCGCCCGGGCCAACCTGGCAAAGGCACTCTTATATGCCATTAACGGCGGAAGGGATGAAGTATCCGGCGTCCAGGTAACTCCCCGCTTTGAGCCCATTAGTTCAGAATACCTGGATTATGATGAGGTTATGGCCCGTTTCGATAACATGATGGAATGGCTGGCCAGGGTTTATGTCAACGCACTGAACATCATCCATTATATGCATGATAAGTATGCCTATGAGGCTTTGGAGATGGCCCTTCACGACAGGGAAATTCTTCGGACCATGGCCTGCGGAATAGCCGGGCTGTCTGTAGTAGTAGATTCCCTGAGTGCAATCAAATATGCAAAGGTAAAGCCCATCCGCAATGAAGAGGGCCTGGCGGTTGACTTTGAAATAGAAGGGGATTTCCCCGCCTTCGGAAACAATGATGAAGGCGCCGACCGATTGGCGGTGGATATTGTTGAAAGGTTTATGAAGAAGCTGCGCAAGCAGAAAACCTATCGAAGCAGTGTAGCCACTCTTTCCATACTCACCATTACCTCCAATGTGGTATACGGCAAGAAAACAGGGAATACGCCGGATGGACGTAAGGCGGGAGAGCCCTTCGCCCCCGGTGCCAACCCCATGCACGGCAGGGATAAGAAAGGTGCCATTGCTTCCCTGACTTCGGTTGCCAAGCTGCCCTACCGCTATTCGGAAGACGGAATTTCCTATACCTTTTCCATCGTTCCGAAAGCACTGGGTAAAACAAGGGAAGACCGAATCAACAACCTGGCTGCCATGCTGGACGGTTACTTCCTGAAGGGCGGCCACCATATAAATGTTAATGTATTTGAAAGGGAAACCTTGCTGGATGCCATGGAGCACCCGGAAAAATATCCGCAGCTCACCATCCGTGTTTCCGGCTATGCGGTTAATTTTGTAAGGCTGACCAGGGAACAGCAGGAGGATGTACTGGCTCGCACCTTCCACGAAGGGATTTGATAGCTTTGAAAAAAGGCAGAATTCATTCCATTGAAACCATGGGCACCGTAGACGGCCCGGGTATCCGCTATGTGGTATTCACCCAGGGCTGCCCCATGCGCTGCGTATTTTGCCACAACAGGGATGCCTGGGACCCTAAGGGCGGAAACCAAATGTCCGTTGATGAATTGATAGAGGATATCAGGCACTATGTTCCCTTTTACAAAAGCTCCGGCGGCGGGATAACCGCCACCGGAGGGGAACCCGTATTGCAGGCTGAATTTGTAAAGGCCCTGTTTACCCGTGCAAAAGATGAACTGGGCTTAAACACCACATTGGATACCTCAGGCTTTGCAGAAATCGATAAGGCAAAGGAATTGCTGGAGGTTACCGATTTGGTAATACTCAGCATTAAGCATGTTGATGAGATAAAGCACAGACAGATTACCGGCGTAAGCAAAAACAAAATTTTAAAGTTTATGGAATACCTGAAGGAAATAAACAAGCCCACTTGGATTAGGTATGTTGTAATACCCGGGCTTACTGACGCCAAGGAGGATATTCACAGGCTGGCGGAATTCCTGAAAGACTTCCCCAATATACAATTGGTCGATGTATTGCCCTATCACACCATGGGAGTGTACAAGTGGGTAGCTATGGGCCTGGATTATCCCCTTGAAGGAATACCCGCACCTGATAAGATTTCCATAAAGGAAATTAAGAATATATTCAGGGAGCATGGATTTAATACAGAAGCCCCCAGGGAAGAAAGCAATCTGGTTACAGCAATGTAATTGGCAGGTAAGCTTTCCTTGATTATTTACCCGGGGATATTTTACAAAGGATAGCAGCCCCTTATTAAGAGCGAGCATGAACGAATGAATAAGTCATAAACAAAGGACGAGTTTTGATGTTTTCACCAATACTCGTCCTTTAATCCATACTTCATTAGACTAATTTTTATTAATCTCAACATTTTTATGCACCACTTGAATCCAGGTGTTTCCCGGTAACAGTACAATGGGGTTTCCTGCACTGTCGTAAAACTCTGTTTGCTCCTCATAAGAGGCTTTTTTCCAGGTTCCTTCTTCATATTTGCCGTTAACAAAATATTCGGCTTTTCCTTCACCAAGAAAATCCACCAATACATACTGGGCGCGCTCGGCTGTTGTGTGGGGAGCATGCAGGGCAATGATGTTGGTAACCCGTATCCGGTCATCCATATATTCATCAATCATCGGCTCATTGTTAATAAAACGCAGATAATTTTTATTACCCGGATCATATTCATATTTGACCTGGTTTCCCGAGGAATATTTAAAGGAAACCGTTGATACATCCTCTTGATCGATGTTGGAGTTCTCGTCAAAGTCAAAGTGTTTTTTATATTCCAGCTCCGGTATCTTTACCAGTGCCTCCTTCGCATTAAAATAAGCATTATGGGGTGCTTTTCTTGATTTGTCCCTTGAATAAAACTCATCGTTGATTCCTCTGTGCCCATCAAAGCGGATTGGGATGTCCAGCGACTCCACTAAACTCTTCGCATCCCCCTGACCGGTTGAGGCAGACCCATAATATGCATAGGGGAGATTCCATTCCTGTATCATACGAACAAAGGGTATGCGTGAGCTTCTTACCGGCCCTACCTTACTTGGATGCTCACTGGCAAAGATTGCAAGGAAGCGTGTAATTGTGTATGTTTCTACCGCATTCTCATACACGATATCCGCCATGCCCAGTGCGGATTGGGGTCTGGCGGCTGAAGTGTTTTCTATTATAATGCCAAAGGCCTGATAGGTGTTTTTATCCGAACTTTTCTCTTTGCCGTTAAAGACTGAACGATAAACTGCTCCCTTAGGAGTATTATCCGGCACCTGGCTGGGAATAGGTTCAGTTTCCTTAGGTTTATCTGCAATATCTTCCTGCTGGGAAGTGCAGGCTGATATGAAAAACAATGTCAATGAAATGATTAGCAGAAACAGTTTTTTCATATAATTTCCCTCCTCAGCCTCGTAATATTATACTAAGCATAATTGAGAAATATCCCTGGAAAAGTACTGCTGAAAAAATAATCACCCTTGCCCGGACTACAGGGTGATTATTAAATCTTTATATTAACAGCATTCTGTTACCAGCGCCAGCCTTTGAACAGGTGAATGCCCCTGTTTCTCTGGAAATATCGCAGCTGATGGGTGAGCCAGGGCATCAGGTAGTGGTCAGCGCCAAGCACCCTGCCTGCTCCTGCCAGCATGGCGAAGGAAGCCCAGATAAACCACCAGTCATACAAGCCGGTGCTCAGCAGGAAGTTCAGGTTCATGCCGATGGAAACAATGGCAGCCAGGAAGGTAAAGATACCGAAAATGAAGGCAATCGCAAGGCCGATTTCAACGATGACCACAATTCGCTGGAACAGCATATTGTTAGGGTATATTACATTTTCAACAAACCAGGCATACCAGTCGGGAGTATGATCGCTGATCAGCGACATAAGCCCGCCTTCGCCTGTTGCCGCGCCGGTTGCATCAGGAGTTGCACCACTGCTTGTTGCACCGCTGATTACATCACCGGCACCTATAACAGCGGTTGTCCACCAATTATTTTTAACTTTGTCAATTCCGGACAAAAGCCACTTGTATCCAAGATAAATTCTAAGGGGAACCAGCCAGAATCGGAAGCTTCTTTCCCTGGCATGACTGAGAACCGATTGCAGGAAGAAATTATATTTCCGATTGGTGTTCAAAAATTGATGGCTGATATATTGCCAGCATAATTCCAGGCCGCCTATACCAAATAAGTAGTGCAAATTAACAAGATGTTTCATTATAATAGCCAAAAAACCTGACAGCATGGGAATACCGCTTAATTGAGCCACACCGTATGTGGAGCCTATGGATACCATTACGCCGTGAAGATTGGGCTTCAGAACCTGCTTTTCCTTACCCAGTATTTCAGCTGCTGTATTGATTGCGGCGATATGGCCGGATTGTATGGCTGTCTCCACAAGGGGAGGGAGAATTTCCCCTTTTTCGTCGGTAAACTGCATATTGTCGCCTACAGCATAAACATAGGGATATTCAACAGTCTGGCAGTATTCATTGACAATAATGCGATTTCTCTTGCCCAGGCTGACACCCAGCTTGGCAGCTATGCTGTTGGTTTGTATACCGCCTGTCCATACCAATGTTCTGGCAGCAATGGTTGTGCCGTTCTTCAAAGTGATGGAATCGGGAGCAACTTCCACAATGGGAGAGTTGGTCAGTATTTCCACGCCCCGTTTCTTCATATATCGAACTGCTTTTTTGTTCAATTTTTCATTAATGATAGGCAAAATGGCAGGCAGAGCTTCTATGAGAAACAACCTGACTTCCCTGCGATCAATTTTATATTCACGGCACAAGGTAGGCAGCCATTCAATTAATTCCCCGATCAATTCCACTCCGGTGAATCCACCGCCGCCCACTGCAAGGGTCAGCATTTCCTTTCGCTTGACAGCATCCTTTTCCTTCGAAGCATTTCGGAAGGTTTCCACGATATGGTTGTGCAAAGTTTTGGCATCATCCAGCGACCATAGGGTAAAGGCATTTTCCTTGATGCCCGGTATGCCGAAAAAGGCCGGTTCGCTGCCAAAGCCGGCAATCAGGTAATCAAAGGCATACTCATTTCCATCAGAAAATAATTTTTTTTCCTTCAGGTCTGCCTTTATGATTTTGTCCTGTACAAATTCCACCTTTGTATACTGTAATACATGCCGGATGGATACCTTCAGACTGCCGGGTTCAACCCTGTGCCCTGCTACCTCGTGGAGCTCGGTTAAAAGGGTATGATGATTATTCTGATCGATTAAAAGGATCTCGATATCATCATGCTTTTTCAGTTTTTTGTGCAGGGTTTTTGCTGCTTCCAGACCTGCATAACCTGCGCCAAGTATTACAATGCGCTTTGACATGGGAGTCTTCCTCCTTTTTTCATTTCCGTCTCATTTATTCATATCATCATTCGACACGAATTAAACAAATAAGTTATACGATTGGAGAATATTCATTAAAAGCTTTATAGCATAGCCGTCCTTTCGGTATTTTAACACAGGGCAAGAAAACAATTCAATGAAATTATAATACATTATTGGCATCTTGTTAACGTTATCAGTGAACATTTATGATAAAATGAATAATAATGTTCATATTTGTTGTTTCTTCACATTATGAGCATAATATGATAAGATATGACTTGTTAAATTCTGTCTGAATCAAGACAAAACTGGAGGAGCAGCCTGGGATGAGAATTCCGTTTCGTATTGGTGATGCTCTGGTGTATCTCTTCATACTCCTGTTGATTGCAGCAAGCTTTGCCGGTCTTTATCAGATGGGACGAGGAGTTGTCAACAATCAGGTCACGGTTGAAGTGGATGGCGAAATATGGGGCACCTATAATATACCTGCGAAGGGCGATGAGCGGGTTGTTCGCATTGATGCCGGTGATAACCGTTATAATATAATGATTATAGCTGATTCGGGGGTGCTTATCCGGGAAGCCAACTGCCCTGATCAGATTTGTGTAAACTGGGGCAACATCAGCAGGCCGGGGCAAACCATCGTTTGTTTGCCTCATAAAGTGGTTATCAGTATTACCGGTGAACAGGAAGGAGAGCTTCCGCTGGATGATATTGCATCTTAGCGATTCAGTTTATGAAGAATAGCAGGAAATTGGTTTATCTGGCATTACTCATATCGATAGCCCTTGTATTGCATTATTTGGAGAATTTTTTCCCGCCGCTGGCTCCGGGAGCCAAGCTGGGCCTGGCCAATATTGTAACCATGATTACTTTGCACCTTTTTGGGTTTTGGGAGGCCATGGTTGTAGTGGTTGTTCGTTCCATACTGGGTCCCATGCTGGGGGGCAGCCCTACTGCAATTCTGTACAGTATGGCAGGCGGGGTGCTCAGCTGCATCGTTATGGCAATTCTGTACTTCAAGTTCAGCAAGTATTTCAGCCTCCTGGGAATAAGCGTGGCCGGGGCGGTTTTCCATAATATCGGCCAATTGCTTACAGCCTCCCTGTTATACGGCACTATCGGTATTTTGTTTACCTACCTGCCGATATTAATGCTGTCTTCGGTTATTACCGGAAATTTCATAGGACTGGCAGTAAAATACTTGATCCGATTTTTAAGCAGGAAAAAGCTGCTTTTTAACTTCAGCTGACCGCTGCAGGAGGGTAGCCTTAAAGCATGAGAATATGGAAAAAGCATGTGGATGTGTATGAGCATATAAATAAGATAGATGACTACTTAAGAAAAGCATTAACAGCCAATCAGCCGGTGCTGAATGATGCAATAAATGATTTGCTGAGTGCCGGGGGAAAGCGGCTGAGGCCGGTAATGGTACTGCTGTCAGGTCATTTCGGCAGGTATGATGAGAAAAAGCTCATTCCTTTATCAGCTGCTGTTGAAATCATGCACATGGCTACCCTGGTTCATGATGACATTATAGATGAATCGGAGCTTCGCAGGGGGAGGCCTACAACCAGAAGCCGGTGGGGCAATCAGGTTGCCGTGCTGACCGGTGACTTTTTGTTTACCAAGGCCTTCTCACTGGTTACTCATAACGTTTCCCAGAAGAATATGCATCACTTGTCCAATGCTATTCGGGCTATCTGTGAAGGTGAAGTGGACCAGTTCCAATCAAGATATACAAAGGATATTTCCATACTGCGCTATCTGAAACGAATAGCCCGAAAGACAGCCGCCTTATTCTCGTTAAGCTGCCAGGTAGGTGCGTCAGAATCCAATTGCAGGTATGAAACCATCAGATGCTTGAAAAAATTCGGGCATGATTTCGGTATGGCATTTCAAATTACCGATGATTTACTGGATTTTAACGGAAGCCGGAACGAGATGGGTAAACCGCTGTACACTGATTTTGCGGAAGGCATATACACCCTGCCCATTATTTATACCCTGCAGAATAAGCAATACGGTGAAAGAATGGAATCATATATAGGAAGGAAAGACTTAAGTGAGCCTGAAATCAGGGAAGTAGGGCAATTGGTGGTGGAAAGCGGCGGCCTTGATAAATCAAAACAACTGGCCCTCCGCTACCTGGATAGATGTCATGAGAGTCTGGGTCATTTGCCTAATAATTCAGCAAAAGGTGCAATGAAGGAATTGGTGGAAGAGTTAATAGAGCGCAGGTATTGAGAACTGATTGAGGAAAAACGGCCGGTTAAATCATATTTTTTCATATTTGGAACAAATCGATGTCAGCTCAATTCTGAAGCATATCCTTACTTAAGTTGCTTACTCCGAAATATATAATCTGTATGATAAATTCCGATATTTGCTCGGTGGATTCCTTCATGCCCTCCTGAAGCCATTTTTGCAGTACGCTTATGGCGCCGGGCAGGCAAAAAACCTTTACATATTCTATTGTTTTTGGATCCAGTGACTGATTTGGCTGGGATGACAATACCTGGGCCAGTTCCATCAAATCCTTTTGGAAGGCAAAATCACAATTTTCACTTAGCAGCGCTTTGAACAAATCAACATTCTCTTTAACATAGTTCAAAAAATTGCTTAACACCTGAATGGATAATGGCTTTGTGTCGCTGATACTCTTATGGTTCAAGTATCGATTCAGGTTCTCAAGAACTTCCTGCTCAACCTGGGCCAGTAAATCGTAGGGATCGGAGTAATGCAGGTAGAAAGTGCTTCTGTTAATGCCTGCAGTTTCGCACAGGGCACGTACTGATATTTTGGATATATGATGTTCCTGCATCAGTTTAACCAGTGCATTCTTAAGCAGGCTCTGTGTAAGCCTGACCCGTTGATCTATTTTCTTGTTTTCCAAAATTACCGCCTCACATCAAAAAATTTTAAGTTACACAACACTTCCTCAGTAAATGTTGCGCAACATGCCAAATTATTCAACAATGCTGGTTGAAATTCAACTCAGTGTCTATTATAATTTATTCCATAATCAAATGCAACACCTTTCAGGGAGGCAAATATGAAAAGATTAATGGACTGGTTTGCCAATGCCATTATTAAACATAGAAAAATAATTATAATTTTATTTATCCTTCTAGTTTTGGCCTGCTCTCTTCTTTCGCTGTATGTAGATGTCAACTACAATTTGGTGGATTACCTGCCTGAAAACGCACAGTCCACCAAAGCACTGGAAATAATGAAGAAAGAATTTGGGGAAACCATGCCCAATGCCAGCGTAATGGTAAAGGATGTTTCTTTGACGGAGGCTTTGGAATATAAGGAAAAGCTGGCTTCCATTGACGGTGTTTCCCGGGTTATATGGCTGGATGATATGATGGATATAACCCAACCTCTTCAGATGGGGGATGCTGACACCATAGAAAGCTTTTATCAGAACGGAAATGCACTGTTCTCCATAAGCATAGCCAGGGGAATGGAAAAGGATGCCTGTGAAGATATATGGCTGCTAATAGGTGAGGAAAACGCTATTGCAGGAGAGGCTGTTGACCTGGTAGGAATTCGGGATGAAGCTGAAACAACGGTAGTAAGGGCATTTATTATTCTGCTGCCCATTATCATACTTATTTTAATACTGTCTACCGCTTCCTGGATGGAACCCCTGTTGTTTCTTGCTGCAATTGGTGCAGCTGTTATCATCAATATGGGATCAAACATCTTTCTGGGCCAAGTATCCTTTATTACAAATTCTATCAGCCCTATTTTACAGTTGGCCTGCTCCCTGGATTATGCTGTCTTCTTGCTGCACAGCTTCCAGGATAATCGGAAAAAGTATTCCGATACAGAGGAGGCCATGGCCCAATCCATAAAGGAATCCATGTCCACCGTGGCAACCAGTGCAGCCACCACTTTATTTGGTTTTCTGGCTCTTTTGTTTATGAGCTTCGGCATAGGGGCTGATCTGGGAATTAACCTGGCCAAAGGAATTGTTCTGAGCTTTGTTTCGGTTATGGTTTTCCTTCCGGCAATCACCCTCAGCATAGCGAAATTGATAGACAGAACACAGCACAGGGAATTTATGCCCAGTACAAAAAAGATCAACAGGGTGTTGTCAAAAACTGCCCTTCCAACGGTAATAATTATTCTAATTATGATCGTGCCTGCATTTCTTGGCCAGAGCCGTACCGAGTTCCTATATGGGAATGATTTGCTGGACACCGCCAGCCGGTACAGCCGGGATAGAATTATGATTGAGGAGCAATTCGGCAAATCCACTGTGATGGCAGTATTGGTACCACGGCATGATATAGCCCGGGAACAGCAATTATCGGAAGAAATCAAAGGGCTGGATCATGTAACAGGGGTAATGTCCTATGCAGGTGATGTAGGGGCAGCTATACCACCTGAGTTCCTTGATGATGACATAACAAAGCAGTTTTACTCTGAAAACCACGCCCGTATTATCGCATATACGGATACACCGGCAGAAGGGGATATTGCGTTTCAGACAGTGGAAAGCATCCATGAAAAGGCAGGAGCCCTTTATGGAGATGCTTTTTATACCTTGGGTCAAAGCGTCAATTTATATGATATGAAAAACCTGACCGAAAAAGACAATGTTATGGTTAACCTGATTGCGGTGGCGGCTATTTTTCTGGTACTGCTTATAACCTTCAAGTCTGCTGCGCTGCCCTTTATTCTGGTGCTGACCATTGAAACCGGTATCTGGATTAATCTGGCTGTTCCATATTTCAGCGGCACCAAAATTAACTTTCTGGGCTATTTGATATTGAGCACAATTCAGCTGGGGGCTACGGTGGATTACGCTATTCTCCTGACAAATACCTACCTTTCAAATAGAAAACTAATGCCAAAACATGAGGCAATAAGCGTATCCCTGGGCAGTGCTTTCAAGTCCATCCTTGTCTCTGCCCTTACCCTTTCCACAGCCGGATTTACCCTGTATTTAACATCATCCAACAGCTATACCGCTGATATAGGGATGCTGCTGGGCAGGGGAACCTTGCTATCACTGGGGATGGTAGTGTGCTTTCTTCCTACTTTGTTGGTTGTTTTCGACAAAGTAATCCAAAAGACTACATACCAGGCTGAGTTTTACCGGGAATAATATTAAAGGTATTGGGAGCAGTCAGATTAAGCATTCAGATTATAAGTAAAAATTGGAGGACAAAGAAGTGACAATAAAAATAAGTAAGCATATTTTAGCAATTGTACTTGCGGCAGTTATAATGTTTGCACCGGCAGGCACGCATCTGGCAGCCCAAAACAGCCAGGCTTCCCATCTACCGGTAAGTATGGATGGCAATGCTGATATAAAGAGCAGGGAGGAAGTGATTTATGCTGTTGCCGCTTCTGACGGCAGCATTAATGCAGTATATGCAGTTAATCATTTTGCCATTGCCCGGGCAGGAAAGCTTACGGATTACGGTAAATTTACAAGGGTTACAAATCTCACCAATACTGATCCATTAACATACGCGGATGATGCTGTAAGCATAAATGTAAGTGATGAAAATTTTTATTATCAGGGAGATATGGCTGAAAAGGTGCTTCCATGGATTTTCAACATAACCTATTTGCTGGACGGGGAGAAAATTGCACCGCAGAATCTGGCAGGAAGCAGGGGTAAACTGGAAATCCGGATCACAACCGGAAGTAATGATGCAGTAAACCCGGTATTTTATGAAAACTATATGCTGCAGATTTCCATAACATTGGATACGGAGAAATGCAGCGATATATATGCACCGGATGCCATCCTTGCCAACGCAGGGAAGAACAAGGCAATAGCATATACGGTATTGCCCGGCAGGGACGCAGATATTTCCATAAGCGCAACCGTTGAGGACTTTACCATGCCTGGAATTGAAATTACCGGCATGCCCTTCTCCATGAATGTGGAGCTGCCGGAAACTGATGATATGCTGGATGATTTTACTCAGCTTTCTGACGGGATTGCCCAGCTCAATGATGGTGCAGGTGAGCTGAAAAACGGAATCTGGCAACTGAAAGACGGAGCCGCAATCCTTAAAAACGGGTCGTACGACATTAAAACCGGGCTGTCACAATTGAGTGATAATTCCGAGCAGCTAATTAAGGCCTCTTCCCGGATTGGAAGTGCCCTTACAAAAATTTCATCCTCACTTAACCATCCTTCCGGTGATATGGATTTAAGCCAACTGGCCCAGCTTCCTCAGGTTCTGTCACAGCTGGCTGACGGATTGGATCAGGCAGCTGAGGGGCTTACAGACCTAAGCAACGGCTTTGCAGCTGCCCATGGGGCATTGGCCGGGGCAATACAGGAAATACCCGATACAGCATTAAGTAAGAACCAGATTGCAGAACTTTATGCACAAACCGATCCAAGTCAGCATCCTGTGCTTGATGAATTGCTTGCCTCCTATACAGCAGGCCTCAAAGTAAAGGGTACCTATAAAGGAACAAAAGATGCATTTGATGCAGTAGAGGCATTAGATGAGGTTTCCGGCAGTATAACAGCAATTTCTGATGCCTTGAGGGATATTGCAGAAAAAATGAATGAAGCCCTCTCAGGCATGGATGCAATGCAGCAGCTGGAGCAGCTGGCAGAGGGCTTGTCTCAGCTGGAGAAAAACTATGAGGAATTTCATAAGGGGCTTAAAGATTTCATGGATGGTGTTGACGGATTATTCTATGGTTATACCGATTTTCACGGCGGCCTATCTGCCTTTGGCGATGGAATTGATGATTTATATGAGGGCACTTCCCAATTGCATGATGGAACCAGGAGACTGAAGGATGAGACATTGGATCTGCCTGATATAATCCAGGAAGAATTAGACAGCATGCTGGAGCAATATACGGGTAGTGATTTTGAACCTGTTTCCTTTACCTCGCCTAAAAATGAAAAGGTTGCTCTGGTCCAGTTTGTAATAAAATGTGAAGGGATAGAAAAGGAGGAGGAAACCGAAATAAAGGGGGAAGAGGCGGAATCCCCCCATGAAACAATATGGGATAGGTTCATTAACTTGTTTACAGACTAAAGAAAAAAGCAGTAACAAAAAAGCAGGACAGGTTTTTTCTCTGTCCTGCTTTGAGATTCCAAAATGATTATCTCTTAGCCAACTACACGAACATTTGCTGCTCTTAGTCTGCTGCTGTTTTTCGGATCAGGCTCTGTATCATATACTACGTTCTGACCCTCCACTAAAGTTTTGAATCCATCGGATTCGATTGCGGTGAAGTGTACGAAAACATCATCGCCGCCGTTGTCGTTTGAAATAAAGCCGAAGCCCTTTTCAGAATTAAACCATTTTACTGTACCGTTATTCATTGGGTACCTCCATCTAATATATTTTGTACCCAGAATAATCTAAACCCTATTTACAGCTTACAGCTCTGCAATTTACAAAATTGATCCGGCAAGTGTGGGGCTATGGAATTATCTTGATACCTGCCTAGTGTAGCATATAGTGCTGCGATTGTCAAACATCCGGCTCCGGCAAAATGTTCCAAAAATTCCATCCAAATTGTCATTCATATTCCTGCAAAATAATGGCACAATGCTTAAGGACATACTAGAACTGCCGTAATAAGAGGATTACCGGCGTAAAAAAAGATTACCCCTTAAAGAAAGTAAGGTGTTTGGAATAACTGAATGGTTGCTTCGGCATTTTATTAAAGATTATAAAAACACAAATAAACCTGCGGTGCGAAACGCTGTAGGTCATTTTGCCGGTTGGACGGGCATACTCATAAACCTATTGCTTGTTGCAGCAAAGATAATTATTGGGCTGTTATCCGGCAGCCTTGCCGTAGTTGCGGACGGACTAAACAACCTGATGGATGCAGCCGGTTCCATTATTACATTGGCAGGTTTCAGAATTTCTGTAAAAAAAGCTGATAGTGAACATCCTTTCGGGCATGGACGGTATGAGTATATCTCCGGCTTTGTAGTTGCTATCCTGGTATTGGCAGTGGGAATAGAGCTTGGGGAAAACGGGATTAAGAGAATCTTGAACCCTGCATCAACATACTTTGGACCGGCGCTTTACACAATATTGATATTATCAGTCCTGTTAAAGCTTTGGATGGCCAATTTTTATCGCAGTTTAGGCAGACGCATTGGTTCAACCGCATTGAAAGCTGTTTCCGATGACAGCAGAAATGACACATTGGCAACGGGGGCTGTACTTACCAGTTCTTTTGTATCCCATTTTACAGGTATTAATCTTGATGGCTGGACAGGACTGGGGGTAGCGGTATTTATTATTTATAACGGTATCAGCCTTATAAAGGAAACCTTGAGCCCCCTATTAGGCGAGGCTCCGTCAAGAGAACTTATAGCATATATTGCTGAAAAAATTCTTTCATATGAAAATGTTTTAGGAATTCATGATATTATTGTCCATGACTATGGCCCCAATCGCAGGTATGTCAGTGCTCATGTAGAGATGCCCAGTGATGGGGATGTGCTTATTACCCATGGCATAATAGACGAAATAGAAAAATCATTTTTGGAAAATGACGGCATTCACCTGATTATCCACCATGATCCTATCCATCCCGGAGAGGATATACTGCAATAAGCTAAATTAACTCAGGCCTGACCCTATTGGATGATATGTCAGGCCATGCAGGAATGAATAACTATATCAATGATATTATAAAGCTGTGAGTATGTGATTATCGGCTCCGGGATTTATTCTTGAATATCCCGCCTGTTATAGCCCGTAAACCCAATACATACCAGTACTAAAGCTATAAGGGTAAGTACAATAACCGGAAGAGGTTTTACCTCTTCCACAGGTACCTGTGGAGTGTGGCCAAAAGGTGACAGTTTAGCCATCCAGTCCGGCAGCTTCAGCATTCCTCCCAGGTATACAACAAAAAACGAGTATCCCAAATACAGCCATACCATGCCGGTAAACCTTGGTGCCCATCCAATCAGAATTACAGCCAGCCCTGTCATAATCCAGAGAGCGGGCAGGTGAGCAAAGCCGGCTTTCAACAGCGTTTGTAAGGAAATTGGATCATCCATAACAAGTATTGCAGATGACCATAAACCCATAATTGAAACAAATTGTATAATGATAGTGCCTGCTATGCCAATCAGGGTATAGCTTCCGATTACATTGCTTCTGGATACGGCTGTTGCATGCAATTGCTCGGTTCTTGCACTTTTTTCCTCAGCTCTGAGCCTTAATACATACATTAATGCCGGTATTGTTCCAAGAATGCTCATGATAGTCATAAGCATGGTCATAAATCTTTCTGTAATGCTAAACCCTTCTACTTCCGGAATCATCTGCTTAATAGCATCGCTGGTGGTTAAAAAGCCTTCCAAATCACCTAAAACGGAACCATAGGCGGCTCCTAATACAAACATACCTATTGTCCAGGCAATAATTGTAGTTTTCTGGAGTCTTAAAGCCAGTCCCAGGGGTGAGCCAAGCAGCCCTGAAGCGCTCACCTTTCCCGGCCTTGCTGATATAAAGCCTGAATCCAGATCTCTGATGGAATTAAGATATAATGCAAATCCAAAACAAATAATGGATATTCCTAAAGTTAAAAGCACCGGCCACCAGTAATTGTTTACATAAACCTGGGCTCGGAGTATTAAACCCAGGGGGGAGAGCAGGGAAAGCATTTCATTTTCCACATCGCCTATTCCCCTGATAAAATAAGCAAGAATAAGAAAACCAAAGGAAAAACCAACTACCGTGCGTGTATTGGAAGAAAGCTGAGCAAAAAGGCCGGTTAATGCTGCAAAGAAAATACCTGTTGCCCCCAGGACAGCGCCATACAGCATGGAACCGTTAAAATCCATGCTTTCAAACCCTAAAGAATACAGCCCAAAGCCCACGGCAAGAAATAGAATCACATTCATAATTACAGCAACAGCAATTACAGCTGTTAAATTTGATAAATGACCTGTTGGAAGTGAGCGTATTATTTCTGTCCGCCCTTTTTCCTCATCCTCCCTGGTATGCCTGACAGTGTATAATATGCTCATTATTCCTACGGCAACAGCTGTAAAAAGCAGCATGAAGTGGCTCATCATAGCCCCATCCGTATAATTGTCCAGCCCGTACCCGGGACCCAGCATAACCGTAACAGAAGGGTTTTTCATGGTTTCAGCCACAATTTCCCTGTCCGCGCCAACTGTATATAAACCAGGTATTAATAATGCCATCATAATTGTGAAAGATATAATGGATATAATCCATACAGGGGTTCTGACACGATCCCTGCGTAATATAAAGCGTGCCAGTATCGGTGTGTTCCTGCATTTTTCAAAAAAAGACATTATTTTTCACCTCCATCTCCCTGGTAGTGCCTCATAAATAGGTCTTCCAGGGTAGGCGGAGCGCTTTCCAGTTTTAATATATCATAGCTGCTGATATGTTTTACAATATTGCCGATTTCTTCTGTATCAACCTGAAAATACATTGTGTTATCTCTTATCTCCACATCATGAATACCTTTTATTTTTTCCAGGTCTTCAACAGGCTGCCTGGTTTGAACTGCCATACTGCTTCTAGTCAGGTGGCGCAACTCATCCAGACTGCCGGATTCAATAATTCTGCCCTGGCGGATAATGCTCACCTTGTCACATAGCTTCTCAACTTCCGATAATATATGGCTGGAAAGCAGTATACTCTTTCCTTCTCGTTTTGCCTCCAGGATGCAATCCCGGAATATGTTTTCCATTAATGGGTCAAGGCCTGATGTGGGTTCATCCAAAATAAAGAGTTCTGCATCCGATGCAAATGCAGCCACCAAAGCAACCTTTTGCCTGTTGCCCTTGGAATAGGTTCTGCATTTTTTGGATGGATCAAGACTGAACTTTTCAATTAATTCTTCACGCCGCCCTTTGTTATCAGAGCCGCGAAGCCTTATAAACAAATCAATTACTTCACCGCCGGTGAGGTTGGGCCAGAGGTTCACTTCGCCAGGAACATATGCGACTCTCTTATGTATTTCCACTGCATCCTTCCATGCATCCATTCCAAATACTTTAACTTCACCCCCGGTTGCTTTCAAAATACCCAGCAGTACACGTATAGTGGTGGTTTTGCCTGCTCCATTGGGGCCGATAAAGCCGTATATCTCGCCTCTTTTTACTTCCAGGTCAATACCGTCCAGGGCAGTGAAATTGCCAAACCTTTTTATCAGGCTGCTGATTCTTACAATAGACATATGATCCCTCCAAATTACATTGTCTGGGCTTAGTAAGCATACTATAATATATATTACAGTATATA
>DUOI01000114.1 GCA_012838915.1 Clostridiales bacterium
CGGGTTATCGTACTCAGCGAAGGTATGAAAAAGGGTGAACTGAGCAGCGAACATGCAACGCCCGAAGCAGTAATGAGTATGGCAATTAGTTGAAGGGGGCTAAAGAGAGTTGGAAACAGGGAAGAAATGGATATCGTTTACAATCTTATTGCGCGAATGGGGTCTTATATTCGGAATCGTCATAGTCATCATTGTTGCTGCATTCGTTAATAACCAGTTTTTAAGCGGGGAAAACTTTGCGAACATCCTGCGTTCCGTATCGACGGTTGGCATTGCTTCGGTTGGTATGGCAATTGTGGTCATCGGTGGAACAATGGATCTTTCCATAGGCTCTACGATTTCGCTGGTCGGTGTGGTGACGATGCTGATCATGAATTCTCCCTCAGGCGTAGATCCTGCCGGAACTGACTTAACTGCAATTATAGCGATATTAGCGGGTGTTGCGATTGGCGCGGTAGTGGGGCTTATCAATGGGGGAATCCTGGCGGCAGTTAATGGCAGGATGGGCGAAAGCTTTATTTTTACTTACGCGATGCAGATTATTATCGGGGCAGTTGCTTTTGCTGTCGTACAGGGCAAGTTTCAGTCGGCAAAATATCCGAACGGGCTGTTTAAGAGTATGGGTATAGGAATTACACCTATCATTATCTTTCTTGTAATAGCCATTATCATGCAGGTGTTATTGAAAAGAACTGGTTTTGGTCGAAATCTTTATTTTCTGGGCGCGAATATGGATGCAGCCAAAATGGCAGGCATTAGGATTAAGACTATACGTGTAATTTCAAATATACTCTGTGGTGCTTGTGCCGGCCTTACAGGGGTGCTGATTGTAAGCAGAGTAAACTCAGCGTCCTGTCTGCAGGGGCTGGGCTATGAATTCGATGCGATGACATGTGTGGCTGTAGGAGGTGTCTCACTGGCAGGCGGCACCGGAAGCATAGCAAAGACTGTACTTGGGGTTATGGTTATCGGTGTATTGGGGACAGCCCTTAATGTAATGGGTATAGGTTCGAATGAACAGCTCATAGTGCGCGGTGCAGTTATCATCACAGCCGTGATGCTCGACGGGTTCAACAAGAGAGCGAAGCTGAAGGAGGTGGGGCATTGATGGCAAGTAAAGAGAACAGAAGCATCAGTGCTGCCATTTTGAAACAACCTATACTCGTACTGATTATACTGTTTATTGTTGTAGTAGGTTTTGTAAATCCCTCCTTTGTTTCGATAGCAAATTTGAAAAATGTGCTGGTCGATGCTTCCATATATGGAGTTTCAGCACTGGCAATGACAATTGCGATAATATGCGGCGAGTTTGATCTTTCGCTCTCGTCTAATTTCATGTGGTCTCAGATATTTTTTTGCTACCTGCTCAACAGCTGGGGAAATACATACCTTGGGATACTCGCAGCGTGGTTATGTATGCTGCTCACCTGTATGTTTTTTGGTGCATTAAACGGTCTTATTGTAGTTAAGGGAAAAGTCAGTTCGTTCATTACAACCCTGGGAATGATGATGATGATAAAAGGCCTTTGTCTCGTGTTCACCGACGGCCAGATGGTGTCTACTTCAAATGAATTTGTGAAGATGATGGGCAAGGGCACGCTGTTTGGGTTTTCATACCTGACTTATATATTTATATTTATGGTATTGATGGCGTTTTATGTAATGAAGTATACGCGATTCGGCAGAAGTCTGTATGCTACAGGAGGGAACTACACAGCAGCACAGCTTTCAGGCATCAATGTTGAATTCAACAAGTTTATAATATTCGTAATACTGGGACTGGCAGCCGGAATATCAGGCTCCATGTTTGTGTGCCTGATGCGTGCGGGCTCGGTACTCTATGGTGCAGACCTGTCGCTCACCTGTGTTGCAGCTACAGTTATCGGGGGAACACCGCTTTCAGGTGGTAAAGGCAGTGTTTTGCGTACTGTCATAGGTGTACTGGTGATTTATGTACTTTATAAATCGTTGGCGTTCCTGGGACTGCAGGGGTATTTTAATACGCTGATTAAGGGGCTGGCGTTGCTGCTGGTTGTCACATTTGATGCGTACATGAGTAAAACAGGAAAACGGGGGATAAATGTTGGGAAAAGAGCACAGTGAAAGAATAAAAAAGATAAACGATCTCATAGCTGAAGTCAGCGAGCTGGCAGACTCTGCGGAAAACGAACAAATTCTGAAGAGATGGCAACCGGAAGGAAAGGATGTCAGCGTAACTGACGGTGCTTCTGTATGGCATGGTATTCCGACCGGTACGCTGTCACGAACCTCCGTCGTACCTTTTACGGTCGACCCGGAAACGGTGTTCTATGCGCATGCACTGGATTTTGATCTGAGAGAGTACTACCTTGATCCTTACTGCTACCTGGAAAACACATTGAAGATGAAATTGTACAGGTATCGCATGTTCGATGACGACTCTTATATTACAAAGAATATATCACTGTTTCTGGGTGTGATACTGGAACCCTCGATGTTCGGTATTATACCGGTTTACCCCGAGGGAAAGGATCCTTGGAACAGCCTTGAGCCGGTAGTGCATAGTTCGGAGGATATTAATAAGTTGAAGCAGCCTGATTTCTACAAGTCAGGGATCATGCCGCGATGCCACCAATTTTATACCGAGATCCGACAGATACTGCCAGATGACTTTTCAGTTTCATTTCCACTTTGGGGCAGGGGTCCCTGGGGAGTAGCGCAGCATCTGATGGGATTCGAAAACTTAATGATTGCAACAATGGACGAGCCGGAGATGATACATGCTTTGTTGGACAAAATTACAGATATGCAGTGTGTATGGCTCAGTCAGCGCGCAGATTTCTTGGAGATTCCGTTGCCTATAGGTGTGATGTATAACGATGAAGTCAATTGCCAGGTGCTTTCACCTGCAATGTATCGGGAGTTTGTGTTTCCTTATGAGCAGAAGGTAAGTATGTACCAGAACGGCATTACGTATTGGCACAGCTGTGGTGATACAGCAAAGATACTGCAGGATGTCAAGAAACTCCACGGTTTGCAAATGTATGATGTAAGTGCATTTACCTCTGATTGGGATACAGTAGTATCCGAACTTACCGGTACAGGCATTGCAGTAGAAATCCGTATGCATCCGGTACAGGATGTACTATTCTCTAATCCTGATCACATACGAGCAAAGATCAAACGAGTACGGGATACATTTTCAGGATTGAGGGTTACGTTACGGGCTGATGGCATGCAACCCATGACCACGGTAGAACAGGATACGGCAAAAATACAAGAATTTGCAAATATTGCGAAGGAGATGCTTAGATGAGCAAATTAAAGATAGCAATCGCATCTTTGCAACAGGAAAGCAATACACTTTCTCCAATACCTACACGCAGGGAGGATTTCGACCAAGCATTCGGTACTGAAATGTTGGCGAAGGTGCATATCACTGATTTGTTGGAATCTGCTGGCGCAAATATAGTGCCCACCCTCTACGCCCATGCCCTCCCGGGTGGTTCGGTTATCAAGGAGGATTACCTTTTTTTCGCGGATCGAATTGTAGAGGGCATACCCTTTGATGTTGACGGCATATGGCTTTACATGCATGGTGCAATGCACGTGGAGGACATCGGCAGTGGTGAAACCTACTTGTTACATCAGATTCGCAATAAGGTGGGATTCGATATCCCTATTGCGGTAGGCCTTGACTTCCATGCTAATAATACAGATGAAATATGTGAATTGGCCAACGTAATCTGTGGATTTAGAACCGCCCCGCACACAGATCAGATTGAGACGGAACAACGCACCATGCGATTATTATTAACCTGCATCCAAAAGAAAATACTGCCTCGTCCCAGAATTGCACGTCCGTATGTGGTGGTGCCGGGTGATGCAGTTCAGACCGCTCTGTCTCCGCTGAATAAAATCATGCAGACTGCGGAGGAATTGGAGCGTGAGCCGGGCATTTTATGTGCACAGGTATTTGGCGGGCAAGGCTGGGTCGATGTACCTTATATGAGCCCTTCCATGGTAGTCACCCACGAACAGGACGAGGAAAAAGCTCAGCGATATGCCGATATGCTGGCTGAAAAGTATTATAATGCAAGATATGATTTCAAGTTCCACGTTGAGGCGGTTGATGCGCAGGAAGCTGTAAAACGCGCGATGGCTGCCGACACGCAAGTCTTCATCACAGACAGTGGTGATAATACCACCGCAGGGGCTGCAGGCGATAATGCCCATATGCTGAATGTACTGTTGCGAGCAGGTGCGAAGAATGTACTGCTTGCCGGTATCATGGATAGGGAAGCTGTTAAAAAGTGTTACGCGTCCAACATCGGCGATACACTGACGTTAACAGTAGGCGGGTCGTTGTCAGACATAAGTGAGAAAGCGCACATAACAGGCAGGCTCGTGCGCCGTGGGCATATTCTCGGTTATGCGGACAACAAAAACGCAGGAAGAGCAGTGACACTGGACTGTGGCGATATCACAGTGGTTATCACGGAGCGCCGCACAGCGTTCACCAATTCTGCCATTTTTGCTTCAGCGGAGCTTGATATCAGTAGATACCGCATCGTTGTAGTTAAGCAGGGTTATCTTTACCCGGAACTTGCAAAAATTGCTCCACGCGCTATCTTTGCACTGACACCCGGCAGTTCTACAGTGAATCTTGCTGATATGGGGCATAAAAATATCCATCGCCCTATGTATCCACTTGATGACAACTTTATGTGATAATAATTTGAATAATCAGTATGGGTTATGGGTTCAGATGGCTTATTATCCAATAGCAGGGCTTTTAGTTTGAAGGCGGCAATACTTATGCAAACCGGAGACTGACATATGCGCAAAACAAATAAACTGCCTGAGCGTTCAGTTGCTGTTTCATTTCCTCATTGTTTTGCCATTGGGTATTGATGTTCATGCCTGTAATATACTGCCTGATATTAATTAAAAAGGTGTATTATTCACGTTAAATCATCTGCTTTCAGCCTCATAACAGACATACATTTTTATAAGATTGACTTTCCGGATTGTTCATGCTATTATCTACATGCAAACGTTTTCAGTACCATAAATGCCATATATGTGCATATGGGTGTCATGGACAGGGGCATCTGTTGCAGCTTAATTCATAAACAAGGAGTGAATTGATTGGCTCGAACGCTTAAGGATATTGCATCAGAACTGAATGTATCGGTTTCAACCGTCTCAAGAGTTGTTAATAATTGCGATAATGTTCATCCAAAGACCAGAAAGAGAGTTCTTGGAGCTCTTAAAAAATATAATTATATTCCTAACCAGGTGGCCAGGTCACTTAAGAAAAACTATACTGAAACAATAGGCATAATAATTCCGGATATCAGTGAAACTTTTTTTGCTCAGATTATAAAGGGTATAGACGAAGTACTAAGTAATAGAAATTATTCTATTATCCTTATGGATTCTAATGAATCTCCCGAAAAAGAAGAGCATTATTTGAAGCTGATGTTTCAGAATCGGGTTGACTCTTTGGTACTTGCAACCGTCAGCAAGGAGCATTCAGCACTGAATATGTACATTTCCAATAACATCCCGGTGGTGTTTATTGATAATATTCCTAATCTTGATTATGATATAGACTGTGTTATTATTAACAACCAAAAAGCCAGCATTATGGCAGTGAATCATCTGATAGGAAACGGAAGAAAGGACATAGCTATTATTACCGGTAATCCCCTGGAAACTACCGGATACGAACGTCTTGAAGGTTATAAGCGGGCACTGAGACAGAACAATATTCCGGTGAACAGTAACTTGATAAAATATGGTAATTACAAAGAGGATACCGGGTATTCATGTATGAAAGAGCTCATAGAACATAGAGCAGAAAATCCCTTTAATGGTGTATACATAATTTCTGAAAAAATGACTTATGGCGCGATAAAAGCTATCAGGGAGCATGGCCTGACAATTCCCGAAGATATTGCTCTGGTTGGATTTGATATACATGATAAGTCAGGTTTGATTACTCCCGGTATAACAAGCATATGTCAGCCTGAAAATGACATCGGGAAAATTGTCGCTGAACTCATAATAAAAAGGCTGAAGGAAAAAGCAAAGAGTGGCAAAGTTTCAGGTATTCGTCAACGCATCATTCTTGATCCTATTTTGGAAGTTAAAGTCAGTAGTCAACCTGAATAATTTAATCCAGGCGTGATAGGCTGCTGCGTCAAAGATTTCATCGGTAAAATGAAGCTGTCTTATAAAATTCAGGATGAGTGCTTTGCATTAAAATAAAGCAATTTCTATAACAAAAGCAGAAGAGAGGCATTGTTCCACAGGAAGAATAGTGCCTCTCATTTATTCTGCTGATTAATTCTTATTCCATAAATTCTATATTATCAATCAGATGCCGGGGTATGCATACGAATGTATGAAAGTAATGATATGTCAAAAACCGTAAAGCATAATCATTTGTATAAACAGATATAAGTGGTATAATCTTCATAATGATAGCAGATTTCCACCAATGCTTGAATACAATCAACTGATTTTGGATTTGTCTAAAAAGGGCAACAATTCATAACACATAACCGTCTGCCTGATTCAGGCTGTGGACTTTTGCATGTACACATATTGTTGAGGATCGAAAGGGGTTAGCTGATGAATAGGCTCTGGACTATAACTGCTGTCTGCCTGACAGCCCTGTTTTTATTTTTCTTACCTGTCACTGCCAGGGCAGAGAGTATTTCCGTGGATGCCGAGGTGGGCTTTGACGGTACCTATTTAAGAGGAAGCTGGACACCTGTCCGGGTTGTCTTGCGGAATACCGGCAATGATTTGGAAGGCAGCCTGGAAGTAACCGTTAAAGTCGGCCAGGATGGTAAAATAGTGTATTCCACCCCGGTAAGCCTGCCCAATGACTCTGAGAAGGAGTATACAGTTTTCGCCAGGATTTCCGAGGCGGAACGCACTATAAGCATTAGACTGACAGATGTTAATGGGAAGACTCTGCAAAGTGTCAAGGTGGAAGGCCTGAACCCTATAGGGGAAAACAATTACCTGCTCGGTCTGCTAACAGATGATCATCCTTCACTGGGCTATTGGAAGGATAGAATGGCAGGCAATCAGCTGTTCTCCAATTATCAGCCGATTTCCCTGGATGCCTCCGACTTTCCGGACCGCAGGGAGGTTATGTCAGCATTTTCCGTTCTCATTCTAAATAATTTTGATACAACCGCTTTCCGCCCGGAGCAATTGGATACCCTGAAGGACTGGCTGGAGGACGGCGGGGTGCTGATTGTCGGTTCCGGTGCAAACGGTAAAAGGACCCTTGCCGGATTGACAGGAAGAATCCTCCCGGTGTCAACGGGAGACATTGAGCAATGGGATTCACTCGCCCTGTTGGAGGAAAGGTCAGGAAAGCAGGCACTTTCAGGTGTGCCGCTGCAGGTTTTGAATATTAGTACTGAAGACGGGAGAGCATTGCTGGGTGACGGCCGAACCGCCCTGGTATGGCTTATTCCAAAGGGCAGGGGTACAATTTATCTTTCTGCCTTTGATCTGGGTACTGAGCCCATTTTAAGCTGGACCGGCAATAAGCTTTTCTGGGAAAACCTGCTGTCCCAAAGCCTGGATTCAAAGACCGCTTCCCGGCTTCGCAATCCTGTTGAAAAGGGGCAGTATCAAGGTGGGTTAGGGGACGTACTGGGCAGCATAGAAGCCATGGAAATGCCCTCAGCTATATTGATTCTTTTTCTCTTTTTGTTTTATCTGGCTTTAGTCGGGCCTTTCAACTATATGGTTCTGAGAAAAATAGATAAACGTGAATGGTCCTGGGTAACCATACCTGCCCTGTCCATTCTGTTTGCGGTATTGATTTTCGGCCTTGGTTACAACACCAAAGGCGGTGAACTCATTGTAAATACCATATCGGTTGTAGATCTGGATGCCAATAAGCAGCACGGGAAATTAACCAATCATATCGGGATTTTCACACCGCGCAGGGGTGATTACGAGGTCGAAGTAGACCGCTTTGCCCTGTTGACTCCGGGTATAATGCATAGTATTAACAGCAATCAGGGCAGATTTACAACTGCTTCAGCAACCCGCGTGGAGCAGGGAAATCCTTCCCGTATTTTATTTGACAATGCCAATATATGGACCATGGAAGTCTTTGAAACCGATTCCAGAACAGTGGAGCTGGGCAGTATTCAATCCGATCTTTATTACGAGATGGGCAGGGTGAAGGGAACAGTGCGAAACGATACCTTATACCCATTGGAGCACCTGGTAATATTCACTCCTTCTGCTTTTGTGGAAGTGGGAAGCATTGCTGCGGGGGAAAGCAGGAATTTGGAACTGACCCTGCCTGCTGTTGCCGGAAACAGGTACAGCGACAATATATACAATATGATTGACAGTGTATTTCCCTGGCATTCCGGAATGACAACGGCAGACAGCCGGCAGGACAATGCTCGCAGAAATTTGCTGTATAATCTGATCTGGTCTGCTTATGACGTTACCCGTATGCTGCCGGCGGCGCAGCCTGATATAGAGGGCAGCAAGGGGGTGCGGAGTATGGCTGTCTCCTATTTTGCTTTTTATGAAGGGCAGCCGGAAGCAGGAATTCTAATCAACGGAAGAAAGCCGGATCGTACCATAAGTGATGGCCTTATCATGGGTACCATGGAATTAGTGGTAGAAAGGGAGGGCATGGTGAGTATTCCGCCGGGGATGCTCTATGGCCGGTATGAGGAGGATTTGTCCCTGTATACCGACAAAAGCGGAGATTATTATTATACACATCACCCTTCCGGCTATGCCGTGTTCTCCGTCGACTTGTCACCCTTTATTCACCTTGAGGATCTGAAGGTAATCATCGGGGTGGATTTGCAATACGGCGGCATTATTCAGATATATGATATGGAAGAGGGAGATTACACCTATGTGAAAGAGGATACCATTGCCATGGATGAAAGTAACTTCCATCAGTATTTAGATTCGGAAAATAAGGCTTACCTGAAGATTTTGCCGGCCCGTGATACATATCTGGAAACCGGAGCGCCCACTATTACCCTGGAAGGGAGGGAGCCGGATGCTGAAAATTAAAAACCTGGTTAAAAACTACGGTACATTCAGGGCAGTGGACAATCTGAACCTGGAACTGAAAAAGGGTGATATTTACGGCTTTGTAGGTCCTAACGGAGCTGGGAAGACCACCACCATGCGCATCATTGCCACCCTTCTTGAGGCTACCTCCGGGACTGTTATGGTGGATGGAATAAATGTGGCGGAACATCCCGTCAGGGTACGGGGCAAAATCGGTTATATGCCTGACTTCTTTGGAGTATACGATAATTTAAAGGTAGATGAATATATGGATTTTTACGGCAGTTGCTACGGCCTGTCCAGGGCGGAGCGAAGCAAGCGAACAGATGAATTGCTGGAGCTGGTGGATTTAAGGGATAAAAAGGGAAATTACGTGGACACCCTGTCCCGGGGCATGAAGCAAAGGCTATGCCTGGCCCGCAGCCTCATCCACAACCCCGAGCTGCTGATTCTGGATGAGCCCGCTTCCGGCATGGATCCCCGGGCGCGCATTGAGATGAAGGGAATATTGAAAACACTGAAGGAGATGGATAAGACCATTCTCATCAGCTCCCATATTCTGCATGAGCTGGCTGAATTATGCACCAGCATTGGCATTATCGAAAGAGGAAAGCTGGTCTATTCCGGAGAATTACAGGATATCATGCGTAGAATCACTGGTAAAACCATACTGGAAATCACCGTGCTTGATAATACGGATAAGGCCGTCAATTTATTGAGGGAACAGCCCCTGGTAAAGCATATATCCGGTGAGGATAATACATTGGAGGTCAGTTTTTCCGGCAATGACCAGGATATGGCCAATCTTCTGAAGCTGCTGATCAATCAGGGTATCCCCGTTCTGACATTCGCCAGGGAAGCAGGCAGCCTGGAAGAAGTGTTTATGGAGGTGACCAATAATGTTGACTAACAGAGTATGGAGAAATCCCATAATAACCAGTGAAATGAAAATTAAAATGCGGGGTTGGAGAACTGCCCTGGGCGTTGCGGGTTACCTGGGTGTTATGCTGCTTATCGGATTTTTATATTACCTGGCCTTTGTACAGTACTCCTGGGAAAGCACGGTAAATGCACGGCAGGAGGCC
>DUOI01000115.1 GCA_012838915.1 Clostridiales bacterium
TCACTATTTTGAACATTGGTAAAAGAACTTGGGCAACCGAATTTCTTAAATCGATTAGGGATGCCTGAGTTGTACATAAACAGAGGAGTACTATTTTTATTAAAACCCATAGTATCTTGACGCTATCGGATAAACAAATTTGCTTTACATTTTAATCCTGCTGTAATACAATTGTTGTAAGATATTAACCGACTGTATCTGCATTGATGTTATAATGTGTTATAATAGCAGGAATACAATTGCGCATGTAACGGAGGTTATATGGATACAAAACATTCCAAAAACGAGAATGCAAAAGAGAAAAAGAGCACTTCCAGGAATCGCCTGGCAAAATACTTCACCAAGAGAAGAAAAGAGCCTAATTTTCTGCTGTCTGTATTCGTTACCAGCATCAAGCTCATGGTTATTGCCCTTCTTGTCATGGGTTTTGCCGGGTTTGGAGCTGTTCTCGGTGTGGCAAAAGCATACGTGGATGGGACTCCGGAAATGGATGTAGGCCGTATCGAGGAACAAAGCCTGACCTCATTCATATATGATAAGAATGGCGATCTGATTACCGAGTACAAGGGATTGGAACACCGGATATGGGCACCTTTGGAAGAAATTCCCCAAATGCTGCAAAATGCTCTGATTGCCACTGAAGATGTTCGGTTTTATGTACACAAGGGATTGGACTATAAACGTCTGGCAGGTGCCTTTATCAATAACTTGAGAAGTGAATCCGTACAAGGTGGCAGCACTATTACACAGCAATTGATAAAAAACACTCTTCTCAGCCCCGAACAAACCTATAAGCGTAAAATTCAGGAAGCATATCTGGCAATTCAACTGGAAAATGAATATGAAAAGGAAGAAATCCTGGAAGCATATCTGAATACAATTTACCTGGGAAGCGGTAATTACGGGGTAAAAGCAGCCGCATTGAACTATTTCGGTAAGGAATTGAAGGATCTGACTCTGCGGGAATGCGCAACCATCATAGGAATTACTAAGAATCCCTACCGATATGATCCCAGGCTTAATTTTTACAGCAGGAAAAAGCCGGAAGTTACTTATGAAAGAACAAATCTGGTGCTTCGGCTGATGTATGAAAATGGCTTTATTTCGAAGGCAGAATATGAAAAAGCCAAATTTGATGCTGATAATCCGGACAGCTATAAAAATGCAGGTTTTGTTGTGCTGGAAGAATCCAGTAATCAAAAATTGTATGACCATCCTTATTTTGTTGAATACGCTATCAACGATCTGATTGATCAGTTGATGAAGCTGAATAACTGGGAAGGGTCGGAAGGCCGGAAGAAGGCTATCAACCTTATTCAAACCGGAGGGCTGCACATATATACCACACTGGATCCGGAAATTCAGCACATTGTGGAAGAAACCATATACAATTATGACAGATATCCGAGAACAAGGAACTCCAAGGACAGTGTCAAGCGCGAAAAAGTAGGCAGCAGAGTGCTGGATGTTCCTCAACCGCAGGCTGCAGCTGTCGTACTGGATCACAACACTGGAGAATTAAGGGCAATTGTAGGCGGAAGAATGGATCCTCAGGAGCGTTTCTGGAACAATCGTGCAGATCAGCCCTGGGCACCCGGCTCTTCTATAAAGCCATTGGCAGTATATGCCCCATTTATTGAAGCCGGCTATCCCGGCGGGATCATTATTGAAGATATTCCGGTGCCAATAGAAGGTTGGAAGGGCGGAAAGGGATATCCATCAAACTATACCAGTTCCAAGTTTAACGGTCCAATCACAGCCAGGAAGGCTATCCAGCATTCCTATAATGTATCTTCTGCAAGAACATTGTTGGAGCGGGTTGGTACTGAATATTCCATGAACAAGCTTAAGGAACTGGGTATAACTGAGCCTCGTTATGTGGAAGAAGCCCTGCCCTCCAATTTGTCCCTGGGCAGTGATCCCATAAACATGATAGAAATAACTGCTGCTTATGGAGCGCTGGCTAATAAAGGAGTATACAGAGAACCTACTTCTATCGTCAAGGTATTGGACAGAGACGGCAAGGTTCTGCTGGATAACCAATCCCAGCTTACCCTGACGGTTTTTAAGGAGAGTACCGCTTTCATCATAACCGACTGGCTGGTGAATGCTGTCAATAACGGTACAGGTACCTCTGCGATATTCAAAAACATGCCTATTGCAGGAAAAACCGGTACCAACGACAATTTCCGCGGTGTATTTTTTGCCGGCTATACGCCTTATTATACTGCTACCGTAATGATCGGCCATGATACCCATAGCATTTCCCTCCAGGACGGTGCCACAGGCGGAAAGTTTGCAGCTCCGCTGTGGAGGGCTTTTATGAAAAAAATCCATGAAGACTTGGAGTATAAACGTTTTTATGACAAAGTACCTAAAGGTGTGAAATCAGTTACGGTTTGCGCTATTTCAGGCAAATTGCCCAATGAGGAATGTGATGAAACCGTAAAAGAGTATTTCCCCTCAAATGCAGTACCCAAAGATCATTGCGATATGCACCTGAAAATTACAGTCTGTGGTTATTCCGGCAAATTACCATCGCCTTATTGTCCTAAGGAGCATCTGGTAACCAAATCCGTCATCATACTTCCCGAGGATTCCATATACCAGAAACTTACAGATGAGCAGTTGGAAAAAATAATACCCGGTGCCTTCCGAAGCTTGGAGGGTGTTGGAGAATACGACTATAACAATCCGGAGCATGCAGAAAAATTCTGCCCCATTCATACTGAGGCATGGCTGGAAGGTGAGGGGTTGTGGGAGAGTCTGTCGCAGCAGGCCAACCAATTAATTGATCAAGTTAACGAAAATGTCTCCAGGTACGCCGATTACCTGAAAAAGGCTCAGGTGGATAAATTGGACAAGGCAATTAAGAGCCTGAAAGATGCATTGATAAAAGAAGTCTTGGAGCTGCCGGGGGAAGACGAACCTTATTACACGGAAATCCCACCCTTCAACCCTGATAAGATTCTGGCCGAAATGGATAAGCTTAAAAAAACCTATGACTCCATCTTTGATGCTGCCTTCTGGGAATCCGTTAACCAGGGCTCGGACAACGGGGGCAATAACGGTAACGGCAGCGGCAACGGCAACAATAACGGCAACAATAACGGCAATAATAACGGCAGCAATAACGGCAATAGTAACGGCAGCAATAACGGTAACGGCGGCAGTCAGAACAACAACGGAGATAATTAAAATTACGACTCAAAAAAGGCTCTCTGTCAATTGATGGGATAAACTCGAGAACGGAGAGTAAATAAACCAATTAAATTCTAAAAAAGAAGACCTGATAATGGTCTTCTTTTTCATATTATGACAACCTATTTTGTTTAGGTTTTTCTCAGTACACCTGTACCGACAAGTATCAGCAGCCTCATCATACGATTAATTGTATCCTTTGTCAGCGTAAAAGCAAGGTCTGCAGTATACATCCCCTATTCAACTGGATATCCTTCCTCCTTTTGCATAGTTTGCCGTCTCTCGTCCTTTTTGGAAACCAGGCTGGGCACTTCCGGATGCCGGACTTCGTTCTCACGGGGATTTTTTCCCTGCGGAACAACTTCATTTAATTGATGATAGCCTTTTCTGCTCAATATCTCACCTCAAATTCTAGAAAAAACCGGGTATCAGAAAAAATAATAATGAGCCAAACACTTTACCCAAAAGAACTACTATAACGATAAGATATACCCACCTGGTAGCATTCAGTTTTTTGGCTGCCACTGATATAATATCCAGCGTTTCAGTAAGCGCAGCCACTATAGTCCCCACAAAAACACCCATAAGAAATCCCAATGGAACGGAGATGAACTTCAGATGCTTTATAGAAAAATCAAAGAAATATACAAAGCAGGAGAGCATTGCACCAAGAATCATACTGATTTGAAAAAATAACAAATACTCTTCCCTTTTAGTCCATTGAATTATACGGGCGGTTACACCCAATACCACAAAGAATGCAGTGATGCTTGCGCCGATGGCAAGGCCCCCTGCTAATCCAACTAAGATTGTCAGTATGACTTTTGTCAAGCCTGTTTTTTCCCCTCCTGATCCCTTAAATAATCTCTTAACTCTTTTTCTGATTGGTGCATTTCCAATTCCAACGGACCTGGATTGTCTTTATTCTTTATCTTGTTGTAAACTTCAAAGAAGATGAAAATACCTGCACCGATTCCCACGGAATATGAAAGAGAAAATAAGACAGGCCTGCTTACTTTCTCGCCGCTGATTAAGTAATAGATCATCTTATGGGCTTCGTTCATGTTGACATCTGAATGAAAATACATAATAGCTAAAGCGGAACCAAAAAAGAGAAGCAGCATGGAAAAGGCTACACGCAGAAATACCAACAGCGGATTCTCCTTTTTTCGCTTAGCCGGTTTATACAGCGCTGAAGATTCGCCGATTGGAGTAACGGAAATATTATTGATTTCCTGTTTAATCAAACCAATAATTTGAACTGATGTAAGCCGTACCGGCCGGCTGATGCCATAAGGGAAAACAGGAATATTTTCAATTCTCTTTTTGATATCTTCTGCCGCAGACAACTCAATGAAATCTCCCAGGTTAGCTTTTTGTCCGGACTGTTTTTGATAATAGGGTTTGAACTGAAAATAAACCTCATTTGATCCCATCTGTCCAGCCTCCGGTCTTATCTCCTGCCTTATATTGAATAAATTTGGCACCTGAATAAGCTTTGTCCTGATTGGCATGACGGCTGAGAATCATCCAAACGGAAACTAAACCAATCAGAGTAAGGGCTATTGCTACCATTGTCCAATTAATTTTTTTCTTGCTTCCCTTATTCAAATTCATCATCCCTACTCATGCAGTTTACAATGCCCGTCAGGCTATCTTATTGTACTCATTATATGAATTCATTATTCAAAGTATAAATAAGGGATAAGCGGGCAGTGGGGAGGGCAGTGGGGACAGTTCTCAATTATTGGGCCAATGGGGACAGTTCTCAATTATTAAATTATTGCTTAGCTATTATGAGTTTTGGAGGTGATTTAAGGACGCATTTGGTAAAACGGTTTTCCGGTTTCCCGGAATACGAGCAAATTGTACGAAAGAGTTGAAGTCTGTAATCTGAATCCTGATAACCTGATAAAAAAAACGAATCCAGGTTTTGGATGAGTCAAGAAAATAATTGGGAAATGCAATCATGTACTTCAGCGGATTTGAAAAAATGAAGGCGGAGATCGGTATAAATACCTGATTTGAATGAAACATCTCATGATTAGCTGCGTCACCATCACAACATCTCCCGCATTTTAAGGAGAACCTTTTTCTCAATGCGGGAAACCTGCACCTGTGAGATGTTTAGCATTTCCGCTATTTCGCTCTGGGTTTTGTCTCGAAAGTATCGCATGATAATGATGGCTCGTTCCCGTTTATCCAGCTTGGACAACAAGTCATTCAGCGTAATGCGTTCCATGGCTTCGTCAACTTCGGTATTATCTTCCGAGATTTTATCAATGAGCAGTATGGGGTTATCCTCATCTTCATAGATGACATCATATATGGATGCAGGAACCCGGACAGCATCCATTGCATAGACAATTTCTTCAGGCGTGCAGTCAACAGCATCTGCGATTTCCTGAATGCTGGGATCTCTGCCCAGCTGCCCCTTCAGTTGCTCTCTGGCAGCTGCAGATTTATTCACCAATTCCTTAAGAGAACGACTGACCTTTATCATACCGTCGTCTCTTAGAAATCGTTTGATTTCACCCATAATCATGGGCACGGCATAGGTCGAAAACCGCACATTATATTTGGGATCATAATTCTGAATCGCCTTCAACAGCCCTATGGAGCCTAATTGAAACAAATCCTCGTAATCATGACCTCTGTTTAAAAATTTTTTAACCAGGCTTTTTACCAGCGCAATGTTCTTCCGAACCAATATTTCCTTGGCCTCATCGTCACCATTTTGGGCTTTTTCTATCAAAGCCATGGTCTCTTCGTGAGAAAGCAGCTGCCGGTCCTCTTCCTGATATTCGGGAATGGTACTCATCAGTCTCTCTCCGTTTCCTGAGTATCATTACTGATATTCTTTACCATCCTGACCTTTGTACCCTGGCCCGGAGCAGAGCTCACCTCCAATTCGTCCATAAAGGTTTCCATAACTGTAAAACCCATACCGGATCGCTCCAGCTCGGGTTTGGAGGTATAGAGAGGCTGCCTTGCAAGGTCGATATCTTCAATTCCCCTGCCTTGATCAATTACTTCGATTTCCACATAATTGTCATAAATTCTTGTTATAATTTGCACCGTCTCGTTGGGATTGTCATAACCGTGAATGATGGCATTGGTAACAGCTTCCGAAACAGCTGTTTTGATATCAGCAATTTCTTCCAGGGTGGGATCCAGCTGGGCGGCAAAAGCTGCAACTGCTACCCTGGCAAATGCTTCATTTTGTGACCTGCTTAAAAACTCCAGCTTCATCTCGTTTTTGACATTCATTTTGATACCCCCCGGATACTGTCAACAGCATGCTTAACAGTATCATACTCTTTCAATATTCGCCGAAGCCCGGATACTTCCAGAATTCTGTCCAATTGCGGATTGATATTGGTTATACAGACCCGGCCGCCTCGTTTAGTTATGGTTTTATATCTGCCAATGAAAACACCAATGCCGGAGCTGTCCATAAAATGTAGGTTTTTCAGGTCCAGAATCAAATACCGGATGGAATTATCCTCCAGTTGTTTATCCAGAGAATCCCTGATTTTTTCTGCATGATGGTGATCCAACTCCCCATTCATGCTGACTATCAGGATATCTCCTTTCCTTTTGCAATCCATTTGCAAATCTACTGCCTCCTTCGCCTTTCAACAATATATTCCTATGACCGTTAGCTCCAATTTTCGCTGATTACACTCAATTCATTATTCTTCGTCGTATGATAATTTCCTTCATCGAAAAATAAATGGTTTTAGCAATATATGCCGTTAAAAATAAAAAGCCCCGCGACTTTTGTCGTAAGGGCTTTTATTCTTCATCTGCATCCTCGTCCTCTATTTGACAGCTGCTACACTTCTACTTCTTGAACTTCTACTCGAATAGCCTGACGCTTGTTTAAATCCTCCAATACCTTGTTTTCATCTTTCCAGCTTGCGTATTTCTTCCGTTCTTCTTTTGTCAGAATCAGCTTGTCCAAAATTTCTCTGCCGGTTAATTGTTTACTGCTGACCAGCGTTTGCATAATCGGCTTGTTTTCTAAAACGGTCAGTACTGCATATACATATTTCATAGTTCCAAACTCCCTTAAGCAATAATCAAGTAAGTAATATCAAGTAAATATAAGTTTACACTAAAATCCATCAGGATTCAATGCGATGCCCCTTAAGAACATCAAACAATTGTTTTCACCCCTCCTGACTCTCAGGCTGTTCATCGCTGCTTTCAGCAATATCCTGTTTTATTTCAGCCTGAATATCAGTTTTCAGAGTGGGTTTTAGGGCTGAAGCAATCAACTCATTTGGTGAATCAATAACACTGAGTTCAGCAGCTATTTCCAGGTCCTGTACCCGAATGCTGCTGTTTCTACTGCTTTGCAGAATATGAAGCGGTACCCGGATAAAGGAAGGAATGTCCTTCGCGAAGCCTTCCACTTCAACGAAATCTTTCTGATGCTGCAGAATCAAGCCGTGCTTTTCCATCACCTGCCTTCCTTCAAATAGAAGCGGCACTTTGGCTTGAATCCTTTGGTTCATTTCCACATTCATCAAATCAATATGAATAATCTCCCGGGTGACCGGATCTCTTTGTACTTCCTTAATTTTCACCTGCTGCTTTAAACCGTTCAATGATACTTCAATAACAGCCGCGGTTCCCATCCGGTGAACAAACCTCTCCACATGTTTTTTATCAAAAAGAACCGGAGCAGCATGATTTTTCCCATAAAGCACTCCGGGTACATATCCCTGTCGCCTAAGCTGCTTTGCCTTTGCATGAGAAATCCTCGGCGAAACCTGCAATAACTCACCGTTCACAGAATCATCCTTTCAATTTGCTAAAACTACAGTCAATATTGTGTCCACAACTGTTAGTTTTAAACATCTCAGGATGATCCTGTCTGTTTATTCAAGAGCTCGGCCCATTTCTTTTTTAGGGCAACCATCGCCTATGTAGTAATCGAGAAGATGCTTCAGCCTTTCCCGGGCTGAAGCCAAGGCTGACATGGTTATTGGCAACTGGGAAATCTAATGTTTTTCCATAATTTATACTGAACTACTTTACTGAACTGCTGCTCCTCTTATACAACCTTTTTGATTCCTGTCCACTGTACCATTCCTCCTCTAATGCTTAAAATGTGTTTACTATACTTTATTATATTATATAATGAATTTACCCGTACATACCAGGGTCGAGTCCGTATTAGTGGTTCAAAAATAGGTTTAGTCAAAGCTCATACCCCGATTAATATATAGATTCGTCATATTCCAAACCGGAAAGGATGAAACATGGCTCAGTATAATAATTCAATAAGACACAAAAGTACATAAAGAAAGCAGCAGTTCCCTGCTGCACAAGAAATCTATTTAAGATGCGTATTGTTACGTCCTGCTTTTCGTATATCGTGAATGCGATACGAACTGTGCAAAAATTTGTTTTATTCAGACCTGCTTATCTGCTTATTTATTATATCTGCCAATCAATTGCATCAAAGTAGCTATAAATACGGTCGTCAAAAAGGTTGTCTTTATGCTCTAAGGTTAACTTTATTCTTTAAGGAGTATAGCCGGCACCATAAGCTGTACCATAGCCGGCACCTAACCCATAACCGGCATCCGGTCCATAGCCGATTCCAGGTCCATATCCGGCACCAGCGCCAGGGTCATAAACTGCCCCCGGATTGTATCCTGCACCAAAAAAATCAAAGCGACGTATTCTTCTCCTTCTTCTGAAAAGCTCACTGATCAGAATAATGGCAATCAAATCCCTCAGCAGCGGTCTCCTTCTAAACTGTTTTGCATCAACTTTTTCGGTTTCGTTAGTTTTTAGATCAGCATATTGTATCAAATCCGGCATTCCCTTGACACAAGCATCATAGCAATCATCCACCATGCTCTCAACCTGAGCCTCTGAAGGGTAATGCATATAAGGATTATCCATGCGATCACAGGTTCGGTGAACATAGGGGTAAATCCTATAATAAATATCAGGATACATTATAGGTTGAACCATATTGTGATCGATGCAGGGTTCCAGGGACGGATACATATAGCCGTATCTGTTGTGGTACTCGATCGGATACATGAACTCCTGTGCAGGTGTCATTCCCCAACCTTCATAATTCATAGAAGCGCCTCCTCTTATTCTATGAGCAACCTCCATTATATGGGTATATCTTATAGTGTATCCTTAGGTATATCCTGTTAACAAGCCGCTCATATTTATATTTTTATTCTTGCTTTGATATTGCTGTTACAGTATCAGTATAGATATCTACACCAATATCATATGAAGAAGGCGGTTCATTCGTTCATCCTGCTTTAGCGAATGCTTGAATGATTAAATCCAAATCCTTTTCTTCTAAGGTTTCATGAGTCAACAGACTTTCGGCTATCGCTCCCAGGACCCTTCTGTTCTTTTGGAGCAGCTCCTTTACTTCCTGGTATAACTCATCCATATGGGTTCGACATTCCTCAATAATATCATCCTGTACCTGCCGGAATCCATTGTTATAAAGCACATCATAGTTCAGCAGACCGGATCTGGAATTCATACCAAATCGCCTGATCATATTAAGAAGCGTATCGGTTGCTTTTTCCAAATCATTGGCTGCCCCGGTGGTGACATTTGCTTCTCCGAAAACCAGTTCTTCTGAAGCGCGACCTGCCAAGGCTATTCTAATGCTGTTTTCCATGTCCTTTTTCTTATGGTACATTCGGTCGGGAGGAATATTCATGCTGAACCCGCCGGCACCCTTTGTGCTGGGTATAATGGTAATGCGAGATACCCTGTTTTCAGGAGCAGTCAGCTTGGTTATCAGGGCGTGTCCTGCTTCATGATATGCCGTAACCCTGCGATCCTGTTCAGAAATAGTACTCCTGTCCTTCTTTTCTGCACCGGCTATTACCGTATAAAAGGCTTTATCAATGTCCTGAGCCTGAATGCTGCCGCTGCTTCGTTTAGCGGCAAGAATGGCCGCTTCATTCAGCAGATTCTCCAATTTTGCACCGCTAAAATACACGGTTTGCTGTGCCACCTTCTCAAGATTCACACCTTTATCCAAGGGTTTGTTTCTGGAATGCAGCTCTAATATTTTCAAACGGCTCTTAATGTCAGGCAGCTGAATTTCGATGTGGCGATCAAACCTGCCCGGCCTCAACAATGCCTCATCCAGGGTGTCCAGCCGGTTGGTTGCAGCTATCACAACAATGCCTTCGTTGTCCTGAAAACCGGACATCTCGGACAGCAGAGCATTCAAGGTCTGATCCCGCTCGTCATTCCCTCCGCCGTCTACTCCTCCGTCTCTTTTCTTGCCCAAGGCATCTATTTCATCGATAAAAATGACGCATTTTCCATAGCTTCTGGCTTTCTTAAAAAGTTCACGTATCCGGCTGGCACCTACACCTACATATACCTGCACAAAATCCGATCCGGATACAGCAATAAAGGGAACGCCGGACTCTCCCGCCACCGCTTTAGCCATCAGCGTTTTTCCGGTTCCGGGAGAACCGTATAAAATAACGCCTCTTGGTAAACGGGCACCATATTTGGCATACTTCTCCGGATTCTTTATGAAATCCACCAGTTCCTGTATACTTTCCTTTGCTTCTTCATTACCCGCAATATTGCTGAAATTTACATTTACATTTTCAGGCAAAATCGCGTTAAAAATAGACTTTCCGGCTTTACCCTGCTTTTGTTTGGATACATTTCTATTAACTGCAAAAATCAAAACACCAAAAATGCTCAGGGTAACTATCGTGCTGAAAATCTGCTCCCCCTGGATTTTCTCCTTCACTTCATCAACTATAATACCCTGCACCAACAGGAATTCCTTAAAGTTTTCCGTACGGGGATTGTCGGTTATAAAGGTCTCTCCGCTCTTGTACTCTCCCAGTATCTGTTCCGAATTATCCAGATAGACCTTTTCAATTCTTCCTTCTTCTACAGCCTGAATAAATTGATTGTAGGTTATTCTTTCATGCTCAGGCCGGCGACTGAACAGTATTCCTGCCAAAATGGCACTGAAAATCAATATTGCAGCAATGATATGGGACTTTTTAATTTTCTTGATTCTTTCCACCGCAATCCCTCCTTTCTGCCCTTCTATCTAGCATCTATTCTAAAGCCTGTCATAGCCTTTCAAGTATATTGACTATGTCTCTTTGTGGTTTACATAATATTTCAACATATATGTATTATACATGAAAATAAATGAGAAGTCATCCGGCTGCCTCCTGGTATTTTTTGTACTGCCCCTTATACATTGCCCGGCTTATACCCGGAACAACCAATGCGGAATAATACGCCTGCCGGTATTCGGTCGTTTGAACTTGTTTAGCAATGTCCTCATTGGATAAAATATAAGGTATAATAATAGTTATGTATTTAGCTCTTTTAGTATTAGCTGCAAAATGCTAATACAAGCAATTGTACCGGGCAAAAGACAATTACATTGAAAGAGGTATTTAAAGGCATTAAATAGAACCTGGCCGGGAGGTAACAGGCAGATAATGTTATATTCAAAATTCCATAGAGATACCAGGTAACAGCAGAGATAAGATGCTGGTGCCATGTATGCCGACAAAGCGACACTGCCAAGGAAGTGATAAAATGACTGAATCCACTCAAAATAAAAGAGTGAATAGAAAGCGTGGGAAAAGCTCCGATAAAAGGAGAAAGAAACGTTCTATATGGAAAAAAGTATTTGCAATCATAGGCATCATTGGTGCTATGGCTGTGATGGCTGTCATGATTTATTTGGTTACCATAATAGGAACGCTGGAAGATTTGGATCCTGACAGTCTGGTTAACTATGAGCAGACTTCTATGGTTTTTGACAATCAGGACAACTTGATTTCCAGTATCCATGGAGTTGAAAACAGGATTTATGTTCCCCTTAATCAAATTCCGGAACATGTTCAGAATGCCTTCATTGCAGTAGAGGATGTTCGTTTTCGTACACATCCGGGTTTTGACGTTCGAAGAATGTTTGGGTCCCTTTGGCAGAATATAAAAGCCAGGGATATTGTAGCCGGTGCGGGAACCATTACACAGCAGGTGATTCGCAATACCGTTCTTTCGCAAGAGCAAACCATAGATCGTAAGGTAAAGGAAATTCTTCTGGCATGGCAGCTGGAGCAAAAATATTCCAAGGATCAGATTTTAGAATTGTATCTAAATATTGTCTACTTTGCAAAGGGTGCATACGGCATTGAAGCTGCCTCCAAAACCTACTTTGGCAAGACAGTCAGCGAATTGACTGTTGCGGAAGGGGCATTGCTGGCCGGGATTCTTAAAAATCCTCATCGGAATTCGCCCTTTATTGATAAGGAGCGCTCCCTGGAAAGAAAGGATTTGGCCATCGATCTGATGGTAAAGAATGAGTACTTGACTCCTGAGGAGGGAGAGGAAGCAAAAAAAGAAAAGATCCAGTTTGCCGAGGACATCAAACCGGCATATGTACACGGATATTTTATGGATTTGGCATTGGAAGAAGCTGCATCCCTGCTGAATATAAAGCAAGAAGAGCTGTTTACAGGCGGCTACCGTATTTACACCACTATGGACAACGAGCTGCAGGAATACGTTGAGCATTTGTACTCACAGGAAGACCTGTTCCCCAAAAGCCCGGCTTCCGGCAAAACCTGCGAATCCGCTCTGGTAATCATGGATACCGGTACAGGAGAGCTGCAGGCAGTCATGGGCGGAAGGACTTACCCGGAAGGGCAAAGATATGTGCTTAATCGGGCAGATGCCAGACGCTCGCCGGGATCGGCTGTCAAACCACTGGTTGTATATGCACCGGCAGTGGAGATTTTTGACTATACTCCTGTCAGCTTTATTGAAGACGCACCGGTAACCTTTGAGGATTATGATGATTATTCCCCTCGCAACGCCGGCGGGAATTTTCGAGGAATTGTAACAGTGCGAACTGCCTTGGCTAAATCAATAAATGTTCCCGCTGTAAAAATACTGCACGAGATAGGCATAGGTGCCGGTTTGTCGGTGGCAGAAAAACTTGGAATTACCTTTGCTGAGAGTGATTGGAATAACTTGGCTGTTGCTTTGGGGGGAATGGAGAAAGGGGTAACACCTCTGGAACTTGCCAGGGCTTATGCAACTCTGGGAGACAGAGGCAGCTATAAGAACTATACCACTATTCGGAGAATTGACGATTCAATGGGAAAAACCCTTTATCAGTCCCAGCCTGTCAAGGAGCAGGTGATTTCTGAAGAAACCGCCTTTATCGTAAACAATATTCTTCAGTCGGCTGCTGACACGGGAGGCACTGCTCATCGGCTGAAAGGATTAAATGTGGCTGCCAAGACCGGAACCGTGCAGTTGCCTAAAACAGCTGAGTATGCAAATATCGATGGCACAAATGATACCTGGGTGGCTGCCTACAACCCGGAATATACTGTTACAGTCTGGATGGGCTTTGATAAAAGGACAACTGAAGACTATTTGCCGCCGGATGCCTCCGGCAGTACCTATACAACTATAATCGCAAAGCATGTGTTCGAACATTTGTATGAGGGAAAAGATAAGCCAAATTTTCAAAAGCCTGTGGGCGTAACAGAAGTGAAGCTGGACGGGAAAGCTTTATGGGAACAAAACCGCGTGCTGTTGGCTTCTGCACTGACACCTGCTGAGTACGTTGTAAAGGAGTATTTTGTAAGAGGAACCGAACCTACCGAGCAGTCTGATTATTGGGTTGTGCCTAATGCTCCCTATAATTTCAATGTAACATTAAATGATGATGAAAAACCGGTTATCTCCTTTGTGCCCCGGGACACTTTTGCAGTTTACATTATCATGAAGTCTGTGGAGGGACAAGCAGCCTCAGCAGTACATCAGATTCAGACCGGCGGCCTGGACCTGGTAGAATGGACAGATACAGAGGTAACTCCGGGCGAAACTTATCAATACTTCATTATTCCTGTACATCCAGAGATGAAGCTGGACGGAGAGCCGGTAAGAGGGCCTCGGACCGACATAGTTTCCGTTGATATTCCCGGTCAATCGCTAATCGATGATAACATCTGGGACGATATACTGGATTGGTTCCGCCCTGGAGATAATCAAGGCGATGAAGAAATACCTGATGATCAAGATGGTCAAGACTATGAAATCAGCCCTTAACGGGCAATAGGGACAAGGGGGACAGTTCTCAACTTTCGGGACTACGGGGACAGTTCTCAACTTTTTCAGCTTTTAGCTATTCAACCCTTGCTCATCTTTACAAATCCGTTAAGAAATTGAGAACTGTCCCCCTTCAAATCCTTCAACCCCATTTCTTAAGCTTCTCTCCAGTTTCCTGATCAAACGCCTCCTTCTGGCAAACAATTCCTCCCTCAGCTTGGAGGAGTTTCCGCTTCTCGCATCTGCCAGCAGAATAGCCCTATCTGTACATTTTAGGGCTTTCTGAAAATCTTTTTTCCCGTGTTCCAGGTATTTCGCCATTTCAATTAATGGGAATATCAACAAATTTCCTTCTTCTTTAATCAGATCAATCCATATATCCATTGCCTCTTCGGGGCCCTCATACCTCTTCTTAAGGTAGGCTAACCTTTTTTTAGCCTCTACTGTAAGGGAATGTTTTTGGGAGATCTGAATACAGCGTTGATAGCAGGCTGCTGCTTCCTGAATCTTGTAATTTCTCTCCAATTCTTTTGCTGCACCAAGCAATTCATAGGCATCCCCCCTGCCCATCGGATCTTGGTATAAGCTGTTTACATGCAGCAGCAATGCTGCCATTGCCGCAATATCCCATTCATTATGTTGTATTACCCGTTTCATCATATCCGGATTTCGATTTTCAAGATAATCAAAATATATCCCGGGAATTTGAGAGCCCGGAATATCGTCTTCACGAACGTGGCTGAGAATACTTTTCTCAATAGATGAAAGAGAACAGCTTTCCAAACGCTGTCCCCACAGCCGTCTTGAAGTATGCAGCAAGTCCAGGTGTGCATCCTCCCAGGTGATTGTTCCAAGTCTCGAATAAACCAGCCGGCTCTCCAGCAAGGGCCAGTCAAAGGATTTTCCGTTAAAGGTAATCAGCACCCGAAACTTCTTAAGGGTTTTCATAACCGACTGCAGCATTGGATATTCCTCATCAAAATCCCTCATCAGGTACTGTTCAATGACCAAGCCCTGATCTGTGACATAGCCTAAACCGATCAGAAATGCATAGGTACCTGTCCCCCCTGCCAAACCGGTTGTTTCGGTATCAAGGAACACTATGTCACGTGAGTGCAGATTTTGATTTAGTCTGGTCCACCATCTGGAATTCGGAAATTCTGAAGTCATCAATCCGGATAAATTGATTTTCCCATAGCTTGTGTTAATTTCATATATGGTGCGTTTTCGTACAAAGAATCCATCCGCTTCTTCGACTATCTGACCTCCAAAATCTCCTCTTGCTTTGATATGATTCTCTAAGGAAGTATGAATTTTATTGTCTGCAGTATGTGCTTTTACATGGTGCTTATTATCGCTATCGTCAGTGTTGTTCTTTTCCCTGCTGCGGTTCACTTCTACATAATCAAAAGCTCCGTTAATTCTAATTCCATCTTCCAAGCTCGAACCGGGTTCATTTGGGGGTGAGGCAGCAGAGCCTTGACCATGATTAAGCGAAGGGGAGCTTGATGACATTGCTTTGAGCTTGCTCTTCAAATTGCGTATCACCTAGTATTCCTCCCAGTATATTCATTGCCAATTGCTTGCCGTTCTCCGTAACTTCCGCACTGGGTCCGACACATGCAGGACAGCCGTTCTCACAAGCACATTCGGATATTATTTCGCATGCTTTCTGAAACAATTCCAGATGCAACTCATACAAGCGCTCGCTGAAACCAATGCCTCCGGGGCAGCTGTCATAGATATATATTGTGGGCTTTTGAGTAAAGGGGGATTTTACATGATAAACTACATGAATATCACGGGGATCGCACATCAGGTACAAGGGCGCGATCTGGCCCAGCACATTGGCAATTCCCATCAAGCCATTCTGCAGATCATCCTGGCTGTGGATGGTTTCCGGAATTTCATTCAAGGTCAGCCAATAGGCAGTTGTCTGAAGTTCCAGTTCAGGCAGATGAACCTGCCCCCAGCCCAGATTTTCATGGGTATCAAATTTGATTTTCTTAAACATGGTAACCAGGGAGGTTACCATAACATCTCCCCAGTTTCTGCTTGTTCTATTTTCATCTGCTGATTGAAAAACATCCAGCACCTTCAATGTAACAGCAAGGCTGGCATCAGTATAGTAGTCCACGTCCACTTTTCTTACATAAGCCTTCTTTTCCTCAAAATCAAGCTTTTCAACCTGATACTGGATTCCCTCATGAATGTATATGGCTTCCTCATGAACAAGCTGCGGTGCGCTAAGACGATCGGTTTCCCCTATTACCCTGTGCCTGGGTTCGGATATGTCAATAATGATAAAATTCTCATTGGCAGCAGTACGGAGACTTACAGCATCGGCTGGAAAGTTCTCGGCAGTCCAATACCAGCGGTTGCCAACATGACGCAGCACCTTTTCTTCTTCAAGGAATTCCAGTATCTGCTCCAGCGTATCCACGCCGAAGGTCTCACCGTCTTCAAAGGGAAGCTCGAAGGCAGCACACTTGATATGAGACATCAGAATATATAAATTGTTTGGATTAATCAGGCCGTGTTCCGGACTGGATTCCAGGAAAAACTCAGGGTGTTGAATAATATATTGATCCAAAGTATTGCTGCTGGCTATCATAATGGCAATAGAAGTGTCATTTCTCCTGCCTGCCCGGCCCGCCTGCTGCCATGTGCTGGCGATGGTTCCCGGGTAGCCGCACATAATGCATACCTGAAGCCTTCCAATGTCAATACCCAGTTCCAAAGCGTTGGTACTGACTACACTTAAAATATTTCCGGAGCGAAGACCTTGTTCGATTTCGCGCCTTTGGTTGGGAAGGTAGCCGCCCCGGTATCCCCTGACAGTTCCGGAGTTGCCTAATTTATCCTGAACCAGCTGCTTCAGGTAGGTGACCAGCACTTCGACGGTGAGCCGGCTTTTAGTGAACAATATGGTCTGTATTTTGTTGAGAATAAAGTCAGAGGCAAGCTTTTTTGCCTCTAGAATGGAGCTTCTTCGGATGCCCAATTGCTTGTTTACCACGGGAGGATTATAAAATACCAGGTGTTTTTTGCCGGATGGTGCACCGTTTTCATCAATAAGTTCCGCTTCCCTGCTTATGATACGCTCTGTAAGCTCCTTCGGATTGGCTATGGTAGCGGAACAGCAAATGAATTGTGGGTTGGAACCATAGAATTTGCATATACGGTGAAGCCGGTGCAGTACATTTGCAAGATGGCTCCCAAATACTCCGCGGTAAGTGTGAATTTCGTCTATAACTACATATTTTAAATTCTCAAATAATTTTACCCATTTTGTATGATGGGGCATAATACCGGAATGAAGCATGTCTGGATTTGTAACAACAATATGGCCGGCCTGACGAATAGCCTTTCTTGCACTGACCGGTGTGTCGCCATCATATGTGTAAGTTTTAATTGGCTGTCCCAGAATGTCCATAAGTTCATGGAGTTCGCTTACCTGATCCTGTGACAGTGCTTTTGTAGGGAAAAGATATAATGCCCGGGCATCATTATTGTTCAATATTTCATTGATTACAGGTAGATTGTAGCATAAGGTTTTCCCGGAGGCAGTGGGTGTAACAACTACTACATTTTTGCCTTGGAAAATTATATTTATTGACTTGGATTGATGGGAGTAGAGCTGATGAATCCCTTTCTTTTTCAGGGCTTCCCGCAATTCCGGTCGCAGATTCTTGGGAAATGGACCATACTGTGCACTTTTGGACTCGATTTCCTTCCAATGTGTAACATTTCTCATTATTTTAGGGTTATTGCGTATATAATCTACCAATTGATCGATGTTCATCCGAACCATACCCCTTTTCAAATCTCTTCTATCAATTATATATATTTTGCTGTGGAATGTCCATGTGGGGACACTTCTCAACTTTTTCTCAACTTTTTTACTTGGGGACATTTCTCAATTTTCCTCTCAATCTCCCTCAGCTTTCTGTTCCAACCGCTACAACCTGAAGTTTGTCTCAATGTTTGCTTCTTAACGCTAATTAAAACTGTAAAGCTTATTGCTACACTAAGCTAATTGCATACCTACAATTTTTACCTACCAATTAAACACAATTAGATAATTAACACAGTCAAATAATAAACGATAACGATGCATACATTATGAGATTTATCGAGCAAAATAAAGAAGCCAATACAAACCTAAGGTTATGTTTGGCTTCTGCAATCATATAAAATAGGCCACATATATACACACATACTTTAAACTAAGCATTTTCAGGTTAGTATATGCTGATTAATTTACGCTGCTTTTACTGCCTCATCTATGAGCTCATCAAACAAATCAGAATATATTGTTTCGCCTTTAATAAGCAGTTTGTAGCCTTTCTCACATAGCTGAGAGCAGCAGGATATCGTTATACCGGTTATACTATGACATATTTCTCGGTAGCTCAAACCGCATAATACCCTAAGAACATATGCACAAAAGGAACGATAATTCATCGTTTTGTGTTTCCCTTTCCAGGCTATATGAAAATTTGGTGAATAGTTCAATCGCCTGGAGATAAATGATAGTACCTCTTCAGGTGAAACATTTCTAAGAATAACATTCCGACCGCTTATGTATTCATTCTCAACTTCAATTAATGCTTGCTTTTTGAATTCATCTATATTATCTGCCTGCCTTTGATGTGTTACCAATTCACTATATTTATATTCAAAGTTTTCACTCTTTGCATGGAGAAGCTCCATGATAAATCTCTTATCTATAAGGTTATACTCGTCTTTCCTTATACCTAAATAAATACCATAGGATGAATAGGGGTATTCCTCTTCTCTGCCACAATATTCGGGAATATCTTTAGGGTTGTTATGTATATAGGCTGATACTGCCAGGTTATACCGATCAGAGTCCAGTATTCTGCTTTGAAACCTGCCTTGGAATAAGTGACCATGCCTCTCATATTTCATGTTGTAGTATCTTACGTATGCAGTGTTTAGACTATGCATAAATCTAGACACATCAAAACCCTTTGGATCCAAATGAATATGAACATGATTGTCCATCAGGCAATATGCATACACACTGGATTTATACTTCTCTTTATACCTTTTAAGCAGTAATAAATAGTATTCCTTATCAGCCTCTTCCCTGAACAGGAGTACTTCTGAACAACTTCTGCTAATAATATGATAAATGGCCAACTCATGCTTTTCGCGTGCTTTCCTGGGCATGTTTGCCACCACCTATAATAATTATGAGATTGGGCAGAAGAATTATTTGTTTTAATGATTCCAGTATAGCACAGAACATCTGTTCGGTAAAGGTTCTTTTAGATATTTTTTCAAGTATATGTTAAAATTTTTTAATTAGTTAATGAGTGTTCCCGATACCTAGATAGTCGGGTTTTATAAAAGAACAAGCCTTTTAGCTTAACACTTTGTGCAAAGTTTCAGGCTTGTTCCGTTATTGCCTTTTTGAATTTTTCCGATAGTTTTTGAGGAGTGTCCCCATACGCAATTATTGAGAACTGTCCCCTATATGCCCTATATGTGCCCTATATGTGAATTGCCCAGCCTTCTATAGCTCGCATAGACTCCATCACGGCTTCTGAAAGTGTAGGATGGGCATGAATCATGGTAGCAATGTCTTCAGGCAGAAGTTCCGCTGTTTTTGCAAGAAGAATTTCATGAATCAGTTCTGTTGCATTGGCACCGATGACATGAGCTCCCAGTATTTCCTTAGTAATGGGATCATATAATACTTTTACCATTCCATCCGGTTGTTCCACTGCTACTGACTTTCCAGCGCCTCTGAAGGGAAAGCTCGCCTTCTTATATTTTACAGATTCCTGTTTTGCACGCCATTCTGTATACCCGAAGCTGGCAATCTGAGGTTCGCAATATATTGCACTGGGAACGGTCATCAGATCCACCTTTCTTGGCGGGTTTAATCCTGCTATATATTCCACTGCTATTTCACCTTCTTTTGAGGCTACATGAGCCAATAATGGTGTATTTATCACATCTCCAATGGCATAAATGCCCGGAATCTCTGTCTCATAGTAGTCTCCAACCTGGATAAAGCCGTTTTCTGTTTTTACACCCAATTCCTCCAATCCAATTTCTGAAGAATTAGGAACACGTCCCACCGCAACAAGAATCTGATCAACAATAATTGTTTTCTGTACTTCATTTTTATCTTCCAAGGCAACCGAAACCTTATTATCTTTTACTTCCATAGACAATGCCTTTGTGCCGGTCATTACTTCTATACCCTTTTTCTTAAAGGACCTTGTCAATAAGGTGGAAATCTCCTGGTCTTCAAGGGGCAGAATCCGGTCCATTACCTCCACTAAAACCACTTCTACTCCGAAAGATATCATAATATAAGCAAATTCAACACCAATTGCTCCTCCACCAATGATTAATATTTTATTTGGCAGCTTTTCCTGCATCAAAATTCCTGTTGAAGAAAGTACAAACCTTTCATCAAATACAAAGCCAGGAATTTCTTTGGGTTTGGAACCTGTAGCTATTATAATGTTTCTACCAGTGATTTTCTTGCCATTTGCCAAGCTTACTTCATTTTTTCCTGTAATAGTTCCTGTGGATTCAATTAAATCCACTTTGTTTTTCTTCAACAGGAAGTTGACTCCTTTAGACAGGGTTTCTGCTGCCTCTCTTGATTTATTGAATATCTTCCTATAATCAAAGCCCCTGCGATCAATTGTGATCCCCCACTCTTCAATTCCATCCAGGCTCTGATATCGCTCTGCCTGGTGTATGAGTGCTTTAGACGGAATGCAACCCACGTTCAGACATACACCGCCTACTTTTTCCTTCTCTATTACAGCGACTTTCAAACCCAATTGGGATGCGCGAATAGCTGCAACATATCCACCGGGGCCGCCGCCAATTATCACAATATCATAATCAAACTTATTATATTCCATAGGATTTCCTCCGAACGTGCTAATAAACCTGCATTAGAAAAATTACGCTTATTTAACTTACATACTAGTGAATAAATTGTTTAGCCTTTGACCATAGCTTTTTTCTGCCGGTTCTTTTATAAAAATGCATAAAAGGGATCCTCAATAATGTCTTTTAAGTTCTTCAGAAAGGCCGCTCCGACTGCGCCGTCAATCACCCTGTGATCACAGGAAAGAGTCATTTTCATTTGAGTCTGTACCTTAATACTGTCTTCCTCACCTACCACCGGCATTTTCTTCATTTGTCCGACAGCCAATATGGCAGAACCAGGAGGATTGATAATTGCAGTGAATTCTTCAATTCCAAGGGAACCCAGGTTGCTGATTGTAAAACCCGGGTTTTGGTATTCTTCAGGCATTAATTTGTTGTTCCTGGCTTTCTCTATTAATTCATGCAGCTCATTTTCAATTGCAATAAGGCCTTTGTTTCCGCAATCACGAACCACTGGCGTAATCAAACCGTCTGATAATGCAACAGCCAGACCTATATCAACCTGTTTTCTCTTGAGAATAGTATCGCCGAGCCAGCTTGCATTCACCATTTGGTGCTTCTTTAATGCTTCAGCTGCGTACTTTATCAAAAACGCATTAATAGATAGCTTTTCCGACAGTGATTCATTTAGTTTATTTCTGGTATTAATCAGATTATCAACGGTTACAGTCACCGTCAGGTAGTAGTGAGGTGCACTATATTTGGATTCCGACAAGCGCTGCGCTATTACCTTCCTCCTGGGAGAAACAGGAATTATTTCCTCCTCTGATGCTGCTTGCACAGTATACGCAGCAGATGGTTTTGCTGACAATGGCCCTTTTACAGCCCATTCTTCCTTGACTGGTTCTTGTTTGGCAACTCTCTCTTTAATGAGTTTCTCTACATCTGCCTTTATTATGCGGCCGTCTGGTCCGGTTCCACTTATATCATTCAATGAAAGTTCATTCATCTCCGCTAACTTACGAGCTAATGGCGATGCCTTGATGCGAGAATCTGCCATAATATTGGTTGCGGTTCTACGCCCGCCTTTCATTGCAGTGCTCACTCCTGAGTGAATTTCTTGAGAACCGTCCCCACCACTTACTGAGTAGAGTTCTTGAGAACTGTCCCCGTCACTCAACTTTTGAGAACTGTCCCCGTTGCTTGGCAGGGCATTAATTTTTTCGCCTGCCTCGCCGATAATTGCAATAGTGTCCCCAATAGCAGCGCCCTCGCCCTCCCGTACAAGAATTTTCAGCAGTGTTCCTTCACTGGTGGACTCATAATCCATGGTGGCCTTGTCGGTTTCCACTTCGCACAATATATCACCAACATCGACCCAGTCGCCTTCCTGCTTATGCCACCTGACCAGGACTCCTGCTTCCATGGTAGGTGACAGGGCAGTCATCAATACTTGTTCAGCCATAAGCTTATCGCCCCTTGTCTTTACTTTTAATAACGATACTGCCGCTTCCTCATACATGTTGGAAATATTCGCCAAATCATGCCAGCGTCACATATACAACACCTTTTTTGCTGCATCAACAATCTTTTTCACAGTAGGCTGCACTTCCAGCTCTAATGTATGGTTGTACGGCATGGGAACATCTTCGGATGTCACCAGCTCTGCCGGAGCATCCAGGTAATCAAAGCAATTTTTGGAGACCAGCCATCCAATATGGGAGGCAACGCTGGCAAAAGGCCAGGTTTGATCCACTATCACACATCGATTGGTCTTCCGAACTGATTGATAAATAGCTTCTTCGTCCAAAGGCTTCACAGTACGCAAATCGATTATCTCTGCTTCAACTCCCAGCTCTGCAAGATGCTGTGCAGCCTGCTCCACCAACCGCAGAGGCTTGGAGCAGGTTATCAAGGTAATATCGCTTCCCACCCGCTTTACATCCGCCTTACCAATGGGTATGAGATAATCCTCCTCCGGAACCTCGCCCTTCCAGTTGTACATCAGTTCTGCTTCCAGAAACAAGACCGGGTTATCGTTGCGGATGCTGGATTTTAACAAGCCCTTTGCATCATAGGGTGTGGCCGGTGCAACGACAATCAGTCCTGGTACATGGGCATAAACAGATTGCAATGCCTGAGAATGCTGTGAGCTTAAGTATTCCGCAGGCCCATTGGGCCCCCTGAAAACAATGGGAACGCTTATCTGACCACCGGACATATGGCGCATTTTCGCCGCATTGTTTACTACCTGATCATAAGCCAGCAGGGAGAAATTAAATGTCATCCATTCCACGATAGGCCTCAGACCCACCATGGCTGCGCCTATACCTATACCGGAAAAACCCGCTTCTGTAATGGGCGTATCAATCACTCGTTTATCGCCGTATTTATCAAGCAAACCCTGGCTGACCTTATATGCCCCATCATATTCGGCTACTTCCTCCCCCATCAGAATTACCCGTTCATCCCGAGCCATTTCTTCATCCATTGCCTGCCTGATCGCTTCTCGAAAAGTTATCAAGGCCATTTCTTACACCTCCGATTAAGCATAAATATCTTCATACATTGCCTCAAGGGGAGGCTCTTCACTTTCTTCCGCAAACCGCACCGATTCATTTATAATTTCTTTGCATTTATTGTCCAATTCCTTGTATTCCTCTAGTGTCAGTGCTCCCTCTTCTAACATTTTTGATTGCAGAATTGCAATGGGATCCTGACTTCTATATTCCTCCAACTCTTCCTTTGTTCGATATCTGGCCGGGTCACTCATGGAATGCCCTCGATACCGATAGGTTTGAATCTCCAATAAGACCGGTGTGTTTTTATCTTTTATCAATTTAATTGCCTTTTGAGTTTCTTCGTAAACTGTCAGAACATCCATACCATTTACCTGCCATGCCGGTATATCATAGGAAGCGCCCATAATCGAATAATCATGAACGGAAGAAACCCGCTTATAATTGGTTCCCATTCCATATTGATTGTTTTCGCAGATAAAGATTATGGGCAGGCTCCATATTTTTGCCATATTAAGCGTTTCATGAAACACGCCCTGGTGAATAGCACCATCTCCAAAATAGCAAAGCACTACACCATCTTCTTCATAGTATTTCACCTTAAAGGCAACACCTGCTGCTATGGGAATATGGGCGCCCACAATCCCGTTTCCACCATACATATTGTTCTCAACATCGAAAAAGTGCATGGAGCCGCCTTTTCCCTTGGAACAACCTGTTACCTTGCCAAGCAACTCAGCCATGGCAGCATTAGGGTGCATGCCGCAAGCCAGCGCATGACCGTGATCACGATAGCCGGTTAACACATAATCTTTTTTCATATCCAATGCGGCTATGGAACCAACAGCCACAGCTTCCTGACCAATATATAAATGTAAAAATCCACCGATTTTCCGCAAACCATACATTTGGGCGGATTTTTCTTCAAACCTTCTTATCAATAGCATTTGTTCCAGCAAATTCATTAAGAATGCTTTTTCATATTTACCCAAACTCATACTATCACTCCCTAGAGTTTCTTATTATAAACTGCCTACCCTTTATCTTCCTGCATCAATTCGAAAATTGAGTAAAAGTTGAGAAAGTGAGGAGAAGTTGAGAACTGTCCCCCCTCCAAAAGTTGAGAACTGTCCCCCTGAAGTTTAGGAAAAATGAACAGTATTGAATACTCCCTTCATAGGCACAAAATAGGCAGCTTTCTCAATCACAGTTTCTAAAACCACAAATTCATTCAAGTCTTCATTTATCCGCCAGAACATTGTAAGCTTGTTTCCTACTGTTTCCAACAATTCAGATTTAATGGAAGGGTTTTCAAGCACATTAGTTTTTCCGTGTATCGTAATAACTTGATCCAACGAGCTGGTTTGAATCATCCAAGTGACATCAGAATTCTGCAAAATCTGATCTACTTTCCTGGAATTTTGTGAAGTTACTGAATAAATAACGCCCTTTCTGCCTCTGATTAGAATCGGTGTCATCCACCTTACATGAGTTTTTCCATTTTTGTCCGATGTACAAAGGATTCCTGCATTAGAATCGTCTATGATCTCTGCCAGTTTACTTATCAATTTTTGCTGTTCCATACTTCCACCCTCCATTGACGGATTGTTATTGTATATATAACCGTTCAAGTAAGTACTAAACACCCGCTATATCCGGGCACCAGCACCGTAATTGAATTAAACCTTCAACTGAACTGCCCAACCAATTTATACATATGGGTACTAAATTATATACTTATGGGTATAAGATTATATGCCCAAAAAGCAAAAAACACTATCCAACCCTTAAATGGACAGCGTTTAAATTATTAGATTAAATCCGCACGGAAAGGTACAAAGCCAAAAGATATGGTGTGGACTGTATTTTAAATTGTTCAATAAAACATGTCTTGTTCAGTAAAATAACTTTGTCGGCAAAAGGAAGGTCCATGGCAGGGTGGTGACTGCAATAAAGGCAGCCACTTTCCACCGTGCCAACTCGTCTTCAATTGTTGACTTGAATGTATAATTATAATTAAAAAGCAGAATGAATAAACCGGAGATCAACATGGTTATCATGATCAGGGTAAAAGCGAGGAAATTGCTGAATGGATCAAAGCTAATGCTGTTGACAACATCGTTGGAAAGTCCAAGAAAATCCTGAAAGCCGACGCAGGCAAACAGAATAGCTGCACCAATGATATCTGCCAATAAGCCAAGCAACCATACTTTTACAATGTTTTTCTTATAAAATAACAGCCAGTTCCATTCCTTATGAGGCTTGAATATAAAATAACAGGCAATTAAAACCAGCGAATCAATTAGCCAATTTCCAATCAGTGTTACCAGGATAACAGGAGGAAAAAAGAGTATCAGCCAAACGGGAAAAATAACATTGTATAGCTTTATTTGACGGGTTTGTTTTGTTTGCTTCGTTAATTCCATGATTCTTAACTCCCCTTAAGAATATTAATTCATGCAGATATTTTTTTCCATAACTGTGTACAGAAGCAAAATGCTTATCATTATCAGCTTGTGAAAAATGTAACTATGCTGATAACTACTAAAAGCACCGACCATTCCGATCAGTGCTCTTAATACTTTATCTATTAATGGGTTCTCATGCAATTGTTAAGTATAAGCATTATCGTATCGCTTAATCAGCCCAGGTTAATTTCAGTATCATTTTTCTTTCTTAAACCAAAATCCCTTGACATAGGCCGCAAATAGACCCAACATAAGGCCTATGATCAAGCCAATGGCAACATTTCTGACGATGTTGGGGCCGGTTTTACTGCTGGGAGCGACAGGCTGAGAAGGAAGATAGATGCTGCTCCTTACAACTCCAATGAGACTGGGTGTATCCTGTTCGCCATTATCCCCTGTATCATAATAACGCTCTATCAGCTGCTTTTCTTCTTCCAGTTGCTCCAAATACTCTTCATTCTGTCTGATGGTATCCTCTATGACGAAAATTTCCTGCTGCAGCATAATAATATTCTTTTCAATTTCAACATAATTGGGATTAATTATGTTTTCCAATACAATATAATCTATTGAACCGACCAGGTTTTCCTGTGCCTCCTGCATAGCTTCCTTTTGGTTAATAATCCTTGGTGTTTCCGCCAGCAGCTCTTTATTTAGTTTAAGGAGTTCCTGTTTACTCTTCAGGGAGTTTTCAGATATTAAAAGGTCAGTGCTAAACTGATTATAGTAATACTCAACAGCCCTGTCCCTGACCATGATGTCAACAAATTCAATATAATTGTCAAACAAGTTTTGTGCAATAAGCAGGGATTCCTGAGGATTATTTGCTGAGACCAATACTGCAAAGGTGTTTTGCTTGCTTGGATCAGAGCCCTTCTTTATGGAAATTCGATTCCGTAAGCCTTCCACCGAAATGGATTTCCCATTGGCACCCAGATTCTTTATTGTGTTAAGCAAAACGCGATTACTGGTAATTAAATCGATGTATTGCTCATTTGAAGTAATTGGCAATTTGTAATCGCCGTAACGGGTGCGGTACTGTTCCGGCATATTAACAACAATGTCCAGCCTGGTTTGGTACACAGGCGGTAACATAAACATACTGTATAAGCCGGTCAATATAGCTGCAATAAGGGCTATACTCAGGATAATATACTTGCCTCGCCACAAAGTCATGATCAGCTCACGCAGATCAATTTCATCTTCATATGTATTCACATTGTTATTTACTTCGCTCATACTTCCTCCCGTGCATCCAAATCGAGTTGGGCTCTATGACACTCCCCGGTCCAAGATTATACCCATTATAGCATTTAAATTCAGCCCACACAATCAATATTGTAAAGTCAGGCAGACTGCCCCGAAGAGTTGCACAGACAATTGACTTATTCATAAAATTCTTTATTCAAAAGGCAAAATTCCCAGCGCTTCATAGGTAGCCCAATCCACATAATGATTAATGGGTAAATTGTTTTCCTGTTTGAACTTTATCAATGCTGCTTTCATCCCTTCTCCATAAATCCCATCTATAGCACCGTCATAGAAGCCCAGCATTTGCAATCTTTTCTGGACCTCCACCACCTGTGACTTCCTATCCCCGGGCGCGAGCCTGTCAAAGGAGCTTCCCATGCTCCCGTAAGGCCCGCCGTAAACCACTACCCGCGTCTTATAGGGTACAATGCTGTACAATTCCTCCACATCTCTGTTTCTCATCCGGAAACAGCCTGCAGAAGCGCGGTGTCCGATAGAACCCGGTCTGTTTGTTCCATGTATCCCGTATACACCCCAGGGAACATTAAGTCCCATCCAACGGGTGCCAAATCCGCTGCCCCAATTTCTGGCCTTATTGGTAATATACCAGACACCTACCGGGGACGGTGTTCCCGTTTTACCCTGAGCAACCGGGTATTTTTTTATGAGTTTATTGTTTTCAAACAAATAGAGCATGGATTCAGTCAGGTCAATCAGTATATCGTATTTATTCTCCTGATTATCCTGCTGTAGATTCTCATCACTTGAACCCGGATTATCTGAAAACACTGATTTTCCTGCTTCAGTGCCGGGAAAGGTATAATTCAATTGTATGGTGTACCCATCCAATACAGCATATACAATAACAATCAATATGATATAAGTGACAGCTTGTATTCTCCTGGTCCATGAATTTGAAAACATGGCTAACACCTCCACTGTTATAAAAATATATTCTTATGCGTAGAGGTATTAGAACAAATTCATCACTGTCTCTTTATTTTCAGCTCAACGGGCTTTCTGTATCTTTTGCTTCGTACAAACCTTCCCGGGTATACACTGCATAACTCAAATCGATTCTTTCCTGTACATCCTGTCCGGATATTAAAGACACAACCGTCTTAACAGCTTCATAACCCATATCATAGAATTTCGGACTTACTGTGCCGTATATTTGTCCGTTATTAATGAGCTGCAGAGTCTCATACGTATGGTTAAAGCCTACAATCTGAACTTCCCCATTCCATTCGCTTATTGCTTCAGCTGCTGCGGCGGCTGTTTCGGAGCAGGCAGCGAAGACTCCCTTGATATCGGGATGCGCCGCCAAAATGTCCCGGAGGGTTTTTTTAGTGTTTTCTCTTTGCCCATTGCAGTAAAACAAATTAACCATTTTAATTTCAGGGTACCCCTGAAGAGCTTCTTTAAGCCCCATCTCCAATTTTAGAGCTTTTGGATCTTCAGCTGAAGTGTTCAATATGACTGCTTCTCCTTTGTGCCCCATTGCCTCCGCCAGCATATTCCCGGCCTTTTTGGCAGCTTTTTCATTGTCGGAAATAATATATGTGCCGGGTATATCATAAGATTGAACTGTATCCAAATAAATCAGGTAAATTCCCTTCTTCCGCGCTTTCTCCAGCTGCTTGTACAGCTCATCGTTTTCAAATGGCATGATAATAATAGCCTTTGTGGAACGGCGGTTTGCTTTTTTAAATTCCTTAACAGCTTTATCCGGCTCGTCCACCATATTGATTTCGTGAATCTCCAAATCAGCCTGCAAATCTTTTGCACCTGCTTTCAGCCCCTGTACCATCTGCTTAACATGCGGGGCGTCAGCATCATGTACAAAGGCATAAATCTCAGGCAATTCATTATTTGCAGACACTACTACATCACAACTCACAAAAACAAGCAGCAGCATCAATATGATGATGGCAGCCAGAATTCTCATGAGGGATCCCCCTTTATATTACTTAATGCAATCATTTACATTTTCCTTAATGCAGTCATATACAATCACTTCAGTGCAACCAATACGCAATCCTTTACATAGGACATACCCTTTTCTTCTATTTGCTGTATAATGTCCCCATTGTGTGTTCCCGGTTGAAGCCAAATATATCCTATGCCCAGCTGAGCTGCTTCTTCTATAATGTTGCGACCTATGCGGGGATTAACCACCATATCAATAACATCAGGCTTTTCCGGCAAATCAGACAAGCTGGGGTAACACTTGTCACCATCTACCATATCATATCCAGGATTGACGGGATAGACCTTGTAACCGTGATTTTTCAGCTTCCTGTAAATCTTATATCCAAATTTCTCCGGGTGTATACTGGCACCAACTACAGCCCAAACCTGCTTATTCAACATTTCCTGAGAAAGATCCATGTAAATTTCCCTCCTTGTATACAATTTGTAGTTTATAATTCAACTAACTCAGTGTTATCCAATGCTTCCTGAATCAATTCATCCCCATTGATCAGCATTTCCGATTTCAGGATTTTATCCAATCGTGGATGTGTTACCGGGTGTCTTGGCGTGAACACGGTACAGCAATCTTCATAGGGTAAAATAGAAGTCTCATAAGTACCTATGGTTTGAGCAAGATTCATAATATCAATCTTGTCAAATCCAATTAAGGGACGAAACACCGGTATGGAAACGGCATGATTAGTGACAACCAGACCTTCAAGAGTCTGACTGGCTACCTGCCCGATACTTTCTCCGGTTATCAGGGCAGCTGCGCCTTCCCTGCGGGCAATTTCCTCTGCTATTTTCATCATGAATCGTCTCATCAGGATGGTCAGCTGCTCATCCGGGCAATTTTCATACAATTCCTGCTGTATTCGGGTAAAAGGCACTATATGCAGCCTCATGGAACCTGTATACCGGGTTAGAATTCCGGCCAGGTCAATCACCTTTTCCTTTGATCGATCGCTGGTGTATGGAAAACTGTGATAATGCACTGCCGTCAGCTCAACACCTCTCTTGGCAATCATCCAGCCTGCTACCGGGCTGTCGATCCCTCCGGAAAGCAGAAGCACTGCCTTTCCGTTTGTACCAACCGGCATACCCCCGGCACAGGGAATGGACTGATGATACAGATAACAAAATTCCCGTATTTCAACATTTAACAAAACCTCCGGTTTATGAACATCAACCTTTAACTGTGGAAATGCTTTTAGCAGCCTTGCCCCCAGTTCTCTGTTGATTTCCATGGAGTCCATGGGAAAACGCTTATCAGCCCGTCTGGATTCCACTTTAAAGGTTAGTTCCTCTTTCTGCAAGTCGAACAGCAAATGCTCTATACTTTTCTTCGAATATTCTGTCAGCAGCTCAAAATCCTTCTCAATTTTATAAGCCGGACTTATGGACACGATACCAAATACCCGGGTCAATGCCTGTATTACTGCTTTTTCATCAGCATAATTTTCTACATAGTAACGCCCCTGAGCACGGGTCACCTTTACATCGGGAATATCCTGCAGCGCTTTTTTTATATTATTCAGCAGCCTTTTTTCAAAAAACGGCCGGTTCCTGCCCTTCAGATGAATTTCACCATATCGGATCAATATTACCTTCTCCATCTTCTACCTCCTGGTAAACCTTTCAATGCGCTTAACTGTACGAACCAATCTTGGAGTAAATGCCTCTATTTCCTCCATGGTAGTCAGATAGGATGTGCTCAGTCGGATGGAGCCTTCCAGAACAAGCTCGTCTACGCCCATCGCCTTCAGTACATGGCTGAATCTTTTATCTCTGCTGGAGCAGGCTGACCCGGAGCTGACATAGACTCCTTCTTCTTCCAAAGCATGCAGCAAAATTTCACCCCTAAGGCCGGGGAAGCCAATATTCAATATATGGGGAGCGCTGTTTTCTGTACTTCCATTGATTACTATACCGGGAATAAACCTTCGGATATCTTCGATGAGCTTCTTCTTTAGTCCGGCCAGATAGTCGCTCTTCTCATCCAACAGCTGTCCAATCCATTTAGCAGCTACTCCAATGCCTACTATGCCGGGAAGGTTTTCTGTTCCGCTTCGCAAACCATCCTGCTGGTTCCCGCCAAACAGAATGGGCTGGAGTCTGACGCCTTTTCTTATGTATAGCGCACCTATACCCTTTGGTGCGTGGATTTTATGCCCGCTGACAGACAATAAATCAATTCCCCAGCTTGAAGGAAAAATAGGGAGTTTGCCTGCAGACTGAATTGCATCCACATGGAAAATCGGTTTGTTTACCTGTCCATTAAGTATTGCACCTACTTTGCTGATGGGCTGGACAGAACCGGTTTCATTGTTTACATGCATTATGCTTACTAAAACTGTGTCTTCCCTCAGATTTTTTTGCACATCATCCGGTGAGATCACACCATTTCTGTCAACGGGTAAATAGCTTATCTCATAACCTTGATTTTCCAGGTGCCTGAAAGCCTGTAATACCGAAGGATGTTCTATGGCTGTGGTAATGCAGTGCTTTCCGATTCGTCTCCTATTATAGGCGGTACCCAGTATTGCCAAATTATTGGCTTCAGTGCCGCCGGAAGTGAATACTATTTCCTCCGGTGCTGCCTTTAGAAGATTTGATACCCTGTTCTTTGCCTCTTTAACCCTTTTCTCAGCTCGAATGCCCAGCCGATGCATGGAAGATGGATTCCCATAATCATTTTTCAGGCAATCAGTAATAGCTTCCACTACCGGGGGTACTACAGGCGTAGTTGCCGCGTTATCCAGATATATTTCCATCATTAGTTAACTCCTGTCTGGTAAGTTGTCTATCGTCCTACTATTTTTTATGTAATATTTTTCTCGCTCCATTATTGTCCATGGGCATAGGTTAACCTTCCCCATGGCTTAGTAACCGGAAAATACCTAGGTCATTTTATCATGATTTTGCATATTATTGTACCCTTGTTTCCCAAAATCTCCAAATCACCTCACTTAGTTTGCCTAATAGGAAGGAAATTCTCATTTGATTGCGAATTATTAAATATATGGAAATTCAAATAACAATTAAAAAATGGAAACAGAATATTTAACTTTTTCTCCTGCAGCTGGCAGCTTAAAATGATTTGACACTACAGTGTACGACGGAGGAGGTAGAAATATGATTTGTCCATCCTGCGGCACGAAAAACAACTATTACCATCGGTATTGCTATTATTGCGGCAGTCGACTGGTCAATGAAGAGTATTCAGAAAAGGAGCAGCTCTTTCCTGAACATGAAAGCCTGACACCGGAAGATGAATCAGACTATTCATTTGAAGGGGAATCCAGGAAGCATCTCTTTTCTGATCATGAAAGCCTGATACCGGAAGATGAATCAGATTATTCATTTGAAGAGGAATCCAGGGAGCATCTCTTTTCTGATCATGAAAGCCTGATACCGGAAGAAGAATCAGATTATTCATTTGAAGGGGAATCCGGAAAGCATCCCTTTTCTGATCATGAAAGCCTGATACCGGAAGGAGGATTGTACTATTCACCTGAAGGGGAATCCTCTGATTCAGACAATTCTATGACTTCCATATCATATGATGAGCTGTCTGCAGCCGATATCCCAAATATGACGGAATCAGAACCGCTATCACAGCCATATGCCGGCTTCTACGATGATTTCCTATCAGATTTCTCCGTCGGGCAAGACGCGGAATCGGGATTTGATATTCAAACCCAGCTTCCTCTGCGCCGTTATCGAAAGACGAGGAAGAGCACTAACAGCCTTCAACGAGCAATTAAAACCTTTGCTACCATTGTCCTGCTCGTACTGGTAGGTCTTTTGTTATATGTAGGTTATGTTGAATTCATTCAATGGTATGCAGATAACAAGTCTGCAGCCAGGAGCATTGATATGGGTTACCGGGTGGAAGAAACGGTTCTGGACGGCGAAACTGCCAGAAAAATCACCATTTTATCCTCCCTTGGAGAACAGATAAGAGTTAATGACAAAGTCATACCAATAATCGGTGGTGAGGCAGTAATCATCCTGCCTGACAGCGAATTTGATTTGAATGAATATGAGCAGGCAGACGGGTTTCTCCAGGTCTTTTTTCCCGTAACGGTTTTGGCGGACGGTTATCCGAGCTACACCGAGGAAATTTACTTTGAGCTGCCCATTCAAACTGCTCCATTGGAATTTCTTTCCCCGGCCAATAAAGAAGCCATTGTAGACGGTGACGTTTATCAGCTCATTCTTAAGGTACTGCCCGGATCGAATGTTTATATCGATGACAATAATTACTCACATATGGTGGACGAACTGGGACATCTTTCAGTGCTGCTGGATATACCGGAACAGCCTGAAACCCGGTATGAAATACATGTTTCCGCAAAAGGATATGCAGACATATCTGAACAGGTAGTTTTTAAGAGGAGACAGATGGAATTTCCTTTGACCATTAACCAGGAAATTCCCATTCAAGCCTCAGAGGATGTATGGGTTGAGGTTACCGGCAACACCCACCCGGAAGCTGTACTATCCACTAATCTGGAAGTGCGTGACGGGATTACAGTGGATGCTGATACAGGTGATTTCAGGTTGTTTGTCAAAGCACCGGCTAAAGGTTATACCCCCTTTATCCTTACCGCTCAAATGGAAGGCAAGGAGGATATTACGCTGGAAATGGTTATTCAGCGGCCGGTCAACGAACAAGAGTATGCTCAATCCGCCTGGGCTATGAACTACGATGATCTGAAAGCTTATCCAGGCCTTCATAACGGTAATTCCTTTATGCTTACAGGAAAGGTAACCGAGGTGCAATCAACAGGCACTACAACAACCTTACTGGTGAACATTGCAGCTGAGGGTCAGCCTGAACAAATAGTTTACGTAGATTACTGGGGAACAATAAATACCCGCCCCGGCCAGCAGCTGCGAATCTTTGGAAATCGCTGGGGAAACAAAGAAAATTGTCCTTATATTATAGCCTCATATATATACAGGTAACCGGGGAGAACCCAGATAATCAATTCTTTATCTGGGTTCTCATTTCACTGCCTACTGCTGTGTAATTCATCTATATTATGCATTGCTCTTGTACATTTCCCTATTTTCTAATCATATACATCTATGCCGCCCAGCTTCACCTTTAATACAAACTCATTTTCTTCCCGCCATAATTCCATATCAACAATTCCGCCAACCTCGCTGTTGTCCAATATGCCGCGCAATTCCTTAATGGTTTTTATCTTCTGACCATTAAGCCCGATGATAACATCACCCGGCTTTAACCCGGATTCGGCTGCAGGGCTGTCGGATTGTACATCGGTAATCAGAACCCCTACAGGATAACCATATTCCCTGGACATGGCTTCTGTGATTTCAGTAATAACAATACCCAGCCAGGGTTTTTGCGGGTAGGTGACCTTACCGGTCTTTATTATCTCCTCAGCAATCGGCTTGAATATATTGGAGGGGATGGCAAATCCCAATCCTTCTATCGTTCCTCCGCCAAACTTGATGGTATTCATCCCAATGACTTCACCGTTCATATTGACCAGTGCACCGCCGCTGTTACCCTGATTGATTGCTGCATCGGTTTGTATCAGCTCCATGGTTTTTTCAGGCAACTGCAATTTCCGGTTGGCAGCACTTATCACACCGAAATTTACCGTGCCTGCCAGTTCATGACCCAGGGGATTGCCGATTGCAATAACAAAGTCACCTTTGCGAACCTTATCGGAATCCCCAATCTTGGCAACGGTTAAATCGTCATAGTCCACTTTCACCACCGCAATATCGCTCTGAGGATCGGAGCCAATTAACTTGGCTTCTATCTTTTCTCCGTTGGATAGAATGACAAATAATTCTTTTGCCCCTTCAATTACGTGATGATTTGTGAGGATATGACCTTCCTTGCTGATGATGATTCCGGAGCCGTATCCTTCTACGGGCCTTACCGTAGAGCGATTAAAGAAGAAAAAATCCTGAACAACCATTTCTGATCGATTGGTAATGCCAACCACTGCTTTTTCCACTTTCTCGGCAATATCCGCAACCGGATTATCCCGATTGATGTAAAGATCCTCCGTACTGCCTATAACTGTATTTTTGGCTTCTTCCTCCTTCTCTACTGCCCCCCGTCCGTCTGCAAAATTGTCGTTTTCCCGAACAGCCGGCTGATTGTCTGCCGCCTTCTGCCCGAAAACATACGGCGATATAGAATACATGACAAGACCGCCGATTAATGTAAATATCAATGCTACCAAAATATAGCTTTTTATTCTGCTCTTTCTTTGGTATCGTTCCTCATCAAATTCATAGAATTCCTTCATTTTCACACCTCCGTTAATTTCAAGAAGCTGTTGCCCGTTTTTCCTGAATTTATTATACACTGATTTTTTTAATAAAATATGAACGGGGTGTAAATAAACGTAGCATGAAGCTATGCTTTCTTCGCCGCCCTGAGAGAAAAGATAAAGGCGGAACCTTTCCCTTTCTCGCTGTTCAGCCAGATATTCTGTCCATGGCCTTCTATAATTTTTTTAACAATGGACAAGCCAAGACCGGTCCCGCCCTTTACCCGGCTCCTGGACTTGTCAATCTGATAGAATGGCTCCCAGATATGCGCTATCTCATCTTCAGGGATACCCGGCCCCTGATCTTCAACCTTCACAAATACCTTTTCCTTGTACTGCCAGGTTTTCAATTTGATAAGCCCGCCTTCCCGGGTAAATTTAATGGCGTTGTCCAACAAATTTATGATTACCTGCTGCAGCCGGTCGGGGTCTCCTTCAACCAGGCGGGCCTCCTGGTCAAAGTCCACCTCTATGTCCATTCCCTTTTCATTGATCCGGTCTTCCCAGGCTATCAGTACTCTTCGTATGGTTTCATTGATATCCAAAACTTTGATGTCCAATGAGAACTGTCCCGTTTGAATTTGGGACAAATCCAGCAAGTCATTAATCAAACGGTTCATTCTTTCGGTTTCTTCCAGGGCTATTGCCAGATACTTTTCCCGATCTTCATTGCTGATGGTATGATCCAATACCCCCTGAATATAGCCCCGCATGGAAGTGAGAGGGGATTTTAACTCATGGGAAACATTGGCCACAAAGCTTCTTCTCATCAATTCCAGCTTTTCCAGAGAATCAGCCATGGCATTGAAGTTCATGGCCAATTGTCCCACCTCGTCCCTGGTTTTGACCTTCACCCGCCTTTTAAAGTTTCCTGTGGCAATTTCCCTGGAAATCATATTCATTTCAATCAGGGGGTTGGTTATTCGCCGGGTAATGAAATATGAAATGAATATGGACAAGACAGTGGAAATAATGGCTGAACGCCAGATGCTCATATATGTATCCCGTAAGGTACGATTAATACCCTTTATGGGAGAATGCAAAAAAATCGTGCCTCCCACCTTGTCATTGATTTTAAGAGGCATTCCGACTGTCAGGACGGGTACCGGGAAGCTTTCACCAAAGCGGCCTACCCGTGTAATGGTGTTGCCTTCCAGTACCTGGACGAATTCGTCTATCGTCAGCTTTTCATTTTCCCATTCCACCGCATCCAGTTGGGTTGAATTATGGCTGCTCCAAATATAGCCCCGGGCGTCAGTTACCCAGATGGTTACCCCCAAAAAGCGGTCAATCACCTGGTATTGATAATGTAATGTCCTTGTGTCAATCAGACCGGACAGATAATATCCAATATATTGGGATATGGCTTCGCCTTCCCGCACCAACTCTGCCGTCCGGGTTTCCATAATATAATTCTGAAAAAAGGAGGAAAGCAGTATTGCCAATATAGCAAGGGCTGTCAGTATGATTACAAGATACGTTACCATCTGCCTGACAAACAATGAACGGGACATCTACTTCACCTCGAATTTATAGCCCACACCCCAGACGGTTTTAATCTGCCAATTGTTGGTTTCCTTATTGAGTTTTTCACGAATTCGCTTTATATGCACATCGACTGTTCTTGAATCGCCATAGAAATCAAAGCCCCAAACCTGTTCCAGCAGCTGTTCCCGGGTAAATACCTTGTTGGGATTGGAGGCCAGGAAATACAAAAGCTCCAGTTCTTTGGGCGGAAACTCAATCTGATTGCCGTGGAAAGTCACCGTGTAATCCGACAGATTCACTGTTAAATTAGGATAGGATACCTCCCTGATATTATCCCGGGCAGGTCTGTTCCTTCTCAGTACCGCCTTTATCCGGGCTATCAGCTCCTTTGGATCAAAGGGCTTTACAATATAATCATCGGCGCCCAGCTCCAGCCCCAGCACCTTGTCGAAGGTTTCCCCTTTTGCGGTCAGCATGATAATGGGAATATCGCTTGTTTTACGAATTTCCCTGCAGATTTCCCAGCCGTCTATGCCGGGCAGCATCAAATCCAATACCACTAAATCCGGAGGGTATTCCCTAAAGGCCTTCAAGGCCTGCAGCCCGTCCTGGAAGGGTTCCACCCGAAACCCTTCCTTTTCCAGGTACAGTTTTATCAATTGATTAATATTGAAGTCATCGTCCACTACCATAATACGATAATCATTCATTTTCCCGCTCCCCCGTCGGCATTATCTTTATCCTGCAAAGAATTTTTTACCAGTGACTTTAATCAAACTTCGTTATTGCCCAGAGTATTGTATTCCCGGCTATGCTTTGCTGCACTTCAACCCGCTTTTTGACACCGGGCTTAGATTACTGGCTGCTGATATCCAGTAATTTCCGATAACTGCCCTTCAAGGCAGGATACAGATCTGTATAAACCTCATAATATTTTTCATAAACAGGAATATTTTCTTCAATGGGATTTTGTACCTTGACAACCTGAATGGCCTTCTCACAGGCTTCATTAACATCCCTGTACACTCCTGCACCTACGCCTGCCAGCAAAGCTGCACCTAATGCAGGCCCTTCCTTGGAGTTGGTGATTGCAATGGGTGTTTGGAAAACATCGGCTTGCATCTGCCTCCACAATGGGCTCTTGCCTCCTCCGCCTGAAGCCCGAACTTCTCTGATAGGTACCTGCATGTCCCGTATAATCTCCAGGCAGTCTCGCAGGCTGTAGGCTACGCCTTCCATAACGGAACGAATCATCTCACATCGGCCGTGCCTTGCCGTTAAACCAAAGAAGACGCCCCGGGCGTAGGGATCCAAATGCGGCGCTCTCTCCCCCATCAGATAGGGCAGGTAAATTAAACCGTCACATCCCGGATTAGCCCTCTCTGCTTCCTTATCCATCAATATATATGGATCCACCCCCATAAAATCAGCCAGTTCCCTTTCCATTCCGCCGAAATGGGTTCTCATCCATTGCAGGGAAAGCCCCGCTGCCTGGGTAACCCCCATTACATGCCAGGTATCAGGGATAGCATGACAGAAGGTCTGGGTTCTGCCTTTGGGATCCATCCTGACCTGATCCATGGATGCAAAAACCACACCGGAAGTTCCAATGGTAGAGGATATGACACCGGGCTGAATTATGCCGTTGCCCACAGCACCCGCTGCCTGATCGCCGCCGCCGCCCGCAACGGGAGTGCCCTGTTTCAGGCCTGTCAGACGGGCAGCCTCTGCGGAGACGGTACCGCTGATTTCATGGGATTCATAAACCTCCGGCATCCAATCCGGTGAAAAGCCAAGCTTTACCAGCACCTCTTCGCTCCACCTGCGCCCGGGAACATCCAGGAACTGGGTGCCGCTGGCATCCGATACCTCCGTGGCAAACACGCCGGTCAGCTTATAGCGGATATAATCCTTGGGCAGCAGCACTTTGTAGATATGTTTGAACAACTCGGGCTGATGGTTCTTTACCCACATCACCTTGGATGCGGTAAATCCAGTCAGCGCCGGATTTGCCGTAATTTCTACCAGGCGGTCCCTGCCGATTAACTCCGTTATTTGATCGCATTCAGCCTGGGTTCTCTGATCACACCAGATAATGGACGGACGAAGCACGCTGCCGGACTTGTCCAGTAAAACCATACCATGCATCTGACCGGACAAGCCCACACCCTTGATTTCCGAAGGATTGACCCCGCTGGACCGGATAACACGGGAAATGGTCTCAGTGACTGCATTCCACCAGTCCTGTGGGTCCTGTTCTGCCCAGCCAATATGAGGCTGATACAAGGGATACTCCGACAATGCACTGGCTACGGTGTTACCTTCCGTATCGAAGAGAACGGTTTTTGTGCCTGATGTACCCACATCAATTCCCAGTAAATACTTCATATTTTTCGATCCCCCTAGAATTAATTTGTAATATAATAATTTTTACTTTAAAGACCATACAGCTTTATTTGATTTCCACTACTGTGACACCGGATTCTCCTTCCCCGTACTTGCCCAGTCGGAAGGATGCCACATGTGGATGCTTTCGAAGCAGTTGATGGATGGAGCTTCTCAGTATGCCGGTTCCCTTTCCGTGGATAATGGTTACTTCATTGAGCCCTGCGATAAAAGCATTGTCGAGATAAAGATCGGTTTCGACCATGGCTTCTTCCGCATTTTGACCTCTCAAATCAAGTTCGGAGGAAATGGAAACAGCTCTGGGACTGATCTTTTTCCCGGAACGAATTTCTGTGTGCGTTTGCTCCTCTGCATGACGCAAATCCGACAGATTAGCATTCACCTTCATAATACCCACCTGGACCAGTACATTTCCATCCTGGCCGGGAATACTGAGCACCTGCCCCTTTTGATCCAAGGTGGTAATATAAACGGTCTGACCCAATTGCAGATCTTTGAGCGGTTTTTTTAAAGAATGAGTGGTTTTTTCCCGCCCGTCCTCTTCCAGCTTGCTCAAGGCAGCTCTTAATTTTTTCCGGGATTCTTCAATCGATCGGTTTCGTTCCTTTGCCTCGGATACATGAGCCAGCTGCTGAAGCTCTCTGATTATTTGTTCCGCTTCAGCTTTGGCATCCCGCAGCATCCTTCGCGCTTCATCCTTTGCCTTGGCAAGATACCTGGCTTTTTGCTGCTCCAATTCAGACAATTGCTGCTCATACATTGCTTTCAGGCTTTCAGCTTCTGCCAGCTCCGCCTTGGTTTGACTGCGCTCCTGCTCTGCTGCAATCCGATTTCTTTCAATATTGCCTATTACATCCTCGAATTTTACACTTTCCCGGCTCAGGTATTTGCCGGCTCCCTGAATCAATTGCCGGCTCAATCCCAGCCGTCTGGAGATTTCAAAGGCATTGCTCTTTCCCGGCACACCTATCAGCAGGCGGTAAGTTGGACGAAGGGTCTCCACATCAAATTCCACCGAAGCATTTTCCACGCCTTCCCGGCTGATGGCATACAATTTCAACTCACTGTAATGGGTGGTTGCCATGGTACGAATCCTTGCGGAATGAAGATGATCAAGGATGGACATGGCCAGGGCAGCCCCTTCCGCAGGGTCTGTTCCGGCACCCAATTCATCAAAAAGGACAAGGTCCTCCGGACCTACCCGATTAAGAATCTGAACGATATTGGTCATATGGGAGGAAAAAGTGCTCAGGCTTTGTTCAATGCTTTGTTCATCGCCGATATCCGCAAAAACATTTTGAAAGATGCCCATTTCCGTACCATAATCGGCAGGCAGGTGCAGTCCGGATTGATTCATCAGGACAAAAAGGCCGGCAGTTTTCAGAGTCACGGTCTTGCCCCCTGTATTGGGCCCGGTAATGACCAGGGTGGTAAATTCCCGGCCCAGCTCCAGGGTAATGGGTACCACCTGCTTGGGGTCTATTAATGGATGCCGTCCGTTTCTAATCCGTATGGAGGGTGTATTCGTTATACGCGGCCTTACACCGGAAATAGACAGGCTGAAAGCGCCCTTGGCGAATATAAAGTCCAATTGTATCAGAATTGCAAGTGAGGACAGAATCTCTCCGCTCACCTCGTTAACCTGGCCGGTCAGCTCCGCCAGAATTCTCTCAATCTCCTCCTGCTCTTTGATCATTAGCTGTCTGATCTCATTGTTGGTCTCTACCACTGATATAGGCTCGATAAAGAGAGTTGCACCACTGGAAGACTGGTCGTGAACAATACCCGGAACCTGGGAACGGTTTTCCTGTTTAACCGGCAGAACATGCCTGCCGTTGCGCATGGTTACTATGGGTTCCTGCAAATATTTTTGCATTTGAGGTGAATGCAGAAATCCATTAAGCTTCTCCCGCACCCTGTCATTAGCTCTGTTGATCTGCCTTCTGATATTGGCCAGCTGCGGGCTGGCATGATCGTACAATGATTCTTCAGTCTCTATGCACCCGCGTATCCTGTCCAGCAAAACGCGTTGGGTTTTCATGCTCTCTATCAAAACAGGAATCAATCGAAGCTCAGCCTTGTCCTTGTATTCGTTCATTCTGCTTTTGACTGAGCTGATCAAGGCTAACACCTGGGCAATCTGAAGCAGCTCCCTGGGGATCAAAATCGATCCAATCTCCGCCTTCCTGACCGGGTGCCTGACATCGGGAAAGGGAGCCAGAAACCCGCTTCCCTCCGCAGCAAGAATTGATTCCGCCTCGGATGTCTCCTCCTGCCATTGTTCTATCTGATTCCGGTCTGAAACCGGTTTTAGTCGGAGAGCCATTTCCCTGCCGGAATCCGATACGCAAAAGTCTGCCAGCCTTTCAATGATTTTATTGTATTCCAATACCTTCAGTGTTCTTTCGTCCATTCCGTCTCCTCGTTCTGTACAGGCGATTTCTGCCATGCAATGTACCAATCCTGGTTATCGCTTAGCCTTAGGGACTGTTTTTCCCGGTTGTCAGTTTGCCCAATAAATGTTTTATCAACCGGCCCTATTCTACTCCGCGAAAGTAATGCCCTTTGGTAAACCCACTATCCCTGACAGACTGCGCATAAACCGCCAGCTCCCGGGGCAGGCTCTTGCCCGGATTATTCAGTGCATATCGGTAACATTGGATTACTCTTTTACATTCTCCGCCGGACAGACCTTCCAATACTAAACCCCAGTAGGATGCGGATAACCTGAGAAACGGTTCCATATTATCTGCCAGGAAAATAGGCTGACTGTTCAAAAGCTCGCTGTAGCAATGAAATATCCGTTTCTTCCTAACAGGAAAGGTATAGCCTTTCCGGTCGGTCAGAGTGTGAGTTCCCATATATCTGCAGTTATGACAGTTGTTTTTTTCATTTGCCTTTGGACAGTATTCCAGGGTCATAAGAACAATGCGGCCGTAGACTAGGATTTCCCATGGCAGAAAAGTTTGATTTATTATATCACGGATTTCCGCTATTGTTAACTCCGGTGAAAGGGTGACACCCTTTATGCCCAGATCAGCAAGCTGGGCCATGGCCAGGGTGTTTGTTACATTCAGGGTATGACTGCCAAAGCAATTGTTAATTCCTCTATCCTGCAAGAGTTTAAGCTGGCCCAGATTCCCAATCTGATAATCATCAAAAAGGCTCCAAAATTCATCCGGCAGATTGCGCAGCAAATTCATGTCATGATACCTGGTTATTGTGGGCAGCACCAGACGAACTGCAATACCGGATTGCTGTATGATCTTAACCTGCCTCGTCAAAGACTCAAAACGGAAGCAGAAGGATGCCGGTGCATAGGACAGGATATCCAGCCCCTCCAAATCCCCCGGCTGAAAATCCAGGTGATCCACATAGCCGTTCAATAAAGGCAATGACGGGGTTTTGCGCTCAGTAAAGTATTCAGAAAGGCGCGGTTCCACTTGCGCGGAGTGATTATCCGGGGAGTTGTTGATCCTGCCCTTTGAAACCGCTCTGTTGTCATAGAATTCGATTCTCTTCTGTATCAGGTCATTTACTGCATCCCGGCGAAGCTTATTTAAAACCGATACCGGAACAAAAACATGGTCATCCAATTCCAACTCAAGGGATGATAAGTCAAAAGGAGTGTCACCCAGTCTGCAGAGCTGTTCCTGGATTGTTTTTTTATCCAGGGCCCTTTTTGCCGCCCTCTGAACCTGGTATTCTCCGACAACCTTTGCCTTAATGCCCTTGTCGTCCAGAAACACCAATACGGGATTGCTTCCCAGCCGTATGGTTGCATGAACTGTAATCCCTATCTTACGATTAAACTTGTTATTATATGAAGCTTCCGCTTCTTTCAGCTGGGCAGCCCTTGATGTCCGATAAACCGGACTGCCCGGCGCAGGCCTGATGAAAGAAGGTATTCCGGCCAACTGCCCTTTACTGCCATGTTCAGTATACTTTCCATTAATAAACAGACTGTCTGTAACCTGCCCTTTGTTCCCCGGCTTTTCAGTCCGGAATTCAATGGCATCGCCGGATTGAATATCCGCCTCCAATGCCACCCACACCATGCCCTTATCCGATTTCGTCACCTTACCCAAATAGACTCCCCAGTGGTTGGGCTTTTCAGTAGAATACAGATCGCTGTGATCAGTGCCATAGTAGTATCCGCCGGTAAAACCACCCCGGTTGAATATTTGCTCCAATTCCTGTTTCTCTGATTTGCCCGGCTTATAACTGCCGGTTTCCAGAATGCTGTCCAAGGCCTTACGATACACTCTCGTCACTACGGCAACATATTGGGCCCGTTTCATTCTGCCCTCTATCTTAAGACCGGTAACCCCTGCAGCCAGGATTTCACCCAGGAAATCCAAGGTGGAAAGGTCCTTCATGCTGATATGATAAGCTTTGTGTCCGCCCTGCTTATTATGCTTGTCCAAAGTATAGGCCAGGCGGCATGGTTGTGCACACATTCCCCGATTGCCGCTTCGTCCGCCCAGCATACTGCTCATCAGGCATTGGCCTGAATAGGAAACGCACAGAGCCCCGTGAATAAAGGTTTCCAGCTCCAGTCTGCTGTTATCGGACAGGTATTTGAGTTCCTCCAGGGTTAATTCCCGTGCAGGGACAATCCGGTCAAACCCGATTTCCTCCAATACCAGCACACCCTCCAATTGATGTATGGTCATTTGTGTACTGGCATGAAGAGAGAGGCCGGGATGGTGCTGTGCTATATACCGGGCGGCACCAATATCCTGTACGATTACGCCGTCTGCCTTGTACTCCTCAAGTTCCTTACAAAAAGCCTTAAACTCTTCCAGTTCTCTTTCCTTGATCAGAATATTCACCGTAATATATATTCGAACACCGTACAGGTGTGCATATTCAATAGCTTTTCTCAGGGCTTGACTGTCAAAGTTGTCTGCCAGCCTGCGGGCACTGAATTTTGTGCCTCCCATATATACCGCATCTGCTCCGTTCTGAACAGCTGCCACCAGTGCTTCCCAATTGCCTGCAGGAGCCAGCAGTTCCGGCAAGTTTCTTCGCAATAGCATCACTTCCTTACCCTCTTATTATACTATTTGTAATAAAAAAAGAAATGATTTCCCTGACAACACAAAAAAGCAGCTGCTGCCATATTGGCAGCAACTGCCTGTTTGTTGATCTGAAATATTCGAAATTACTGGAGGGATTCACCGGCTATCGCTTTCTTGAAAGGTCATAGACGGCAGGGGGATTGGATTCAGGTTCGGATTGCTCATCAGCTGCTTTGCTGACTTCTTCCTCCAATTCATTGATGCGGGTTTGAAGAGATTGTATTTCATCCTTCAGCTTCAAAACTTCGTCGCCCAGATTAAGGGCTGTCAGAACCGCAGCCATGGCTGTACTCAGCCCGGGCTGCGCATTGATGACTTCTTCCATTTTGCGGTTTACATGAATCGCTACCCGGTGGATGTATTCCTCAGACTCCGTACCCCGAATTGTATAATCTCTGCCGGCTATTCTTACAGTGGCTCTTACCTTCTTTTGTTCCATCAATGAACAACCCCTATATCCAATAATCTGATATAATTTTCTTTTATTATACACTGCCTTCCAATTTTATACAACATTTTATGTCGAAATTATCATTTTCTTCCGTATTTTTTCGCTTGCTAACCAACTTTTTTTGTCAATATGCATTCCTACGTCCAATATCTATTTATAAAATGCTTTTCCGGGATGCACTGCTCTTACCTGAGCTTGGCACCTAATTCCTTTTCCAGCAAGTCAATAATTCTTTGATGAGCTTTATTGACTTCCTCATCCTTCAGGGTACGATCATCGGCTCTATATGACAGGGAATAAGCCATGCTTTTGTGACCCTCAGGAATTTGACTGCCTTCGTAAATATCAAACAGGGTCACTTTCTCCAGAATGCTTCCGCCGCCCTTTTTTATCAGCTCTGCAATTTCAGCAGCCTGTACATTCTTCTCCACGATGAAAGCCAGATCTCTGGTCACAGCAGGGTATCGGGGCAAAGCCTGATATTGCCTGTCGGTATTCGCCTGGTCCAGCATGGCTTGCAAATTTAATTCGCCCAGAACCGTCCCGGCATCTGTTTCATAGTTTTCCGCTGTTTTAGGATGTATCTGGCCTATCAGGCCTATGGCTTTACCGTCCATCAGCAGCTCTGCTGTTCTTCCGGGATGGAGAGCCGGATGCCTGGCAGGCTGGAAAGTGAGCTTGTCCTCCAACCCCAAAAGTGAAGCCAATACTTCCACCTTGCCCTTCAAAGTGTAGAAGTCCACATTTTCTCCGTACTCTCCCATGGCCAGAGTCAGCATTTCGTCAGGAAGATCGGTCAGCGGCAAAGCCTTGGGGATAAATATGGGATTGATCTCAAAAATACTGCAATTTTCTATCCGGCGGTTATAATTATGGGACAGAACCTCCAGCATAGAAGGCAGCATGGTGGTTCGCATGATGCTTTGATCTTCTCCCAGGGGATTGGCTATCCTGACAACAGGGGGATAATCAGCAGCACCAATCCCAATTTTTTGATAGATATGGGGACTGGTAAAAGAATAGGTAATGGCTTCATGCATGCCCATGCCGGTTAAAGCCGTCTTGATCGAAAATATCAGCTTTTGTTTTCTGGTCCGGGCTCCTTTAGAAGCCGAGCCTTCCATCAATGTCAGTGGGATTCGGTCATACCCATAGATACGAGCCACTTCCTCAGCCAAATCCGCCATACCCTCTATATCATTGCGATATGTAGGAATAATGGCTGTCATGTATTCACCGTCAACTGAGATTTCCAGACCCAAAGCGGTAAGTATCCCGGAAATCTGTTCTGCCGTTAGATTCAAGGCAAGCAATTTATTGATCTGCTCCCACTGAATCGTCAGCTTTCTCTTTTCAGTAGAAGCTCCCAGCACATCAAGCCGGCCTTCCACCAGGGTGCCGGCACCCAGCTCCTGAACCAATTGAGCGGCACGATCAACAGCAGTAAGAGCCATATTTATATCCAGACCCTTTTCAAAACGGCTGGAAGATTCACTCCTCAAGCCCAGCTTTTTGGAGGTCATGCGCACACTGGCACCGTCGAACAGGGCACTTTCAAACACAATCTGCTTGGTTTCCCCGGTTATTTCCGAATTGGCACCGCCCATTATACCTGCCAGGGCAATTGGCCTACCGGTATCTGCTATTACCAGCATGTCAGGTGTCAGATTTCTTTGCTTGTCATCCAAAGTAACCAGGGTCTCACCCGGCCGGGCATTTCGCACTATGATTTTTCTGCCCTCCACCCTGTCCAGGTCAAAGGCATGCATGGGCTGCCCCAGTTCCAGCATGACATAGTTGGTAATATCCACAATATTGTTAATGGGACGCACTCCGGCTGCGGCCAGATGGCGGCGCATCCAGCGAGGCGATGGCTGGATTTTGATGTCCTTTACCACTCTTGCCAAATATCTGGGGCAAAGGTCCGGGTTTTCCACTTCTACCTGCAATTCATTCTCTATGCTGCCTACACCCGGTGATAAAACAATCTCCGGCATGGACCATGATTTCCCGGTTGCCGCTGCAATCTCCCTGGCCATACCCACTACACTGAGGCAGTCCGGACGATTTGAGGTGATTTCAAAATCAATGACCTCTCCCCCCAAATCAAGAGCTTCCTTTATATCCATGCCAGGGGGATAGTACTCCTGCAGAATCAGAATTCCGTCTGTTTCCGCCCCGGGATAATCGCTGTCCTTCAGCTCCAGCTCTTCCCCGGAGCACAACATCCCCTGGGACTCCACGCCCCGGAGCTTTCCCCGCTTTATAGTTATACCTCCCGGCAATTTGGAGCCGTGCAGGGCAACGGGCACAAGCTGACCTGCAGCAACATTGCCGGCACCTGTAACAACCTGGATGGTTTCCGTTCCCACATCCACTTTGCATACCAGCAGCTTGTCCGCATTGGAGTGAGGCTCCACCGAGAGAATTTTACCGACAACCACATTGGAGATACCCTCCCGAAGAGTGATCACTTCCTCTGCATTTGAACCTGTCATGGTTAACTTATCAGCCAGTTCTTTGCTGCTCATATCTACTTCAACGTATTTCTTAACCCAATTTATCGGCAGTAACATCTTAATTTCCTCCTAAAACTGTTTAAGGAACCGGATATCGTTCTCAAACAACAGGCGGATATCGTCAATTCCATATTTCAGATTGGTGATTCGATCAAGGCCCATGCCAAAGGCGAAGCCGCTGTATACTTTCGGGTCAATACCACAGTACTCAAGGACTTTGGGATGCACCATGCCCGCCCCCAGTATTTCTATCCAGCCGGTATGGGAACATACCCGGCAGCCTTCGCCGCGGCAGATGGCGCAGGATACGTCCACTTCAGCGCTGGGCTCAGTAAAGGGGAAATGATGAGGCCTGAACTTGGTTTTTGTTTCCTGCCCGAAAACCTGCTTGGCAAAGACATCCAGTACCCCTTTCAAATCACCCATGGTAATATTTTTATCCACCACCAGACCTTCAATCTGATGAAATATCGGCGAATGGGTTGCGTCCACCGCATCCGAGCGGTATACCCTTCCGGGACAGATGATTTTAATCGGAGGCTTTTGCTTCAGCATAGTTCTGATTTGGACCGGAGAGGTATGGGTACGCAGCAGGATATTATCATTTATGTAAAAGGTATCCTGTACATCCCGGGCGGGATGGTTCTGAGGAATATTCAGGGCTTCAAAGTTGTAACTGTCCCATTCGATTTCCGGACCTTCCGCTATATCAAAGCCCATCCCCAGAAAGATCTCCTCCAGTTCATTCAACATCTTGGTTAAGGGGTGCAACTTGCCCAAATCAGGCTGTTTACCGGGTATGGTTACATCAATGGTTTCCTCTTCCAGACGTTTTTCCAAAGCCGCCTCTTTCAACTCGACTGTTTTCTTACCTAATGCCTTTTCCAAGGCGGTGCGAATTTCGTTGGCCAATTGGCCGATTACCGGCCTTTCCTGCGGCGGAAGGCTGCCCATTCCCCGCAGAACCAGGGTCAACTCTCCCTTCTTGCCTAATGTTTTCACGCGGAATTCTTCCAGCTGGTCAAGGTCATGCAGGGCCTCCATGGCTTCCATGGCCTTTTTCTTTATTTGCTCCAACTTTTCCCTCACTGCTTTTAACATCTCCTTTCGCATCTCAGCGCTTCATCATATGTAGGATACCTTATCATATAAAAAGCCTCCACCCCAGTGAACATATGGGACGAAGGCTGTTAACCACGTGGTACCACCCAATTTCATTTCCAATGAAACCTTGTTAGTTTTAACGAACAAATGCCCGGCAGAACCTACTCTATTTCAGAACTGCGGCTCGGGAGCGAACCATCGATTCCTGATTCAGCGGAATGCTTGCAGCCTATGGCATTCCTTCTCTGGCAAAATCCCGGGGAATCCACTTTTCTCCGTCCTAGCCTTTACCTCTGTTTATTTTAACATAATCAATTGCCTGTACATAATATACGCTGTTACGGAACCTGTGGTTTCAAAGATCCTCCAAAAAAATTCGGACACCATGGGGACCAGACTCCTTTACAGTGTATTTTCACATTGATTATAGCATAGGTAAAATACCTGTTCAAGGCACTACCTGTCCATTTTCCAACGTTTACGGGAGATTTCATAAATCAGAATTCCGGCCGCTACCGAGGCATTCAAAGATTCTGCCCCGCCCATCATGGGGATCCTAATCAGGCTGTGAGCACTGACCCTTGCTTCTTCGCTGACTCCATGGGACTCGCTTCCGATAACCAAGGCCGTTTTGTCATAGCCGCCCCGCCATGTAAATACATCGGCGCCGCCAAGATCACTTACGGCGATATGGTAGCCTGCCCGGTTGATGATTTCCAGTAAATTTTCTGCCTTGGTTTCCCGGTAGATGGGAACCCGCAGGATCGAACCCATGGTGGAGCGAACCGCTTTTGGATTATAAGGATCTACACAATCGTTTATTAAGACGACGCCGTCTCCGCCTGCAGCATCTACGGTTCGGATGATGGTACCCAAATTGCCAGGATCCTTTATTGCATCCAATATTACCAGAAAGCATATATTTTGTCCAACAGCCTGCTGTAAATCATACTTTTTTTGCCTGACTACCGCTAACACTCCCTGAGGAGATTGGGTATCGGATAATTGTTTAAAAATTTGCTCCTTTACCCTGAAACATTGGATGCCCGGATTCACAGCCTGTAATACAGGATAATGGTTATAAGTTTCGGAAAACACAATCATGTCCAAAGTGGAATCGGATACCAGCGCCTCCAAAACTGTTTTCTCGCCCTCTACTATATATTGGCCATGCACTTCCCTATATTTTTTATAAAGCAGACTCTTAATATTTTTGATTGTGCTGTTGGAGGGACTGGTAATCACCTCCGGCATTCTTATTTCTTTATTTCCTCTTCGATCTTGCATTGGATTTCTCCTGGAATCTTTCTATGTCCTGAGTACTGCCCAAAACCACTAGTATATCCCCTCGTCGAATAACATCACCACCCGAAGGCGAAATATTGATCTTATCTCCCTGCTTGATAGCCAGTACGCTGACCCCATATTTCGCTCGGATGTCCAGATCCTTCAAGGACCGGTTTTCCCAAGCGTCTATGGCTGCCAGCTCTATCAACTGGTAACCAGGAGTCAGCTGAATGTAGTCCAGTATATTGGTGGATACAAGACTATATGCCACTCGCATGCCCATATCCCGTTCCGGGAAGACCACCTTGTCCGCTCCGATTTTGTAAAGCAGTTTGGAGTGGAGTTCATTCTGTGCCTTGGCCAGGACATACTTAACTCCGGCTTCCTTGCATAAAAGCGTAATCAAGATACTGGACTGAATGTCCTGCCCGATGGCCACCACTGCTACATCAAAATTGCGAACACCGATAGCCTTCAAGGTGTTTTCATCTGCTGCATCAATCTGAACGGCGTGGGTGACCTTGTCGGATATATCTTGTACCCTTTCCTGGTCTTTATCAACTGCCAACACTTCATGACCCATATTGTACAAAGAGGTGGCTATGCTTTCTCCAAATTTCCCCATACCAAATATTACGAATTGCTTCATAGTATTTTTTTCTCCTTCTTCTATCCTACCAAAATGCGTTCCTCAGGATACCGGATATCATTGACTGAACGGGACTGCCTTCTGGCAAAGGCCAGTGTCAGGGAAAGGGGACCGACCCGACCCATGAACATAGTCAATGAAAGTATTATTTTACTGATATCCTGCATTCCTCCTGTGTCCATGGAAGCCAATCCTACCGTACCCAATGCTGAAGCCGTCTGGAACAATATATCAATAAAGGGCACAAATTCCATCAGGGAAAGTGCCATGGTTACGACAATCAACGCCAGTAAGGAGAATAATGCAATGGCTAATGCCCGCAGGGCTACAGAATGAGGTATACATTTTCTGAATACAACTATGTCTCTCCGTCCCTTTACCACACTCCAAGCCATCAACAGTATCAAACTAAAGGTTGTGGTTTTGATGCCTCCTCCTGTTGAAGCAGGTGATGCACCTATAAACATGAGCAGAATGGTCATAAATTTTGAGGCACTGGTCAGCCCTGCAAGATTAATTGTATTCATTCCGGCTGTACGAGAGCTTACTGATTGAAAAAACGCTGCCAATACCTTTTGATCAAAGGAAAGCCGAGCCATGGTATCCGAGTTATTGCATTCCACCAGGAGAAAAAAAAGAGCACCGCCAAAAATCAGTACAAGGGACATTATGATAACAATCCTTGTATGTAATGACCATTTTCTGGGGTGAAAGCCATAACTGTTCAGATCCAGTATCACTGTAAAACCAAGTCCGCCCAAGGTAATCAGCCCCATTATTACAAGATTTATTATATAATCCCCCGTAAACTCTGTCAGGCCGGAATAATAGCCCATTAAATCAAAACCGGCATTACAAAAGGCAGATATGGAATGGAAGACACTGTAGTAAATACCTGTGCCCCAGCCAAACAAGGGGATAAAACGAACAGCGAGCAGCAGGGCTCCTGCACCTTCTATCAAGAAGGTTACCACTAAAATATATTTGGTCAGGCGGACTACGCCTTCCAGCTTGTATTGGTTAAGGGCTTCCTGCATAATCAGTCGTTCTCTCAGAGTGATCTTTTTCCCCAACAAAAAAAAGATCAGCGTACTCATGGTCATCAAGCCCAGTGCTCCTATCTGAATCAGGCATATAAGCGTAACCTGGCCAAACAAAGTTAATTGAGTTCCCGTATCAACTACCACCAGGCCGGTAACACAAACTGCCGATGTGGCTGTAAACAAGGCATCAGTAAGGCCCATGCTGCGCCCGTCTGCAGATGCAGCCGGTAAAGACAGAAGAACTGTCCCCACTAGAATAATCAGCAGGAAACTTAATGCCAGCACTCTTACTGGTGATATATAAATTGCGCTTCTTTTATACATTTTCAAAAGGAGGACCTCGCTTACATCAGGTATAGTATGGCATGCTCTACATTCTAATATAACAAATAACAAGGAAATAAAAAGTGTATTTGCGAATAGTTCTTTTTAAGCAGACGTCAAAACGGCATAGCTCCGTCTCAACTATGCCGTTATTAAAGAATACCTTGCTTCTCCTATGTACTCTGTATGCGTAAGCATTATTCGGTTGGCTTATTCCTTGGAGTATTTTTAAACTTGTGTGGTCAGGAACATAGGCAGAGTCATTTGCTCGATCTGATCCTGTAATTCCTCAATGCTGTCCATATGCTCGTCTTCATCATTCAGGATTTCCTGTAAAAAGTCGCGGGTGGCATGGTCCTTAAGTTCCCCTGCCAGGGCAATTGCCTCATTGTATGCTTTAATAGCACCTTCTTCAGCCTGTCGATCATATTCAAGCTGCTTGGCAACATCGCTTCCTATATGGATTTTGTTAAGAGTGTCCACTTTCGGGATTCCTTCCAGAAAGAGTATCCGTTCAATCAGTTTTTCAGCATGCTTCATTTCCTGTATAGACCGCTTCTCAAAATGCTCATGCAGTTTTTTATAACCCCAGTCGGAGCACATCTCTGCATGGACAATATACTGGTTGATAGCGGTTAATTCGTCAGCAAGCAGCGCATTCAGTGCATCAATAAGTTTAACATTTCCCTTCATTATAAATTGCTCCTTTCCACTTAATATATTGTCTTTAGTTTAACATTAATTTAGAGCATTTTCAAGAAAATGGACATATATTTTAATATTGGAATCCATAAATACAAAAATTGCAGGAATATATGAAGTGTATATAGGCCAAAAACCGTGAAAGCCTGCAAAGCAGGCTTTCATGTATTAAGCATTTAGTTTTTCCTTGGCAATGCCTACCAGCTGCGCAAAACCGGCTGCATCGTTTACCGCCATGTCGGCCAGGATCTTTCTGTCTACCTGTATATCAGCTTTCTTAAGACCGTTGATGAATCTGCTGTAGCTCAACCCGTTTTGGCGCGCTGCAGCATTGATTCTTGCAATCCACAGCTTTCTGAAATCTCTCTTTCTCAGCTTTCTTCCTGTATATGCATATGCCAGGGCTCTGATAACAGCCTGGTTGGCTGGACGGAAATGTTTACCGCTTGCGCCGTAATAGCCCTTGGCAAGCTTTAATATCTTCTTATGCTTCTTCCTGGCATTGACTGCCTTTTTTACTCTTGCCACTTCCGATAACCTCCTCCTGAATTATTTATAGGGAATCAAATTCCTGATATTCTTTTCTTCCTGAGCTGCAATATATGTGCCTTTTCGAAGATTTCTCTTTCTCTTTGAAGATTTTTTGGTCAGGATATGACTCTTATAGGCTTTTGCCCTTTTTACCTTTCCGGATTTGGTCAAACGGAATCGCTTGGCCGCCCCGCGGTGGGTTTTCATTTTAGGCATGGTTGTTTCCTCCCTTCAGCTACTCTTTTGGTGCTAATATCATAATCATACTTCTGCCTTCGAGTCTGGGTTTGCGCTCTATAACCATATCCGAAGTCAGAAATGTAATGAATTTCTCCATGACCTGAAAGCCAATTTCCCGGTGGGCCATTTCCCGCCCCCGAAAACGTATGGTCACCTTTACCTTGTCGCCGGAACGCAGAAACTTATCTGCATGCTTTGCCTTCACACCCATATCGTGCTCTTCAATGGACGCAGACAGTCGAACTTCCTTCACATCAATGGTACGTTGTTTCTTGCGCGCTTCCTTCTCTCTTTTGGCAATCTCAAACCTATATTTCCCGTAATCCATGATTTTGCATACGGGAGGATTGCCCTTCGGGGCGATTAACACAAGATCCAGTTGCTTTTGATCAGCAAGCTCCTGAGCCCTTTGGATGGGCAGGATGCCTAGTTGCTCTCCTCCACTGTCGATGACTCTGACTTCCCTGGCCCTGATTTGTTCATTAATGGAGAATTCCTTATTACTAATATTTGTTCACCTCCGGTATATTTGGCAGCCGGCTGCCCGGCTGATATAACTGTCCCCACTGATTTGCCTACTATTCTCATATAAAGAGAAAGGAGTGGGGAAAATCTACCCACTCCAAAATATGCAACACAACATATCATTTGCTTAACCTTGCCTGGCCTTGGCCGGAAGGTGAGAAGTGGATAGCTTCTACTTGTTTCCGCAAATAGGATAACACACAATGTTTCCATATGTCAACAAATTTTCTCATCTTGGGTCATCTTGGGGAGGATTCCGATGCTTTATTGTGCCCCAATCGCCTTTATCAAGCAAAAATGAGTTTTCAGAGGGCTTTTTCCCGGATTTCCTTAAGCAGCAGCCCTTTAAACTCTTCTGCCTTGATAACGCCCATATCGCCTTCCTTCCTGGAGCGAACCGCTACGCTGCCGTTTTCCACTTCCTTGTCGCCGATAACAAGCATATAGTTGATCTTTTCTAATTGAGCCTCCCGTATTTTGTATCCGATTTTCTCATTCCTCAGATCGCACTCCGCCCGTATGCCGCTTTTAGTAAATTCGTCCATGAGTTTATGAATATACTCATTGGATCGATCGGTAATGGACAACAGTTTTACCTGGACCGGTGCCAGCCAGGCCGGAAAAGCTCCTGCAAAGTGCTCGGTCAGAATGGCAATAAACCGTTCAATACTGCCGAATATCACCCGGTGGATCATAACCGGCCGGTGCTTTTCTCCGTCGGAGCCCACATAGGTTAAATCAAACCGCTCCGGCATCTGGAAATCCAGCTGAATGGTGCCGCATTGCCAGGTACGGCCCAGGCAATCCTCTAAATGGAAATCAATTTTAGGCCCGTAAAATGCGCCGTCCCCTTCATTTATTTTGTAGGACAAACCCTTGTGCTCCAGGGCTTCCTGCAGGGCTTTTGTGGCTTTATCCCAATCTTCCTCGCTTCCCATGGAATCTTCAGGCCTGGTGGATAATTCCACATGATACCTGAAGCCGAATAAATTGTAAAAATCATCTACCATATTGATGACTCCGATAATTTCACCCTTAATCTGCTCGGGCAGCATAAAAATATGGGCATCGTCCTGGGTAAAACAACGCACCCGCATCAATCCGTGAAGAGCTCCGGACAATTCGTGCCGGTGTACCAGTCCCAGCTCGCATATCCGCAGGGGAAGATCCCGATAGCTATGGATTTTTCTATTGTATACAAGCATACTTCCCGGACAGTTCATGGGCTTGACGGCATAATCCATATCGTCAATTTTGGTAAAGTACATGTTTTCCTTATAATGTTCCCAATGACCGGAACGAATCCAGAGATCCCGATTCAGAATAATAGGGCTTTTGATTTCCTGATATCCATGCCTTACATGCTCTTTCCGCCAATAATCCTCCAGTTGGTTGCGAAGTATCATGCCCTTGGGATGGAAAAAGGGAAAGCCCGGACCTTCCTCCTGAATGCTGAACAAATCCAAATCCTTGCCCAACTTTCTATGGTCCCGCTTTTTTGCTTCCTCCAGGCGGTTCAGGTATTCTGTCAGCTGACTTTTTTTGGGGAATGAAACACCGTATATACGCTGAAGCATTTTGTTTTTTTCACTGCCCCTCCAATATGCTCCGGCTACATTGAGCAGCTTAATTGCCTTAACTGCCCCGGTGGACATAATATGCGGCCCGGCGCACAGATCAACAAAATCGCCCTGACGGTAAAAGGAAATCACTTCATCCTCCGGCAAATCGCTGATTAATTCCATTTTATAACTCTCGCCCTTTTCCTGCATCAGCTTAAGTGCTTCCTCCCGGGGCAGCTCAAAACGGCTTAGTTCCAGGTTTTGCTTTACAATTCGGGTCATTTCCTTTTCAATGGCTTCCAGGTCCTCAGTACTGAAGGGCTTGTCTACTTCGAAATCATAGTAGAATCCGTTGTCAATTGCCGGGCCGATGGCAAGCTTTGCTTCCGGAAACAGATTCTTTACCGCCTGGGCCAGGATATGAGAGGAGGTATGCCAAAACGCCTTTTTGCCCTCCTGATCCTCAAAGGTTAATATTTTCAAATCCGAGTCTTCATAGATTTTCTTCCTGATATCAGCGGTGCGGCCGTTCACCTCCCCCGCCATGGCGGTCCGGGCCAGACCCGGGCTGATGTCTCTGGCAATATCCAGCACTGACATACCTTCCGGATATTCCTTAACCTTATTGTCCTTCAATCTAATCTTCATTTGATTCCACTCCTTTCACTGTTAATCAATGAACTAAAATACATTTATCAAAAATCAAAAAAGCCCTCATCCCGTAAAGGGACGAGAGCTCTGCTCGCGGTTCCACCCTTGTTGGCAAAAAATGCCCAACTCGTGCGGATTATAACGGCATCCCGCCGAAATGCTCCAAGGCTGGTTTTCAACCAAATCCTGTCCGGGAATGCTTCCAGCCTGCGGCATTCCCTCTCTGATGACGGTGCTTTGGTTTACTCGTCCTTTTCAACGCATTTACTTATAGTTTACTGTTTATTAGCAATCATTATAGTCCGACTGCGCCCGGAATGTCAAGAAATATTTCTCAGCAAAAGCAGCAGGAGTCCCTGTATCAACCCAATCACGGCCCCCAGTACACCCCCCAGGTATTCAATGTACTTCAGCTCCTTACTGGCAATCTCCAATGTCAGCAGCTCTACTTCCTCCAGTTCCAAATTTTTAATGCGCTGCTCCACCATATTGCTTATGTTAATTTTTTGTACAGATTGCTCTATTAAATCTCCCATGGAGTTATCCACAAAGTTCCCTATTTCCTGAGTCACTGTATCACGAACACGGGACAATATAGCTTGTTTAATCCCTCTGGGGATGAAGGAAGGGATGCGCTCTTCAATCACAGCCAGAATTCTGGCTCTTATGCTTCGAATCAGCTCCAGTCTGTTTTCGCCTTCAATAAGCCTGCTGACCAAATCCTTAACGGAAATCAGCTCCTTTTCAACGGTTGCCCCGATAGTGACGGCAATTTCCTCTCTCCGCCTGGGAATCAGTCCCTGTAATTCAATTTTTATCAACGGCACACGCCGGGGCCGGATAGGCCGAAACAGCATTTTCACTGCCAAGTAATTGGTAAACCAACCGATTAAGGCTCCCACTACCGTCATTATCAACAATTCAATCAAATTTCTTCACCCCCGGTTTAACCCGTCCTGATACAATCCCCATTTTAACCCATAGTCGGGTAGAAGAAAAGGCTCAATTTTTGTCAAAAAAAATAAGCACCGGAACAACAATTCATTCCGATGCCTGATTACAATCATTTAATTATAATTACAAGGTGCGTAAGCAATTTCATTTAATACCCGTTCTGCATCTCATTGCTGCCGGGGCAGGATCCCTTCCTCGGACAAGGTAACCTTTCCGATGAATACATTGTTAATGGTATTCAACAGCTCCTTATTTTGAATCCGGTCGTACTCATGGATGGTAATTTTTCTTGGTGCAATTGTAATCAGGGAGCTGATTAATAAATCATCATGACTGATTTCCTTGTGGCTGATCTCCTTAGCCAGGTCCTCCAATAAATCATTGTTTATTATGCGAAGGCCGGCATCCAACAGAATATATTTCTTATCCTCTCCCATCACTACATGTACCTCTTCCACCTTGGGTTCCTGGATTTCTACGAAATAACGAAGCAGCTTGATGAATTCACCGTACTCCTTTTCTATCAACAGATCATCCACTGCCCGATCCACTGCTTCTTCCAGTTCATGCTTGAAATCCTTCAAGCGGAAGCGAATGAAGCCTTCCAATACCATTTCATCATTGTTTTCCAAA